>JAIKWY010000006.1 GCA_024684395.1 Oscillospiraceae bacterium
CCCTGCAAGCTTTTTTTACGAAAAAAAAGCTTGAGCAAAAAAACGATCTTATTTCTCTGTGATAATTCGATAGCACTCCGGTCGTCTGTCACGGAACAGCCCCCATTCGAGCCTTGCCTGTGCCAGTGCGTCGAGGTCGAACGCCGCTGTCAGCACCGCATCGCCGGTGCGCTCCGCCTGCTGGAGGATGCCGCCGGTCTCGTCCGTGATGAAGGACGAGCCGTAGAAGTTCAGCGCCGAGGTCTGCCCGCCGTTCTCCGTGCAGGGCTTGACCTCCTCCAGACCGTAGCGGTTCGCAGCGATCACGGGCATCACATTCGCTGCCGCATGTCCCTGCATCGTCCGCTGCCAGTGCGGCATGGAATCGCAGTCGAGGATCGGCTCCGAGCCGATGGCGGTCGGATAGAACAGCAGCTCTGCCCCGTTCAGCGCCAGCGAGCGGGCGGTCTCCGGGAACCACTGATCCCAGCAGATGCCCACGCCGATGCAGCCGTATTTCGTCTGCCATGTCCGGAATCCCGTGTCGCCGGGGGTGAAGTAGAACTTCTCCTGATAATAATGATCATCCGGGATGTGCGTCTTGCGGTAAATGCCAAGGATCTCCCCGTCTGCGTCGATCGCGGCGACCGTGTTGAACAGGCGGTTGCCGTCCTTCTCGTAAAAGCTGACGGGCATGACCACATGCAGCTCCTTGGCGATATTTGTAAAGTGCTTTACGGCGTCATTTTCCTGCACGGGCTTGGCAAACCGGTAGTAATCATAGCGCCGCTCCTGACAGAAATACTGCCGCTCAAACAGCTCCGGCAGCAGAATGACCTGCGCCCCCTCTGCGGCAGCTTCCCGCACAAGGCGCTCTGCCCGTGCGATGCTCTCTCCGACATCCGGGCTGCACTGCATCTGGACGGCGGAAACGGTGATGTATCTCATGCTGTTCTCCTTTCTGCAAAGCGATCCTCCGTCAGGAAGCATCGCTCTCTCCCTCGGAATAGCTCTGCTGCTCAGCGGCAGCAGTTACGGTGGCACGGCTGAACTGCGTCTCATAGAGCTGCGTATACACGCCGCCCTTGCCGACCAGTTCCTCATGCCTGCCACGCTCGGCGATCTCACCGTCGCAGATGACAAGGATCTCGTCCGCTGCAAGGATGGTGGAAAGCCGGTGTGCGATCAGGATGCTCGTGCGGGTCTCGATCAGCGGCTCGATGGCATCCTGGATCTTCTGCTCGGAGATGGAATCGAGCGCCGAGGTCGCCTCGTCGAAGATCATCAGCGCCGGATCCTTCAGCAAAATGCGTGCGATGGAGATGCGCTGCTTCTCGCCGCCGGAGAGCTTCAGACCCCGGTTGCCGACAACGGTGTCGAGCCCCGTCTCCTGCGAGGAGATAAAGTCGTAGATATTCGCCTGCTTGCAGGCTTCGATGAGCTCGTCCTCGGTGGCATCGGGCTTGGCATAGAGCAGGTTCTCACGGATAGTGCCGTTGAAGAGGTAGGTCTCCTGGCTCACGATGCCGATGTTCTTCCGCAGGAATGCCAGATCGAGCTGGCGGACGTCCGTGCCGTCAAACAGCACCTCGCCGTCCACCACGTCATACAGGCGGGGGATGAGGTTGATGAGCGTGCTCTTGCCGGAGCCGGACGGACCGACGATGGCGATGCAGCGCCCCTTGTCGAGCCAGAAGCTGATGTCCTTGAGGATCTCACGCTCCGGATCATAGTGGAAGCGGACATGGCGGAACTCCACCTCGCCGCTCACGCTCTCGGGCGTGATGGCATCGGGGGCGTTCTCGATCTCCACGGGCATGTCATAGTACTCGAAAATGCGTGTAAACAGCGCCATCGAGCGGATCCAGTCCACCTGGATGTTCAGCAGCTGGTTGACCGGGCCGTACATCCTGCCGAGCAGCGCCACGAGCACGGTGATCTGACCGACGGTGACGGTCTCGTCATAGTGCATCATGATGATGCCGCCCACGAGGTAGATCAGCATCGGTCCGATGTTCGTGAAGGTGCTCAGCACCATGAAGAACCAGCGACCTGCCATGCTCTCACGGATGTTGAGCTTGATCATCTTCCGGTTGACTTCCTCGTAGCGGTCATATTCCCGCTGCTCCATGCCGAAGAGCTTGACGAGAAGCTGTCCGCTGACGGACATGGTCTCGTTGAGGATGCCGTTGATCTCATCGCTGCACGCCTGCGATTCCTTGGTGATCGACCAGCGGGTCTTGCCGGCGCTGCGTGTCGGGATGGTGAACAGCGGCACGATGGCAACGCCCACCAGTGCCAGCAGCCAGTTTTCCCGGAACATGATGACGAGCGCCACGATCAGTGTGATGGAGTTGGAAAGGATACTCGTCAGCGTGCTGGTGATGACCTGCTGCACACCGGAAATATCGCTCGTCATGCGGGTGATGATGTCGCCCTGATTGTTCGAGGTGAAGAACCGCTGCGACATCTTTTGCAGATGGAGGTACATCGCATTGCGCATGTCATAGGTGATATGCTGGGCGATCCAGGTATTGAGATAGCTCTGGAGAATGCCGATGAGGTTCGCCAGCAGCGTCACCCCGAATGACAGCACGATGTAGAAGATCAGCTTGTTCAGATCCCGCCCGATGAGACCTTCATCGACGATGTTGCCGGTCAGCACGGAGGGTGCCAGCGACAGCACGGCGGAGAGCAGGATGGCAAGCAGGACAAGTGCCATCTGCTTCCAATAGGGCTTTAAATAGGAGAAGATCCGCAGCAGCAGGGCTTTTGTGACCTTCGGCTTGTTTTTCAGTTCTTCCTCGGACAGAAAGCCCGGTCCGAGTCTTCCACCTGGCGGCGGCATAGGCATCGCTCCTTTATGTCATGGGACTTGGGTCTGCGATTCATTATAGCATATAAGCGAAGCGTTGTGCTATAATTGCCCGATATGCATGGAGCAGATCTGTGATCTGCGGATCTGCAAGGGCATCATTCATAATGAATGCTTGCATTCATTATAGCATAGATGCGGGGGAAATGCAAGGGGAGTGGTGCCCTGTTCGGAAAGCAATTCTGCAAGTTCAGAAAAGAGGAAAAGCATCCTTTCTCCCCCCACCCCCAACCCCCTCCCCAAGGAGGGGGCTTTTTTTCGCAGGGGGCTGCGCCCCCTGCACCTGCTTTTCTTTATGCGCTGGAGGCGATTCAACGCAAAGGCACTCTTGGTACTTGCTGCGTCAGACAGTGGATATTCCCGCCGCCGACGATCAGTTCTCTTGCGGGGATGGGGATGACTTTGCGCTCGGGACACCACTCTTGCATCAGCTTCACGGCGAGGGCATCGCTCTCCGCATTCTCACCGCCGAACTGCGGCAGCAAGATCGAGTGGTTCGTGAAGTAGAAATTGACATAGGACGCCGCCAGCCGCTCGCCGACCTCACGCTCATCCTCGCCGGGGGCAAAGGTATAGCCTTCAAGGTCATGCTGCGTGATGCAGACCGGATGCGCCGGGATGGGGAGCTTGCGGATCGTCAGCTTTCTGCCCTTCGCATCGGTCACACCTTCGAGATAGGCAAGATCTGCCGCACTCATGGCATACTGCGGGTCATTCTCGTCGTCCGTCCACGCCAGCACCACCTCGCCGGGGCGCAGGAAGGCGCAGACATTGTCCACATGTTCATTGGTCTCGTCGTTGTAGATGCCGCGCGGCAGCCAGAGGACTTTTTCTGCGCCGAGGTAATTGCACAGCGTCTCCCCGATCTCCTCCCGGGTGAGCTGCGGGTTCCTGCCTTGGGACAGCAGACACGCCTCTGTCACAAGGAGCGTGCCCTCACCGTCACTATGGACGGAGCCGCCTTCGAGGACAAAATGCTGTGCATCGAACCGCCCATAGCCTAAAGTATGGCAGAGCACGGACGCAAGCGCATTGTCCTCGGCATAATCGGCATAGAGCCCGTCAAAGTCGCCGCCCCAGGCATTGAAGCGCCAGTCCACGCCGGACACATCCTCCGTCTCCGGGCGAATGACAAAGGTCGGGCAGGTATCCCGAGCCCATGCGTCATTCTGCGGGATGGTCAGGACGGTCGTTTGATCGAGGATGCCGGCATCTTGCAGAACGGTCTTGCATTTAGCCAAAGCGCCCTCGCTGCACACAAGATACAGCTTTTCATCCGCCAGAATGCTCTGCCAGATCTGCACAAAGGACGGCATGGCGGGCTTGGCGTCATACGGCCACGAGCCGGGGCGCTCCGGGAAGATCATGATGGTGGCATCGTGGGGCGCAAATTCTCCGGGCATCCGGAAGCCCTGTTCCTTGGGTGTTGTCATGACAGTCTCTCCTTGAAATCAGAATAGCCGAAGCGCTTGACCACCGCATAGCTGCCGTCTGGATGCAAAATCCCGATGTCCGGCAGCGGCATGCCGTTGAAGGTGTTGTTCTTCACCATCGAATAGATCGCCATATCCTCGAAGCAGAGCCTGTCCCCGATGGAAAGCGGCGCATCGAAGCTGTAATCCCCGATGATGTCGCCCGCCAGACAGGTGCGGGAGCTCAGGCGGTAGGTGTGCGCTTTCTCGCCCGGCTGTCCGCTTTGGTACAGCGGCGGACGGTAGGGCATCTCGAGCACATCGGGCATATGACAGGCAGCGGAAGCATCTAAAATGGCGATGTGCAGATCATTTTCGACAAGATCCATGACCTCGGTCACGAGGTAGCCCGCATTCAGCGCGATGGCCTCGCCGGGTTCGAGGTAGACATCTACGTCATAGGTCTCCTGCACATGCCTGATGAGCCGTTCGAGCAGCGGGATGTCGTAGCCGGGCTTGGTGATGTGATGGCCGCCGCCGAAGTTGACCCACTTCATGCGGTGCAGATCGCTGCCGAATTTCTCCTCCACAGCTCTGAGCGTGGTCTCGAGGGCATCGGCGCCCTGCTCACAGAGCGTGTGGAAATGCAGCCCCTCCACGCCGTCCGGGATGCCGTCCGGGAGGTCTGCCGCCCGCACCCCGAGCCGGGAACCGGGCGCACAGGGGTCATAGATCGGCTCGTCCTGCGTGGAGCATTCCGGGTTGACGCGCAGCCCGATGCTCTTGCCCGTGCAGCGGTCTTTGAACTGCATGAGCTGCCGCAGGGAGTTGAAGTAGATATGGTCGGCATATTGCAGGATCTCGTCAAATTCGTCCGGTTTATACGCCGGCTCGAAGACATGCACCTCGCCCGGGAATTCCTCATGTCCGAGCCGTGCTTCATACAAGCCGCTTGCGGTCGTTCCGGCCAAATACTGCGCACACAGCGGATAGACGGCGAACATCGAGAACGCCTTCTGCGCCAGCAAGATCTTGCAGCCGGTGCGCTGCTGCACGCCTTGCAAAATCTCTAAATTCCGCACGAGCTGTGCTTCGTCCAGTACATACGCAGGCGTGTGGGTCACTGCCTGCATGGCTTTTGTCTGATTGTCCATTGATTGCTACTCCTTTTAGGATTATTGTCGGCTGACGCCGACTCAGGGAGGGCTGCTCGCCCTCCCTAAACCCTCCTCGGCAGGGCGGTGACCGCCCTGCACCCGCATCTTAGGTTATTTGGCGGAGGCTTCATAGATTTCTCTGTAAACGTCGCATGTTTTGAGCAGTTCCTGATGCGTCCCCTGTCCGACACATCTGCCGTCCTCGAGCACGAGGATCAGATCGGCGTGCATCAGTGAGGTCGCACGCTGCGAGATGACGACCGTCGTCATCCCCTGCCGCTCGGCAAGCGCCTTGCGGAGTGCGGCATCGGTCGCATAGTCGAGGGCGCTCATGCTGTCATCGAGGATGAGCATGGCGGGCTTGCCGGTGAGTGCCCGTGCGATCGTCAGGCGCTGCTTCTGACCGCCGGAGAGATTGCGTCCGCCCTGTACAAGGTGCGTTTCGAGCCCGTACTGCATCGCATCCACGAACTCTGCCGCCTGTGCCGTTTCGAGCGCCGCCCGTATGGTCTGCTCATCGGCATCGGCATCCGCCCAGCGCAGGTTTTCGGCGATCGTTCCCGTGAACAGCACCGCCTTCTGCGGCACGGTGCCGATGCAGCGGTGCAGCGCCGTTCCCTTGTAGCTGCGGACATCCTTGCCGAACACCCGGACGGTGCCCTCGGTCGGGTCATAGCTGCGGGTGATGAGCGCCGCAACGGTCGATTTGCCGGAGCCAGTGCCGCCGATCAGCCCGAGGGTCTGCCCTTTTTGCAGCGTGAAGCTGATGTCCTCCAGTGCCGCATCGCCTGCCCCCGGATAGCCGAAGGTCACATGCTCGAAGCAGATGGCTTCCTCTGATGCCGTATCGGGCATTTCTGTGCCGTCCTGCATGGAGCTCCGGGTCTCCAGCACTTCTGCGATGCGCAGCGAGGACGCCTGTGCCTTCGTCAGGATCTGTATCAGATTGGCAAGCTGTACCATCGCCAGCAGGATCTGTGTCATGTAGTTGGCAAAGGCCGTCAGGTCGCCCTGGGACAGCCGTCCGGTGTCCACATGGCCGCCGCCGAACCACAGCACCGCCACGATGCCGAGATTCAGGATCAGAAACGTCAGCGGATTGAGCACGGCGGAGATGCGCCCCGCCGCCAGCATACTGCGTTCGAGCTCGGCACAGTCCTCCGCAAAGCGCTCGTCCTCCTGCTTCTGCCTTGCAAAGGCACGGATGACCCGCACGCCGTCAAGGTTTTCCCCGGTGCGCCGTGCGATGCGGTCAAGACGCTTCTGGTTGGCGCCGTACATCGGGATCGTTCTGTGCATGACAAAGTACAGCAGAAATCCCACGATCGGCGCTATGATGAGGAAGATGAGCGAGAGCTGCCAGTCGATGAGCAGCGCCATCACGATCGCACCCACCACCAGAAAAGGCGCACGGGAGGCAAGGCGGATAAACATGTTCACGCCGCTCTGCGATGCCGTAACATCGTTGGTGATGCGGTTGATGAGGGTCGAGCTGCCGAGCTTGTCGAGCTCCGTCTGGGAGAGCGTCTGGATGTGCCGGAACAGCGCTGCCCGGAGGTCGGTGCCGTAGCCGAAAGCGCATCGTGCCGCTAAATACTGACATGTCAGCGCAAAGCCGAGCCCGCACATGCCGAGCACCACGATCACGCCGATCATTTTCCAGATATAGGTAATATCATGCCCGCCGATGCCGTTGTCGATGATCTTCGCCATCACTGCCGGAACGATCAGCTCAAAGATCGCCTCCAACAGCTTGAACAGCGGTCCGAAGATCAGATACGGGACATAGGGCTTCAAAAAACGCAGGAGCTTCTGCAAAATTCAACATCCTTTCTGTGCCCGCCAGAGCATGAGGTATTCCTCATCCGTCTCCCGGACTGTCTGAAAGCCGACCTTTTGATACATACGGACGGCGTAGTTTTCCTTCTGGACGGACAGCGAGATCTGCGGGAAGCCGTCATGCGCTGCCAGTCCGAGCATCGCCTGCATGAGCGCCGTGCCGATGCCCTGCGCACGGTAGTCCGGGTAGAGCGAGATCGCCAGAGATGGCGTATCTGCATATAAATGACCATAGTCATCCATCAGCCGGATCCAGACTGCGCCGACGACCTTGCCGTCTGCCTCCGCACAGAGACAGCGGTCGGCAGGCGCCGTGCCAAAGCCCTGCACATAGACCTGCAATGCCGGGTCGAGGATGATGTCTCTCGGCGGCGGCTCCACGCCCTCCGGGAGGAAAATGGCTTCATATAAAAAATCGTCCAGCAGCGGATATTCGTCCGGACGCATGGGGCGGATCTGGTATGGCATACGATCACTCCTTACTTTCCGTCAATACTCCTATTATACATGATTTCAGGATTTTTTGCAAGCCCCTGCATAAATGGCGCAGAACCGCCCATCCTAAGAGCGGAGGTGTTGAACTTGAAAAACATGTACAGTAAAGAAACGTCCAAACGCTCGCAAAAGCTCAGCTTTTTTCTCGTGATGCTGCTATGTACGGCGATGATCGGCGCATCCTGCTGGTTCGCTTATACACAGACGGCACGGGACATCACGCTGGAGATCGACTCCATCACGGACATGAACAGCCGGATCGCCGCTGCCGTCCCGGAGACGGGCGTGCCACGGGAGACGGATCTGCCCGTGACAACGGCGCCCCGCCAGACCACAGCGGCGACGAAGGCGACCTATCCTGTCATCAAGCCCACAGAGACCCGCACCGAGACGGTCACAGAAGCAGCAACACAGCCCGTTGCAGAACAGGCGGCTGCCCCTGCCAAGGCAGTCGTCATCCCATCCAGGATGCCCTGCAACGGCGAGATCATCCAGCCATTTTCCAACGGTGAGCTGGTAAAATCCGCCACGACCGGTGTCTGGCAGACGCATAACGGCACGGATATTGCCGCATCTCCCGGCGATCCGGTATACCCGATCGAGCCGGGCATTGTCACCGACATCGAGGAAAATGCGCTCTGGGGCATCTGCATCACGGTTGACCACCAGAATGGGTATTTCTCGAAATATTGCGGATTAGCGCCCGGACTTGCGGTCACGGAGGGCGACAAGGTCGATCCCAACGACCCGATCGGCTCCGTCGGAACGACTGCGGAGATCGAAAGCGCCCTGCCGAGCCATCTGCATTTTGAGGTGCGGCAGGGGGACACGCTGATCGACCCGGTGGGGTATCTTGGAAGCAGAACAGACGAATAAAACAAACTCCCTGCGGACTTAGATAGGTACTCATATAGAAGTTTTCTAAGAACTAATATGAAAGACCTATACAGCGGGCTATAACACTTCACAGGAAGATACTTCATTTCGAGGTATCTTCCTGTTTTTTAATGTGAATATAAGGAAACCTGCCCCCCGAAATCCTTTTCCGTTCCTTGAAATCCTCCAAAATTCGCTCCAAACTGCTTGACAAGCTGCCCACAAAGTGGTAAAATATAAAGTAAAGTAGTTGCAGGCATTGTTCATTAAAAGTTTACAACTAATCATGCAAAAGGGGTTGACAAGCGTATGATTATGCAATACGATTCAAGCAAGCAAGTAAGGCATAGTTTTACGCATTTGCATTTTTATATATTTTTATCGAACCTTAAAGGATAACTATATCCTTTAAGGTTTTTTGTTTTTGAAAGGACGAAATATATGTTGATAACCAACAAGAAGAGCTATATTATTCAGATTTTACGTGGAATTGCTATTATAGCAGTTGTATTTATTCACAACACACCAATAGGGGTACCTCAAGTAATATGTAGACCATTCTTAAATTTTTCAGTGGGCTTATTTCTTTTTTTAAGCGGAGTATTATCAAATGCCGATAAATGGAAGCCGTGGAAACGAATAAAGAAAGTTGCTATCCCGTATTTAATATGGACATTGATCTATGTAGTTCTTCATACCTATAATACCCCCGTTCAAATACCTATTGAATTTATTAAGAAATCAATAACGGGCAGTTCCGCTGCTATGATGTACTATATTTTTGTTTACTGTGAATTCACTCTTTTAATTCCTATGATAGATAAATTAGCAAAATCAAAGTTCAAGTATTTAGGTTTTGCTATTTCTCCGTTGGAAATAATAGTTATGAGATTGCTTCCGCAAGTAGCTGGGTATGAAATAAACAAATACATTAGTTTGATAATGAGTGTATCCTGTTTAGGTTGGTTTTCATATTTCTATTTAGGATATTTGCTTGGGAATGGTTTATTAAACATTAATTATGCCAACGCAAAGCTATATATAGCACTTGTAATATCTCTGATTTTGCAGATTGCAGAGGGGTATTGGTATTATTTAATGGGAAATCAAAACTGCGGAACACAATTAAAACTATCATCCGTATTAACAGGTTGCATCTTTATGATTATAGTTTATAATATTATTGAATCAGAAAAATATAGAGAAATAAAACCGTTATATTTATTGGGAGAATGCTCATTTGGCATATATTTTTCTCATATTGCAATTATGTCAGTTCTTAATCATATACCTCATTATTCTGAAATGATTATATTTCCGATAAATGCAATTATTGCTTTGCTAATTAGTTTTTTATTTGTATTCGTTGGAAAACGACTATTGGGAAAAAACAGCAGGTATCTTGCTTTATAATGAAAAATATGACTATCCCTTTAGCACACCAACTAAAAATGCGGTGAACAAAAGGATAATTGAGCGTTGTATATCTTTCCCCCGCCTGCGGCGGGGGAAAGATATACGCCAAGAACCTTAAGTTCTGTATAGCCGCTGTTTTTGTGGTGTGTCAGCGGGATAACCACAATGAAAAATATGTTCTAAAATGTATCCCAGAATACTTGATCGCATGATTGAAAATGAAAGAGCGAGCTGCCGTTTCTGACAACTCGCTCTCTTACTTTATTCGTCCTCGTCACTACATTCCTCCAACCCATGAAGCAGTTGGACATATACGCACTCTACTCTTTCATGCTCCTCACCGTCTGTGGACATCATAAGTTCAAGGAAATAGGCTTCCGCTTCCTCGTAGTCCGTCCAGACCTCACGCCTGCCGTTGCATACGGTAGTGACTTTGTTCGATTTCGGCATTGCCAATTCAGGTGTTTTTAACATAACTGTGTACCTCCAAATCAATATTGTAGATACAGTATATACCATAATTACGCAAGAGTCCAGCTTTGCGGAGAATCTGTAACCATTCTTGTGCAGTGCGCAGCAATTTGAAACGCCTGTCCAGTTCATAGCGTACATATCGTATTTCATCGCCGTCGGGAATTATCCAGATGGCGATTTCCATATTCCGCTCAATGCTTCAAATGAGCAACCTTCGTTTGCAGGAATAACAACGGACGCCAGAGTTTATCTCCAAGCTCCTTGATCTCCTCAATATCTTCCTTGTAAACTTTGTTAGTGACATTTGCTCGGTGGGCAATTTGGTTGATATTGTTGGCGATATTATTCGCAAGTACAGTGAGCCGTTTTAGCTCGTTCTCGTCGATATGGACGATGTAACCCTC
>JAIKWY010000027.1 GCA_024684395.1 Oscillospiraceae bacterium
ACTGGTCTTGCCTGTGGCATTCGATCCCATCAGGATAACAGCTTTTTTGTAGCGGAAACGCTCTCTGCCTTCCAGAAACTCATCCTCGATCATGGAGCCCACAATTCGCTTCGGGTAGGTAAAACTGATGTGAAAATCATCGAATCCATAAATGGCTTTCAGACTAACGTCAAGAATAATCATTGCCGCACCTCCACAGTTTCGTTTTCTACGAACTAATGATACCATATTTTCAGCTTTTTGTCAAGTCTGTTTATGTCGAAATGCTGATTCATATCAGAATAATAGAAGCACTTTTTAATATGGAAGTGGCGGAACAGTAGCAAAGGAGGTTGAAGCAGAAGAAGTGCGCATTCCTTGTTATGGTATAAAATGCTCAAAACGGCGTTTTAAATCAGCGATAAGAAATAATTTTTCCAAATCGACATTTTACGCTTGACATCCTCAATGAAATTGGGTATGATTATAGGCAGAGGGAGGTGCGTAACATGCTTTGTCAGTTTTCATTTGAGAATTTCAAGTCCTATCGGGATGAAACAACCTTTGATTTTCAGGCAGAATCGCTGCCGGAATTTGCGGATACGCTGCTGACTGTACCAAAGGGCAGTGATCTGCTGCCGGTCGGCGTACTATACGGACCGAACGGCGGCGGTAAGTCCAACCTGTTGGAGGCATTTGCCTGTCTGGTATCGCTTGTTGTCAAGCCCATTGTTGGTCTGGAAAAGACACGGAATCCAATTATTTTGCAGCAGCAGGCTGCACGGGAACCGTTTCTTCTGGATAAGGAATCCCGGAACGAACAGACGGCATTTCAGGTGTTTTTTCGGATCAAGGGTAAGGAATACCAGTATTATCTTTCCCTGAAGGACGAGATCGTCTATGAGGCGCTGTACTGGAAGAATATCGGCGGCAGAAAAACCGGCACTGTTTTCGAGCGTGACGGGCAGAAGATCGAACTCGGTCAGAGCATCAGCAAGGCTTCCATCAACCGGGAGGTCAATCCCAAGATGCCCTACCTGTCTTTTCTGGCGATCAATTACAGCATTCCGGTCATTGTGGAAGTGCAGGAATGGTTTGAATCCTGTATCATACAGAATTACGCCAATCCCATCACGGAAGCACAGATCTTGCTTACACAAGGTAGTATGGAGAAGTCTATTGTGCGTGCATTGAATGACATGGGTGTGGATCTGACCGGTTACCGGTTTGATGAAGAAATGCACACGCTCTATACCCAGCGAACGATCGGTGGTGAGATGTTTGAGCTGCCGTTCTCGGATGAATCTGATGGCACCAAGAAGCTGATCTCCGCTTTGCCGGTGCTGCTGCTTGCACTGCGGGAAGGCAGGCTGATTGTCATTGACGAGCTGGATGCCAAGCTGCATCCCAAGCTGCTGCGGTATATCATCATGCTGTTCAAGAATCCGGCTGTCAATCAGCACGGTGCGCAGCTTCTGTTTACGTCACACGACATGAGTACCATGAAGAATACCGTCTTTCGTCGGGATGAAATCTGGTTTGCGGCGGAAGGTGCGCAGCATCAGAGTCAGATCTATTCGCTCTGCGACATCCGGCAGGAGGATCATACCCGCATCAAGAATACGGCAGCATATGACAAGCAGTATCTCGAAGGACGGTATGGTGCTGATCCATATATCAGCAATATAATCGGGGACAGTTGGACATGAACATGGCACTACTAAGAACCTAACTTCTATGATTTCATTTTTTGACAAAGCATCTGTTCAGAAATGAATAGGTGCTTTTTCCACATTGTTTTTGAGAGGAGAATATTGATGAATACATATTTAATATCTTTCAGTTATATTCCGGATACTGATGATCCGGAAGAAGCCTTTGCAGAAGCCGAGGCGAAATATGAGGATGAGATATCTGACGAAACGGATGACAACGGCGATGAGTATTTTGAAGAATACGATGAAAGCGAATACATTCAGCTTGCAAAACTGAAAATGTACAAAATAGAACCTGATGAGAATGGCATCCTGCAAGAAAATGAAGAAAAGCTGGTATTTCAAGCGGACGGAAAAGTGATCTTTGGGGATATTATGTTCGATTGTGGCGAAGATCCGCACTATTTCTGCGATGCCAAAAGTGGTGAATTGGAATATGTATGGTCGGCGCTGACAGACAAAAGAATGGGAAATGCTCCTCTGGTCAATGCAGAAATAGTGCGGATCTTCGCCACAATCGAACATAATATCCCCAAAGATCACTTTTCCGTCCGCTTGAAATACCAGCTTTTCTTCATTTTCTTGCAGGATGCCATTC
>JAIKWY010000028.1 GCA_024684395.1 Oscillospiraceae bacterium
AGCACATAGTACTTGCCGTTTTTTACTTGCAGATTTCCTGTTACTTCTTTCATTTTTACCTCCTGTTTCGGAAATCCGCTTCAGCGACTACAGTATACCACAACCTGTCCCGAAAAGCAATATTCGGACTCAGAATTAAGAATTCAGACACATTTGCGGGAGCAAAAAAAACCGGAAAGTTGTTAGCTTTCCGGCTGTTATTATAAATCAGAATTCACAGCTCTATTACCTCCAAATCATCAGGAATAAGCAGATTTCCGTTATAGTACTTAGCCCCTTCTTCCTGATACATTACTTTTCTCTTAGTGATATTTCGATCTTCCGTATGATAAAGCAAGAGATTTTTAACCCTTAGTTTCTCAGCCAGTTCACAAGCATCTTTCACCGTGGAATGATGTTTTTCGTAAGGGTCGAAGATGTCACGCTGCGAATAAAGGCAAAACGTCTCATGCAGTAACCACTCGCTATCCTTAGCATACTTTTCTTCACAAGAATTATAAGGTTCATCGCCACAGCAGGTCAGCTTTCTGCCATCGCCTATATCCATGCAGAATCCGTACTGAGCTGCTTTTGTGGAATGAATATCAAAGAAGGTAATGTCATGTTTTATGATATTCATGGTTTCACCGTCATGAACCTCTACAAGATGAAGTCTGTCATCGATAAATCGTGTTTCTTTTGCAAGAAGAAGTTTTCCTGCCATATCACGAATCAGATCCAGTACTTCCTTGTGAGAGTAGATATATGCCTCACCCTTGTATTCTCCGTGGTTCATGAACTGGCATATCATCCTAACCATCCAAATGATACCCATGAGATGATCCACATGCTTATGGGTAACAAAGATATGTCTCATATCCATCCAGTCATATCCAGCGTGCTTTAACTGGTGCAGAATCGCACTGCCGCCACCGCCATCCACCATAAAATACTGATTATTATCTTCTATCACGAAACAGGTATTATAACACTCTGTGACCAGCGCGTTTCCTGTACCGAGCATTGTTAATTTCATTTTAGTATCTCTCCAAATTCCGATTTTTCTTACTTAGATTATACATCACCACAGCAGCAATGTCAACCTCACACCGCCAGAACATGGGAGATTATCTCCGCCGAATGCTCCTTGCTGCTGAAATCAAGATGAGAATAAACGTCGGCTGTTGTGCGGTAGTTCGAGTGTCCCAGCCACTCCTGTATCTCTTTCATCGGCACCCCGTTTGCAAGAAGCAGGCTGGCACAGCTATGTCGAAGGTCATGATAGCGTATGTGCTTCAAGCCGTTTTCTTTCAGCAGCTCACTGAATTTTGCCGTGACATAGTTTGGTCTGAGAAGCTGACCAATCTCATTCACGCAGACGTAGTCATCGTATTCGTGAACGTAGGAATTTCCGCATAAACGGCGCTGCTCGTCCTGGTGGAGCTTCAGCCGCCGCAGTGCCATTGCCACTTCCTTCATCAGCGGAAGTATCCTGTTGCTGGACTCCGTTTTCATTTTGTCGTGACCGACTGTCTGATATTTGCCGTCCACCTTCTGCTCCACGACCTTGTGAGCAATGCGGATAGTGCCGTTCCCGAAGTCGATATTGCTCCACTTGATACCGAGGACCTCGCTGCGACGAAGTCCGTAATATGCCGCAAGAAGCACGGGAATGTATATCTCGCTCTCTTTTGCAGCACGGAACAGTTCCGTCAGCTCCGACTGATTATAGTACGCTCCACGGTACTTCTCAGCCTTTGGACGGTCGGCAAAGTCACAGGGATTGCTGTCAATGTACTGGTGCTTCATAAGAAAGCTGTATGCGGAATGTATCAGTCCGTGATACCTCTGCTGAGAAGCACCTTTCAGTCCCTGCCTTGCAAGGTAAGCATAGAACTCGTTCAGGTCCTCGCCTGTGAGATCATAAACGGTAGTTCCTCGGCTCTCGAAGAACGTCCGTATCCTTCCGCCGCAGAGCTGTCTGTAACCATCAATAGTAGTCGCTTGGAGCCTCGCAGACGAGTGGTCGATCCATTCTTCGATGTATAAAAACAGGGGCAGAGCCATTATCCGGCTCTGCTCCTTTATAAACTGCTCGGGGTGCTTCATCTTTGAGATAACTTTCAGTGCCGCCTGCTGTTTCTTGTTGTAAGCTACAAGCAGCTCGTCAAGGAAGGCTTTCGCAGCTTTCTTATTACCTCTGATCTCATATCCTGTGGATATCCACTTCTGTTTTCGTTTGCCTGTGTGGTCGTATAAATTCAGCACGGCATAGTACTTGCCGTGCTTGGCTTGCAGACTTCCTGTTACATTTTTCATAGGCAGCACCTCCTTGTACCGAGTATATATTCAATGACTTTTATCTTTGGTATCCTTATATTCTTACCGACCTTGAAGCTCTGTATTTCGCCGCTGCTGACTAATTCATAAGCAGCATGACGACCTACTGACAGCATTTTCATCAGCTGAGGAACGCTCACTACGTCAGGATAATCGGTAAACATCTTGTCGTACATCTTTTCAATTTCTGCCAATAGCTAACACCTCTCTTTATATTTCTAAACACGAACATGATCATTGAATTGTTCATTTTTACATTTCTCCTTTATGATATTTTTGAAGGGAGCGGTGGTTTGCCGCTCCCTTGATACAAAAATGGGTACGGTGTTTCAGCGTACCCTTGCTCGTTTGAGTTATTATGTTTTTATTTCAGGTTCTCGCTCCTGCCGAACATCACATCTATTATCAGTTCGGCGCAGTCACGAAAGCCCTGTGCGTAGCTCTCTGCTACCATTGTTTCGGACAGCTTTTCGTGTGTATCCGTTATGTCATTGAGCAGCTTTTTATCGTCAGCCGACAGTCTTTTCTCCAACGAATCACACATATCAAGCAGGTCGCGAGTTCTTTTCGCGTACTCGGACTCGCTCTTAATACTGTGCTCGCATGGCGTTATGTTACCGTAGTATAGATCCTGCAACTTCATTGCCGCGGTCACCTCCTGACCACCAATCATACCACAGCGCTCCGACGAAATCCATTCACCAGACCTGATAAAAACTGCCTGTTGAAACCGAGCAGAAGCAACATAAGGGTATAGTGCTTCACGATACCTTTGCTGCAAAGGGTGTCACGTTTCGGAGCTGTTGACAAACCATCGACAATCGCAAGGAAATATGGTATAATGATATCATAGAAAGCGAGGTCGAGAGCAATGTTAAAAAGATCTGAACCGCGGCAAATGAAGATGGCATTTGTAACACTGGATGAGCTTATGCCGGAAACACATTTCCTTCGGGAGCTGGACAGACTTGTCAGCTTTGACTTTATCTATGACAAGGT
>JAIKWY010000037.1 GCA_024684395.1 Oscillospiraceae bacterium
GCTGCAGGGCGAAGAGGCCGTAGTAGGTCATGGCGGCGATGTCGCGGTTCTCCGGCGCGAAGACGCCGAAAACGCCGCATTCCTCGTGGATGTGTTGGTTCATGTTGATCAGATCTCCTATGTGTTAAACGGAGGGAAAATATGTTGGTAGTTGATAGTTGATAGTTGGTAGTTGGTAGTTGAAGGTGCCGCCTCCGGCGGCAAATTCAAATCCGTCGGAGACACCGCCAACTAAGAACTAACAACTAAAAACTAACAACTGAACGATTACCCCAGAATTCTTCTCATCATCTCGGAGTACGCGTCCTCGACGTTGCCGAGGTCGCGGCGGAAGCGGTCCTTGTCGAGCTTCTCGTGGGTCGTGCTGTCCCAGAAGCGGCAGGTATCCGGAGAGATCTCGTCAGCCAGGATGATGGTGCCGTCAGAGGTGCGGCCGAACTCGATCTTGAAGTCGATCAGGTCGATGTTGAGCTTCTTGAAGAAGCCTACCATGAACTCATTGACCTTGAACGCATACTTTGCGATGGTGTCCAGCTCTTCCTTGGTCGCCAGACCCAGAGCCAGTGCGTAGTAATCGTTGATGAACGGATCGCCGAGATCGTCGTTCTTGTAGCTGAATTCGAGGATCGGGGTCAGGAGCTTCTTGCCCTCCTCAACGCCCATTCTCTTGGAGAAGCTGCCGGCTGCCACGTTGCGGATGATGACCTCGAGCGGTACGATGGATACCTTCTTCACGAGAGTCTCACGCTCGGAGAGCTCCTCTACCAGATGGGTCGGAACGCCCTCCTGCTCCAGCAGCTTGAACATGTAGTTGGTCATTCTGTTGTTGATGACGCCCTTGCCGACGATGGTGCCCTTCTTCTCGCCGTTGAATGCCGTCGCATCATCCTTGTAGTCTACGATCACCAGATCGGGATCGCTGGTCGCATAGACCTTCTTTGCCTTGCCCTCGTAGAGCTGCTCGCCTTTTACAACATTTTCCATTTCCATTACCTCCATAAGAATATCATGACCCTGATCTCACAGGGAGTTGACCATTTCCTGCATGGCAGCGTCCTTCTTTGCAACGCCCTCTGCCATGTCCTGCTTCATTGCCGCCAGCTTTTCTGCCAGCGTTGTATCCGAAAGTGCCAGCATCTGGATCGCCAGCAGACCAGCATTGGCTGCTGCGTTGATGCCGACAGTCGCCACCGGAACGCCCGGAGGCATCTGCACTGTTGCAAGAAGTGCATCCATACCGTCAAAGGATGCCGATTTGATCGGGATACCGATGACCGGAAGGATCGTGTGCGCTGCCAGTACACCGCCCAGGTGCGCTGCCATACCTGCTGCTGCAATGATCACACCAAAACCGTTCTCCGCTGCGTGCTTCGAGAAATCCGCCGCCGCATCCGGTGTCCGGTGTGCGGACATGACATGCACTTCATACGGTACGCCGAAGGCTTTCAGCTTTTCCACTGCTGCCTTCACGACCGGGAAGTCGCTGTCGCTGCCCATAATGACTGCCACTTTTTTAGACATAAGCCGCCTCGTTTCTCCGTGCCTGAGATCCCCCCTCACAGAATGCACGGATGTCTGCTGTGGGGTGCCGGACGCTCTGTCCGTTATTCCGCCTCGGTCGGTGCAGGCGTTTCTGCACTCTGGTAATCCAGACCGGCTGAGGTCAGTATCATACTGTTATCCGCATTCCGGCGGAAGGAGAGCTGTACCTGGACTGTCTGCGCCGGCGTTTCCGATGTGGGATCGGCAGGCTTACAGTTCAGTACGAACGAAAAGACATAGACATCGCTCCCGAGCTCTGCCCGGTTGAGGGAGAAGCCGCCCGCCTTGCTGATCTTCAGATCCGTAAAGCTGCCGGGCTTTGTCAGCGGCGTGAGATAGTCGCCGCTCGAGATCTGCACCAGATCGGTGAAATCGTTCCGGATGAGCATGTCCATATAGCTTTCTACACAGGTGTTCATGCGGCGCAGGTCGATCTCCTTGAGATCCTTCAGGAACGTCGCATTCCCGACACGCCAGTTCAGCGTCTTGTCCCCGATATTGCACGAGAGCTTGGCATCCCGCAGTGCCGGGACTTCATCGCCGACATAGTAGGTGAACTGATCCTCACCCACACTAAGCATGAGCATGTCGTTTTCATAGGAGACCGTATCGTAGCTGCGGAACAGCGCCGGACGGTAGTCGTTGTTGTAGATGATGCAGGTCTCGTCCTCTGCCACGATGCCGACCTTGTAATGCTCCCCGATGGACGTAATGGAGCGGTAGACGAACGGCAGTACGACATTTTCCTCATAGTCGATGCCGCCGATGAGCACGGTATCGTTGATGCGCTTGGACACGATGACGAGCCTGTCGGTGAGATCCTGGATCTCCATCCACTCCGGCTCGATGATGACGGCATCATTTTCGTCAAGGACGCCGCAGAAGCCGGAAGGGCTCCGGAAAATGCGCTTGCCGCCGACCGACCGGATGATATGATCGACCTGGTTTTCCGTGCCGATGCTGCCGGTGTTCTTGGTCACGTCAAAGTAGAACCGTGTCAGACCGATGCACAGGATGATCACAGCAATGAACAGCACCGAGACCAGCAGCTTCGCACGGTTACTCACGGGGTCTCCTCCATTTTTTGACGGTACGTCTCCTCCGTCTCACGGGTGAGATAGATCGGACGGTGCTTGACCTCGAGATAGGTCTTGGAGAGGTAATGCCCGACCATGCCGGTGCAGAAGAGCTGCAAGCCGCTGAGCAGGCACATCACACAGATACCTGCCAGGAAGCGCAGATCCGGATCCGGTACGACGATCGCTTTGACGATCAGAATGATCAGCGCCACAAAAGCGATGAGCATGATCAGCACGCCCATGTACGTGGAAGCTGTCAGGGGTGCCGTGGAAAATGCAAAGATGCCCTCGAGCGAGTACCGGAACAGTCCCCAGAACGACCAGGAAGACGTACCGGCGGGACGCTCGACGTTCTCATATTCGATATAGCGGGTGCGGAAGCCCACCCAGCTGAAAATGCCCTTGGAAAAGCGGTTGTATTCCCGCATCTGTAGGATGGCATCGACCATCTGCCGGGACATGAAGCGGAAATCCTGCGCTCCGTCCACGATCACAGTCTGGGAGATGCGGTTGATGATCCTGTAGAACATCCTGGCAAAGAAGGAGCGGATCTTCGACTCACCCTTACGGCTCACACGGCGTGTGGTGGCGCAGTCATACTCTCCGTCCTTGACATAATTATACATTTTCGGCAGAAATGCCGGCGGATGCTGCAAGTCGGCATCCATGACGACCACATAATCGCCCTTTGCGTTCTCCAGTCCGGCGAACATGCCCGCTTCCTTTCCGAAGTTGCGGGAAAAGGAGATATAGCGCACACGCTTGTCCCGGAGCGCCATCTCCCGCAGGATCACGAGTGTCTTGTCCTTGGAGCCGTCGTCGATGAACAGCAGCTCGAATGTCAGATCGGGATGCTCCTCCCGCATCTGCTGCATGACCTTCTGGATCTCCTCATAAAACAGCGGGAGCACTTCCTCCTCATTATAGCACGGCACAACAATGGATATCAGCCTCATTATCTTGCCTCCTAAACCAATACCAATACACTATCTATCATACTACAAATTCGGAAATATTGCAAGGGGTTTTTAAGAATCTTTTTTAAATAGTTTAAAACGGGTGTTTTTTTGCCCAATTACAGGCAAATATTTTTCAACACAGTTTTCGTCATTTTCAACAAAATTATAAATTCCTGCGATGATGCGCATTTTTCATAAAAAAACCTCCCGCAAGTGCGGGAGGTCACAGGATATGATCCGTCAGATCCTTTGCTGCAAAAGGGCTGCAACGCATGAAGGACGTTATTGTTAAAACATGCCCTGGCGTGCGTCTGCCTACGGGGGCTCCCCGTTATTCTCCGATCAGCTTCTCCACAGCGAAGTCCAACGCATCGCACTCATGCAGCTCGATCACGCCGAGATCCACGCACTTGGCAAGCGCCGGATCCATCGGGATCTGTGCCAGCAGCGGGATGCCGTACTCCTTGGCGATGTCGGCGGTGTGGCTCTCGCCGTAGACCATGATCTTCTTGCCGCAGTCGGGACATACGGCATAGCTCATGTTCTCCACGATGCCGAGCACCGGGATGTCCATCATTTTCGCCATCTTCACAGCCTTCTGGACGATCATGGACACCAGCTCCTGCGGCGATGTCACGATGATGATGCCGTCCACCGGCAGGCTCTGGAAGACCGTCAGCGGCACGTCGCCCGTTCCGGGTGGCATGTCCACGAACAGGAAGTCCACATCGTCCCAGATGACATCCGTCCAGAACTGCTTGACAACGCCTGCGATGACCGGACCTCTCCAGACAACGGGATCGGTGTCATTCGGCAGCATCAGGTTCACGGACATGATGTCGATGCCCATCTTCGAGCGTGCCGGGATCATGCCGAGCTCATTGCCGAGGACTTTTTCCTTGACGCCGAATGCCTTCGGGATGGACGGACCTGTCACATCCGCATCAAGGATGGCTGCGTGCTTGCCGGCACGCTGCATCCCGACCGCCAGCATGGAAGCGACCAGCGACTTGCCGACGCCGCCCTTGCCGCTGACAACGCCGATGACCTTGCCGACCTTGCTCATCTCATTGGGCTTCTCCAGCATACTCTGCGGCGCTGTCCGCTCGGAACAGTTGCTGCCGCAGGTGCTGCAATCATGTGTGCATTCTGTACTCATTATCATTTCTCCTTATGGCTATGTTCAACAGGGGTGCTCCCCTGCTGTTGACTTGAAAAAGATGCGGGTGCAGGGCGGTCACTGCCCTGCCGGGGGTGGTTTAGGAGGGTCGAGTAGCCCCTCCTTAGTCGGCGTAAGCCGACATGTTGGTCAAAGCAGCGGCGCAAAGATCCGGAGCAGCCAGCCGATGATGCGCTTGCCGATGGAAAGCTCCTGGCAGTCCTCCATGTGGATCTCGATGCACTTGTTCAGGGTCTTTTCAAAATCCTTCCGGATGTCCTTGACGATGTCGCTGCCGTACATGATGCAGGCGCACTCGAATTGCAGGTAGAAGCTGCGGTAATCGAGGTTGATCGTCCCGACCAGCCCCACCTTGTCATCTGCGCTGACATTCTTGGCATGGACAAAGCCCGGCTCATACTCAAAGATGCGCACACGCCCTTCGAGCAGCTCCGGATAATAGCTCCACGCCGTCCGGTAGGCATACCACTTATCCGGGATATGCGGTGTCATGAGCCGCACATCCACGCCCTTCTTTGCCGCCAGCGTCAGCGCCGTGACGAGCTCATGATCCGGGATCAGATACGGGGTCATGATATAGACATACTCCCGTGCATTGTTGATGATGTCCAGATAGACGTTCCTGCCGACGGATTCGCCGTCCACCGGCGCATCGCTGTAGGGCTGGATGAAGCCGTCATAGGAAGCGCAGTCCTGTCGGATCGGCGTGAAATCCCCGATCGAGCCGTCGCCCTCCTGCTCCATTTCCCAGAGCTGGAGGAACATGACCGTAAAGCTCCATGCCGCCTCGCCCCGGAGCATCATGCCGCCGTCCTTCCAGTGACCGAAGCGGCGCTTGCGGTTGATATATTCATCCGCCACGTTGATACCGCCCGTAAATGCCGTATTGCCGTCGATCACGACGATCTTCCGGTGGTCACGGTTGTTCTGTGACGAGGACAGCAGCGGCTTGAAGGCGTTGAACACCTTGCAGCGGATGCCGATCTCTTCGAGGTCGCTGAAATACTTCTTCGGCATCATGAACTGCGTGCCGAAGCCGTCATACAGGATCCGGACATCCACGCCGTCCTGCGCCCGCTCTTTCAGCAGGTCGAGCAGCTCATCCCACATGTATCCCATCGAGATGATGAAGAACTCCACGAAGATATACTGCTTTGCCTTGCGGATCTCCTCCTTCATCGCCTCGAACATCTTCTCACCGATGGGGAAGAACTGCGACTGACGGTTCCGGTAGACCGGGAAGCCGCCGTAGTCGTTGATATATGCCGCCAGTCCCGAGCAGGCGGGATCCAGCCGGTACAGATCCCCTGCTGTCTGATGATCCTGCGGGAGGCATTTGCGGGTGCTCTTCACCTTGCGCTCGTAATTGCGCTTGAACACCCGGTGTCCGACATCCGTCTTGACCAGCAGATATGCCAGTCCCGCAAATACCGGTATCACCATCATGGCGATCATCCACGGCAGCTTATAGGACGGATTTTCGGACGTATTCATGATATAGATGACCAGAACGACATCGAGCGCCAGCAGCACCATATACACGGGGAGATAATGCTGGCTCAGGAACATGACCACGAGCGCCAGTGCCACGAGCTGCACGGCAAGCAGTATGATGATCAGCGTGTTCCGGTTCAGCAGCATCCGGACGAGTCTGCGGAATACCCGCCGTATGATGCGCCACACCTTGATGCTCTTCCCCTCGCCCCGCTTAGCCATTGCGTTTCAGATAGGGCGCCAGGTACTTGCCCGTATAGGATTCCGGTACCTGTACAACTTCCTCGGGGGTCCCCTCTGCAACGATCAGTCCGCCGCCGTCGCCGCCCTCGGGACCGAGGTCGATGATATGGTCTGCCACCTTGATGACATGCATGTTATGCTCGATCACGATGACCGTATTGCCCGTATCCACGAGCCGCTGTAGCACATCCGTCAGCCGGTGGACATCCGCCGCATGGAGCCCGGTGGTGGGCTCATCGAGGATGTAGACCGTCTTGCCGGTCGCACGCTTGGACAGCTCCGTGGAGAGCTTCACACGCTGTGCCTCACCGCCGGAGAGCGTCGTTGCCGACTGTCCGATGCGGATATAGCCGAGCCCGACCTCCTGCAAGGTTTTCAGCTTGCGGGCGATCTTCGGGATATGCTCAAAGAACAGCACGCCCTCGTCCACGGTCATTTCCAGCACATCGTGGATGGACTTGCCCTTGTAATGCACTTCAAGGGTCTCACGGTTGTAGCGCTTGCCCTTGCAGACCTCGCACGGGACATAGACGTCCGGGAGGAAGTGCATCTCGATCTTCAAAATGCCGTCGCCCTCGCAGGCTTCGCAGCGGCCGCCCTTGACGTTGAAGGAGAACCGTGCCGGACCGTAGCCCCGGCTCTTGGCGTCCTGCGTCTGGGAGAAGAGCGTCCGGATGTCGGTGAACACGCCCGTGTAGGTCGCCGGATTGGAGCGGGGCGTTCTGCCGATGGGCGACTGGTCGATGCAGATGACCTTGTCGAGGTACTCCATGCCCTCGATCTTCTTGCACTGCCCGCCCTTGATCTTCGCCCGGTTGAGCACGGCAGCAAGATGCTTGTACAGGATCTCGTTGACGAGCGAGGACTTGCCGGAGCCGGATACGCCCGTCACGCAGATCAGCTCCCCGAGCGGGAAGCGCACGGTCAGGTCATGCAGATTGTGCTCCTGCGCCCCGACAACGGTCAGGAAATTGCCGTTCCCCTTCCGGCGTGTTTCCGGGATGGGGATGGAGAGCTTGCCGGAGAGATACTGCCCGGTGACGGACTCCTTGCATTTCAACAGCCCCTTGGGTGTGCCGGAATAGACGACATTGCCGCCGTTCACGCCGGCGCCCGGACCGATGTCTACGATATGATCCGCCGCCAGCATCGTGTCATCGTCATGCTCGACGACGATCAGCGTATTGCCGAGGTCACGCAGGCGCTTCATCGTGGCGATGAGCATGTCATTGTCCCGCTGGTGCAGTCCGATGCTCGGCTCATCGAGGATATACAGCACCCCGACGAGGGACGAGCCGATCTGTGTCGCCAACCGGATGCGCTGGCTCTCGCCGCCGGAGAGCGTTCCCGCCGACCGGGAGAGCGTCAGGTATTCGAGACCCACGCTCGCTAAGAAGCCGAGCCGGTCGCAGATCTCCTTGATGATGCGCTCGCCGATGAAGCGTTCATGCTCGGTCAGCTCCAGCGCCTTGAAGAATGCCAGTGCCTTGACCACGGAGAGATTCGTCAGCTCGTGGATGTTCAGACCGCCGACCGTGACGGAGAGCACCTCCGGTTTCAGGCGGGCGCCGTGACATGCCTCGCAGACGACCTCGCCCATGCTTTCCTCTAAGTCCGCCCGCATATAGACGGAATTGGTCTCATGATAGCGGCGTTCAAGGTTGTTGACAACGCCCTCGAACGGCGCATAGTACACGCCGCCGCCAAGCTCCCGGTTGCGGTGCAGTTCGAGCTTTTCGCCGTCCGTGCCGTAGAGGAAGGCGTTCACGACCTCCGCCGGCAGATCCTTGACGGGCGTATCGAGCGAGATGTTGTATTTCTTGGCGATGCCGTTGTAGTACATCATCGCAATGGAGCCCTCTTCAAGGTTATTCCAGCCGGATGCATGGATCGCACCGCCCGCAATGCTCAGCTCCGGGTTCGGGAGGATGATGTCCGGGTCGATCTTCTGGAAAACGCCCAGACCCGTACACTTCTCGCACGCACCGTAGGGGTTGTTGAACGAGAACATGCGGGGCGTCAGCTCCTCCATGCTGATGTTATGCTCCGGGCAGGCATAATTCTGGGAAAAGACCATCGTCTCGCCGTCTACCACATCCACATGGATGATGCCGCCCGTCAGTGATGCCGTGGTTTCGAGGCTGTCCGTCAGACGTGACTCGATGCCCTCCTTGATGACAAGGCGGTCAACGACGATCTCGATGGTATGCTTGATATTCTTTTCGAGCTTGATCTCCTCGGAGAGGTCGTAGAGGATACCGTCGATGCGCACACGGACATAGCCGCTCTTTCTGGCACGTTCGAGCTCCTTGGCATAGGTGCCCTTCTTCCCCCGGATGATGGGGGCAAGGAGCATGATGCGGGTGCCGTTTTCGAGCGCCATGACCTGATCGACGATCTCGTCCACGGTCTGCTGGTGGATCTCCCGTCCGCAGACCGGACAGTGCGGGATGCCGATGCGGGCATAGAGCAGACGCAGATAGTCATAGATCTCCGTCACCGTTCCCACGGTCGAGCGGGGGTTCCGGGAGGTCGTTTTCTGGTCGATGGAGATGGCGGGAGAAAGCCCCTCGATGCTGTCCACATCGGGCTTTTCCATCTGTCCGAGGAACATCCGTGCATAGGAGGACAGGCTCTCGACATAGCGCCGCTGTCCGTCCGCATAGATGGTATCGAACGCCAGCGAGGATTTGCCGGAGCCGGAAAGCCCGGTCATCACGACCAGCTTGTCCCGGGGGATGGTCAGGTCGATGTTTTTCAGGTTGTTGGCTCGTGCGCCTTTGATAATGATCTCGTTTCTTTGCATATCCTTACATCCTTCTTTGGTATCCAATCAACATGCGAAAGCCGCCCCCCTCCGCCGCCGTTCGGCGGCACCCGCCTTACTGGCGGCGTGTCCCTTCTGTCCTGCGGACATCTCCCCACCCCGTGGGGAGTCACCCCCGTTGGGGGAGGAAATTAGGGAGGATGCTGCGCACCCTCGACCCGCTTGTGGGGCTCCGCCCCACACCCCGGAACCTATTTCAGGGTTTGGGTCAGGTTCCATTCTGCTCTGCCGGCACTGCCGAAATGACTGCCGGGTAGTACACGCCGACGGCTGTCCGCCAGAAGATGGGCGTTTGCAGCAGCCGGAGCATTTTGTCCTTGTCCTCGCCGTCACCCGAATGCGGGGGATCGGTCATGTATTTCTTCGCAATGCTGCCGTGGGCATAGAGCACGTACCGGATCTGCCCTGCATCATCACTGACAACGGCATAATTGTCCCCCTCGGCGACATATTGCTCCGCCTTCGTCAGCAGGTAGCCGGAAAAGCCCTCCTGTCCGGAGACCTTGCCGCTTTCCGGGAGCGCATTGCCATCCTCCCGGTAGCTCTCCGCCGCTAAAAAGACGGATCTTGCGCCGTTGCTCAGGTCATTGTAGCGGCTCTTTGCCGTTTTTTTCAGATGCATCCAGTCGAGGAGCAGCACCATCGCTATGACAAGCACCGCCAGCAGGATGATCTTCCACAGTGCGGGATTTTTCTCTGTTTTCTGCATGTTGCGCCTCTCAGTCATTCAGCGTATTCTTGGAATCATCCGTATACCAGGCAGCAATGGCTTTTTTGCGCCGGAAGGAAAAATGGCTGTCGAGCAGTGCCATCTGCTCCTCATAGACAGGCGGGTGTTTCAGGTATTCCTTCGGGATCTCCGACTCGGAGTTGAGGGTATACTCGATCGCACCGTTCTTGTCGAGGACAAGCGCATACCATTCGCCCTCTGCATCGCTGTCATATTGCAGGACATAGTCCTCGAAATCGCTGTGTCCCGGCTCTACTTTCCAGATGCCGGTCGTCAGCTCGTTGCCCTCCTCTTCCCACTGCATACATACCTTGGCGAAGACATGCGCACGGGAGCATTTTGTCTGCATCCGGGAATAGGTCGTGTAGCCGAGCATCTCGCCGATGAGCCACCAGCCGCCCACAAGGATCACCAGAAGAATGACAGCCGGGATGATGACATAGCGCTTTTTGAAGCGCTTTTTTGGGGCTTGTTCCTCCGTAAGCTGCTCGGTCAGTTCGTTGTTCTCATCCATGTCATTCTCCCCTTTCTGTATGCTCAGGAATAGCTCACGCCGACCGCCTTTGCCCGGTCAGAGGGCATGATGCTTTTCAGCAGTGCGAGCTGTGTTTCCTCCGGGGGCGGTGTTTTGTAATACCGCTCGTCGATGGGTTTATAGGAATAGAGCGTGTAGAGATAGCCGCCCTTGCCGTCGGTCACGACCGCATAGTAATGATCCGGCTGGACGTTCTCGAACTTCTGGAGATAGGCACGAAATTCCCCGCCGTCTTTGTAGACCTGACCGGAGAACGCCTCGAGCTCCTTGCCGTCCATCCTCCATTGCTCTGCCGCTCTGGCAACGCTCCGGGCGCCGCCGTTGAGCTCTGCGAGCCTTCTGGCGGCATCGCCGCCCATGATCCTGCCCATCATGCACCAGCCCAAGACACCGACCGTTGTCACGATGGTCAAAGAGATGATGATGCCGAGCCGGGAGCGCCGTTTCCTGCCGAACAAGATGTAGAAGATGCCGACACCGACCGTTTTGAGGTCGATCGAGCCGTCCTCCTTCTTGAAATGCATCTCGTCGGAGTTTCTCTGCTCGTCCTGCATCTCATTTCTCCTCCTTCAGCTTCATGATCTCGTCACGCAGGAATGCCGCATGTTCAAATTCAAGCATCTTGGCGGCTTCCTTCATCTGGGCGGTCAGGTTCTCGATGAGGGCGTCACGCTCCTTCTTCGAGAGCTTCTTGGCAGAGGTCTTTGCCTCGACATCCGCCTTTTTCGAGATCTCGATGACCTCGTGTACATCCTTGATGATGGTCTGCGGCACGATGCCGTGTTCCTCATTATATGCCATCTGCAATGCACGGCGGCGCTCGGTCTCCCGGATCGCCCGCTCCATCGAGCCGGTCACGGTATCGGCATACATGATGACCTGTCCGTGGGCGTTTCGTGCGGCACGTCCGATGGTCTGTATCATCGAGGTCTCGCTGCGGAGGAAGCCCTCCTTATCCGCATCGAGGATCGCCACGAGCGATACCTCCGGGATGTCCAGACCCTCACGCAGGAGGTTGATGCCGACCAGCACGTCAAACTCCCCGAGCCGCAGATCACGGATGATCTCCATGCGCTCGATGGTGTCGATGTCGTGGTGCAGGTAGCGGACTCTGGTACCCATCTGTTCGAGGTAGGCGGTCAGGTTCTCCGCCATCTTCTTGGTCAAGGTGGTGACGAGCACACGCTCGTTCTTCTCCGCACGGATGCGGATCTCGGAGAGGAGGTCGTCCATCTGCCCCTCCACGGGCTTGACGATGATCTCCGGATCCACCAGACCGGTCGGGCGGATGACCTGCTCGACCACATCGGCGGAATGCTCCCGCTCGTAGTCGCCGGGTGTCGCCGAAACGAAGATCGCCTGCCGGATGTGGCTCTCGAACTCCTCAAACCGCAGCGGGCGGTTATCGAAGGCGCTCGGCAGCCGGAAGCCGTAATCGACCAGCGTCGTTTTTCTGGCACGGTCGCCGGCGCTCATGGCACGTACCTGCGGGATGGTCACATGGCTCTCGTCCACGATCAGCAGGAAGTCCTCCGGGAAGTGGTCAAGCAGCGTATATGGCACGCTGCCCGGGGGACGACGGGACAGGATGCGGGAGTAGTTCTCGATGCCGGAGCAGAAGCCGATCTCCCGCAGCATCTCGATGTCATACTGTGTCCGCTGTGCGATGCGCTGTGCCTCGATGAGCTTGTGATTGTCGGTGAACCATTTCACGCGCTCGGCAAGTTCCTCCTCGATGTCGGCAATGGCTGCCTCCATCTTCTCATCGCCGACCACATAGTGCGACGCCGGGAAGATCATGGCAAATTTCAGGATCGCCTTCATCTTGCCGGTCATGACATCGACCTCGCTGATACGCTCGATCTCGTCGCCGAAGTATTCCACACGGATCGCCGTGTCGGTGGAATTTGCCGGGAAGATCTCGACCACGTCGCCCCGCACACGGAACTTGTTACGTGTAAAGTCGATGTCGTTGCGCTCGTACCGGATGCCGACGAGCTCCTGCATGAGCTGCGCCTGCGGCTTCTCCATGCTCGGACGGACGGCAACGGTCATGTTCCGGTACTCCTCCGGCGAACCGAGGGAGTAGATGCAGGAGACGGACGCCACAATGATAACATCACGCCGCTCCGCCAGTGCAGTGGTGGCGGAGTGGCGGAGCTTGTCGATCTCGTCATTGATCGACGAATCTTTTTCAATATACGTATCCGTCTGGGGCACATAGGCCTCA
>JAIKWY010000087.1 GCA_024684395.1 Oscillospiraceae bacterium
GCGTGCAATCTGCTTGCATATTTTCCGTCATCTTGCCCAATTCCTCCTAGCGATACATACAGTATCGCGTCGTCGTCATTAGGCAACCTGACGAAAAATCTGTCTGCGCATCTTGCGCACCAGATTTAATCAGTGTTTCCCTAGAATTTATATTTTTATGCTGAATACTTAAAAGGATCATTTTTCCGAATGGTAACACCGCATATATAACAATCAGAAAAAAGCGCAAGCAGGCGAAAATCAGAAAGCGCAGTGATATGTTCACTTTTCGTCCGCAAGGTACACTGAATCAAGCCGTAACAGAAAATCTGTCGGCCAGATACAGATTGGCCTAGGATTAGGTGATTCAAAAGATATCTTTTTCCTTATAACGTTTACTGGAATCTTCGGTAACGATCTGCATGATAGGCTCTCTGCACATTTCGATTGTTTCCGTACCAGAATCTGCACCCTCGCATGTAATGCCGATCTGCTCCAGAACGAGGTTGGCACACTCCCCAGAAACCGGATCATCCTCAAAATCAGGAAGACAGCTGATGATGATCCCCGCAGAGATCTGTTTCTGCATCGCCAATCACGCCGCTGCCAGGCTGCACAGCTTTTCAAACTGTGCTTTGGCTTCCGCGAGCAGTGCAGAATGATCCGTATCTGTCCGGTTCCGGAGAAGCTCGGTCAACTCGCTGACGGGCTTTGTCAGTGGTGTCAGAGAAAGATTCGCATACAGACCTTTGAGCGCGTGCGCGGTCTCAAAAGCAGCATCCAGATCGCCTGCCTGCAGCTGGATCTCAAGCTGCGACAGACGCTCTGTCTCTGCCGCCTTCCGGACGAGCATGAGATAGAAACTCTCATTGTTCATACAGCGGGCAAGCCCGTCATCCACATCAGCGCCAAATTCACGTAATGCATCAATTGTAAGCATGTTCCTTTGCCTCTCTTTCTGCTGTCAGCAGCTTTTCGAAATCCTCCGCCGGGAGGGGTTTGGAGAAATAGTATCCCTGAATGATATCGCATCCCAGATCCTTGAGCAGATCCATCTGCTCCCTGATCTCCACGCCTTCTGCGATCACAGGGACTTCCAGGAGCTTCGCGATATCCATCATGATCGCAACGAGCTTGTACGCCTTTTTATCCGTGCAGATGTTCCGGATAAAATTCATATCCAGCTTCAATGCGTCGATCGGAAGGGAAGTCAGCATATTCAGCGAGGAATAGCCGCAGCCGAAATCATCCATTTCGATCCGGAATCCTCTGCTGCGAAGTGCCGAAACGGTGTCGATGATCTGGCGTGAATTGTCTGTATAGGCGGATTCCGTGATCTCCAGCAGGAGATTTTCGGCGGAAAGACCGTTTCTGTCGGCGATCTCGCACAGGATATCGCCCAGCTGCGGATTGAACACATCCACTCTGGACACATTCACCGATACCGGCAGATAGAAGCCGAAGGTCCTGTGCCATTCTGCGATCTTCGCAGCCGCTTCGTTCCAGACATAGCGGTCAAGCTGCTGGATCAGTCCGTTCTTCTCAAAGACGGGGATAAACTCACCAGGGCTGACCATGCCGAATTCCGGATGGAACCAGCGCACGAGTGCCTCTGCACTGGTCAGTACGGGCTTTGTGCCCTGAATGTTATATTTCGGCTGGTAGTAGACCCGGAACTGCTTCTCGGCAAGTGCCTGCTCCATATCGTTGATGAGCCGTTCTGCGTGAAGTTCTTTTCTGTGGAGCTCTGCATTATAGAAGTTGAAGCGTGTTTCATAGCTGTTGCGCAGCTTGCGTTCGGCAAGTCTGGCACGGTCAAAGCGGCGTTCCATATCCAGCTCTTCACCGTCATCGGAATATACGCCCATCCTAACGGTGATCTTGCGGTCGCCCAGCAGTTCACTCACCCTTGCGATATAATCCGGCAATTTCTCAGACAGATCTTCCCGATGCGGAAGGTAGACATAAAAGCAGTTGCCGTCATACCGACACGCAAGCCCGCCGGATCGTTCCACCAGTTCATGGATACTGCAACCGATTTTTTCAGAACAAGGTCGCAGTACTGCTTGCCGTAGAGTTCATTGACGATACGGAACCGGTTGATATCCATGACCAACGCATCCATCTTCATATGGTCGTTCTGCTGATCGAGCCGTTTGCCGTACTCAAAGAAAAACTCTTTGTTGAACAGACCGGTGAGCGGATCGCGCTCGATCTCATGGATGATGATGCTGTCCTCGGCGAGTTCGATGGCATGACTGACTCGTGCCCGGATGATATCCGGCATATCATAGGGCTTGGTAAAGAAATCAGCAGCGCCAAGCTGGAGGCACTTCACCTCGGCACCGGCTTCGGAGGTCAGAACGATCACAGGGATGCGCCGGAGCTCACTGTCGGCACGCATGATCTGCAGAAGACTGTAACCGTCAAGTTCCGGCATGTGCAGATCAAGAATGACAAGCGACAGCGTCAGTTTGTTCTCGCGGATCATAGCAAGCGCTTGTGCGCCGTTTTCAGCATATCGGACAGAATAGTCATTTTTCAGCATTTCTCCCAGTATTTCGCGTTCGATGAATTCATCATCCACGATCAATACG
>JAIKWY010000089.1 GCA_024684395.1 Oscillospiraceae bacterium
CAAGCATTTTAAAATACTCATTATCTGAAATGATATGTCCCTTATAAGGAATTCTATCTGTGATGTCGTGAATGATATTTCCACACTTACACCTAATCCACATATTTTACTCCTATAAATTCCGATTTATCTCCCAATAGCATTGCTCCCTTTGCGAAGCATTGGGAGCAAGCGGTAAACTGCATTCGCAACGCAAGCTCAGGACTACCCTTGCCGGGTGCCTGACAATGCGTCTGCCCCGTGCGGGCACGCACCGTCTGCCCTGTGCGGGCACGCACCTACCGCTTATCCTTATCCACAAACTCCAGTGCGATCGTTGCGACGATGGCATAGAGCCCTGTGAACACGATCAAGAGGAACCAGAGCCCTGTCAGATGCCCCACGGTGAACTTGTAATCGTCCTCCGCCCGGTAATCCGACAGGAACATGCCGTTGACATTGACGGAGGTGCAGATCGCCCGCTGCGCCCATTTCGCAATGGTCAGATGCGAGATCAGCTCCGTCAGACCTTCCAGCTCGAAGATGACGCCCGACATGACAAGCTGGATGATGAGCACGAACGGCATCACGGTCATGGCGGTGTTCGGGTTCTTCACGACGGACGACACCATCAGCCCGAGGGCATCGGCGCTGTAGATCGTCAGGAAGAACGTGATGAGCAGCTCCAGCGCCGTCGGCAGGAAGACGCCCATCGACGGCAGGCGGCTCATATTTGCCACCGTGATGATGACCGTCACGATCAGGCTCTCCGCAAGGCTCAGCACCAGCTCATAGACCATGTGCGCCGCCACATAGGACGACATGTGCAGCCCGGAATGGTGCTCCCGCTTTAAAATGTCACGCTCCTTGCAGACCGACTGGATGGAGTTGAAGATGCCGATCCAGATGCACGCACAGACCAGCGCAAAGGAGCCATTGATGGTGTCCTTGTATGCCGTGAAGGTATCCTCACTGAGCACCATGCAGATCAGGATGGTGATGATCGCCGCACTGATGAAAGTCTTCCAGCCTTTCTCATTTGCAAAGATGCGGAAGCACTTCCGGATGTAGATGCCCGTCTGCTGTAGCCTGTTAGCGCCCTCCATAGCGGCTCCTTTCTGCCTTGAAGCGGTCGATGTAGTAGTCGGCATAGCCCTCGCCGCCCTCCTCCGGGCGGTTGATGCGGCGCACCACATCTTCAAGGGTCTGTGTCTCGAAGAACGTCCTTGCATCCGGGATGGAGCCGTAGAATGCCAGATGTCCGGCACCGTCTGTCATGCTCTTGGCAAGCACGATCACCTTGTCAAACAGCTCCGGCACCCGGTCGGGCGCATGGGAGATGACCATGACGATCTTCCCCTCGTTGGCGATCGTCCGCAGATTCTCCATCAGCGTCCGTGCCATGATGCCGTCCAGACCGGAATCCGGCTCATCGAGGAAGAACAGGCTCGGGTCGGAGATGTACTCCACGCCCACGCTCAGGCGCTTGCGCTGTCCGCCGCTGAGCTTGGACACAAGCGTGTCCCGTTCCGGCGTCAGTCCGAGCGTTTGCAGCACGGTCTCGATCCGCTGTAACCGCTCCGGGCGTTTCATCCGGCGGGGCAGCTTCATATCGGCTGCATTCTGGAGGGTGTAGAACACCGTGTCGCTCCCCCGCAGCAGATCCTGCTGGGGCACGAAGCCGATGCGGTGCTTCATCTCCTTGAAATGCGCATAGAGATCGAGCTCGCCGTGCAAGATCGTGCCGTCCGCTTTTTCATAGCCCATGACAGCGTTCATGAACGTGGTCTTGCCCGCACCGGAACCACCGAGGATGAGCACCATCTCGCCGGGATCGACCGTCAGCTCGATGTCTTGCAGCAGCAGCTTGCGCCCTGCCGCCGACGAGACCGTCCGCTCGATGATCTTAATGGCAAGCGGCTCATTCGGGAAGTTCCCTGCCGGTCTTTGGGCTGGCTGTGCGGTCTGCGCTATTGTCTGCGGATCCGGCAGTCTCTGATACAGGATACAGTCGCCCCGGTAGACAAAGCAGAGGTTCGCAATGCGCACACAATCGCCGCATTGCAGGTATTCCGGGTGTGTGATGCGGCGGTTGTTGATCCAGACGCCGTTGGTGCTGTTGTGATCCACGACTGCCCATCCGGCATCGGCTAAGAAGAACGAGGCATGATGCGCCGAGACCGTGTTTTCCCCGAGCGGCAGCTTTTCCCGGCTGCCTCTGCCGATGGTGATCTCCTCAACATTCAGCGGGATGCTGCCTGCTGCAAAGGCTTCCGGATAATCCGTCAGAAAGACGAGCGTCACGACATCGGCGGCGCTTTGCATCGGCTCATTGCAGATGCGCAGCACATCGCCGTCCGCTAAGTAGCAGCGCTCCCCGGGCGTGACCTTCCGGCTGCCGAGGTATGTCCCCGTGCCGCTGTCCGTATCCGTAAAGTACCAGCCACGGGCGTCGTGTCCCAGCTCGCCGTGATGGCGGGAGACATACGGCTCTGCAAGGTCGATGTCCACCTGGTTCGTCCGGGTGTTGCGTCCGAGGGTCTGGTGCTCACGGAGCTCGATGATCCGCATGGCATCGCCACGGAAGAGCAGCAGCAGCGGCGGGAGCGTGCGGGGCGTGCTGATGTAAACTGTCCGTTCCAATCTGCTGCCCCCCTTACTCCTGGTCGCTCATTTCGTCCGGCTCGCCGTCGATCGTACCCATGAGCCGCTGCTTGGCGGTGCCGATCTCCTCATCTGCCTCCGCTGCCGTTTGATAGTAGATGTGGTAGCTCCTGCCGCTTTCCTCCTTGAGCCCGACCTGCTTGTCAAGCGGCACATTCACGAGGGTACAGTCGTAGAAGCCGTCTGTGAGCCCTGCGATCTGGATGCCGTCATAATAGCTGAGATACAGCTTGTCGCCGGTGAGCCGGCGGATGCCTTCTGCATCATCGAGCGGGTTGTTGTATAGGATCAGCAGATTGTACTTGATCATGCTGTTCAGCGTCAGGGTCTTGATCTTGTTATTTGCCAGATTGAGCGCCTTGATATTCGTTTCGGAGAGCGCATTCACTTCCTGCAAGGCGGAGATGTCCGTGATCTGGTTATCCGGCACATAAAGCGCCTGGAGCGCTGTCACATTTTCAAGCCCTGCAAGGCTCATCAGCTTGTTGCTCTCTGCCGAGATGACCTGTAGATCAATGCACTTTTCCAGATCCTTCAGCGAGGAGAGATGGTTGTTGTCTGTGATCAGCACATTGAGCTGCTCGCAGTCTGCAAGCTCGGGAAGGCTGCTCAGAAGATTGTTGCTGATCTGAACGACTTTCAGCGTATCGGCATTCTTGCCGAGAGTTCCGAGATCGGTGAGCTTGTTGTCACGGAGATTGACCGTCTGGAGGACCGTGCAGTTATCCATGCCGTCCAGAGTCAGCAGGTTGTTTTCAGCAGCAAAGAAATGGGTCAGCTTGATGGCGGTCTGCAATCCTGCAAGGTTGGTCAGCTCGTTCCGGCAGACATTCAGATAGTACAGCTCCTTGACATCATTCAGCGGCGCAAGCGTGCGGATGGCATTGCCCTGGAGTTCGAGCTTGTCCAACTTGTGCATACCGGCAAGCGGGACGATGTCCTCCACCTTGTTGTTGCCCAGATAGAGATTGTTCATATCCTCCATACCGGCAAGCGGCGTCAGGTCGCTGATCTGGTTGTTGGACAGATCAAGCGTGCTGAGCCGTTCGTGCCCGCTCAGGAAGCTGATGTCGGTCAGATCGTCATTCTCTGCACAGAAGGTATACAGCGAAGGGATATGCATCGTCGTGAAGTCGGCAGAGGGGCAGCGGTTCATCTCGAGGGTGGAGAGGCTGGCGGCATTTTCCAGCAGCGAAAGATCCCTGACGCCCGTGCCGTTGATCCGGATCGCAGTCAGCATCCCGAAATTGGCGGTCAGCGGGGAAAGATCGGTCAGCTGAGGATTCTCACTGAGATCGACTGTCCGCAGCTCCGTCATTTTCGAGGTGCGCATCGCACTCAGATCCTGATCCGTCAGGTCGATGTTCGTCAGATACAGATACCGGATGGTGGGCGGCAGTGCGGAAAGCTTCGCTTTTGCACCGGCTGCGAAGGTACAATCATGGATGGTGAGCGATTCGAGCTTCGTCAGTCTGCTGATGCTGTCAAGGTCGGAGGGCGTGAGCTCCATATGATACAGATAGAGCGACGTCTCCGTGCTCTTGTAGGTGCGCTCGCCGATCCGGATCGCTCCGCTTTTCGAGGAGATGCCGATCACCACAGCCACTGCTGCAACAGCTGCAAGAACTGCTGCACCGCCGATGATGAACGGCAGCGCCTTCCCTTTCTTCCGCTTCTTCTCCGGCTTTGTCTCCCGGATCGGAGGCTCCTGCTTGGGCGCTGAGACCGGCGTTGCAGGCTGCGGATAGACAGGCGCCTGCTCCTTGGGCGGTTCGTAGACGGGCGGTGCGGGGCTCTGCGGCTCCGTCTGTGCGGTGCGGTAGGTGGTGCGCTCCTCGTCGGGATCCGGCTCGGTGCGGCGCTGTGTCCGCTCCTCCGGCTCGGCAGGCGCTTCTCCGTTCAGCCCTGCGATCAGCTCCTGGATCGAACGATAGCGATCCTCAGCAAACACCGCCATGCCCTTCATGAGCGCCGCCTCGAAGGCGGGTGTGATCTTCACGCCGAGCTCGGACGGGCGTTTCAGCTCATCCTTGAACAGGCGCTCTGCTGCATCATCCGGCACGTTCCCGGTGATGCAGCGGTACATCGTGGCACACAGGGCATAGACATCCGTCCACGCTCCCTGCTCGCCCTTGGTGCGGTACTGCTCCTCCGGCGCATAACCGGGCTTTATCATCACAGACAAAGTCTTGCTGCCCTCGCCCATCACGTTCCGGGCTGCCCCGAAGTCGATGAGCTTGGCACTGCCGTTCACGAGGATGATATTATCCGGGCTGATGTCCCGGTGGATGATGCCCTTCTGATGCACCTTCTCCATCGACTGCATCACGGGCAGCAGCAGCGAAAAAGCATCCTCCGGACGCATATTGCCGGTGCGTTTCAGATAGCTCCGCAGCGTCTCGCCTTCGAGATATGCCATGACGATGTAGGCAGTCTCATTTTCCTCAAAATAATCCCGCACATCGACAATACCGGGCTCGCCGGAGAACTGTGCCAGCGACCTTGCTTCACGCAGGAAGCGCTCCTTGCCCTTCTCGTAGAACTCCGACCGATCCTCACCGACGGCGGGCTGGACTGCCGGCGAGACAGTGGCAGTGCGGTTGACAAAGCCGTTGGGATAGTATTCCTTGACGGCGACACGCATTTCGAGACGGGTGTCACGTCCGATATAGGTGATGCCGAAGCCACCCTCTCCGAGGGCAGCGCCGACGCAGTATTTTCCGTTCAGCATCGTACCGGGCAGCAGATGATGGGACGGCGGTGTGTAGTCCTGCGAACTGCCGCAGACAGGGCAGGTGTCCCCTGCGAGCGGCTCCATGCAGCGGATACAGTATTTCATGTGAGATCCTCCTGCTTTGTTATCCTGACAGCAACTGCGCTGTTGTTGTCATTGTATACCGGCACACGCTCTGACAGCAGCGCCCGCATGGCGGCGAGCCATGCTTCGGGGGTCTGCGTCTCTGTGAGCGTCCGGGTCATGTCAGCTTCGAGGACATATTCCCAGAAGCCGTCCGTGCAGAGCAGCAGCGCATCCGCTTCACCGGCGGAAAGCTCCGACAGCTCCGGGCGGATGGTCTCGTAGCCGCCGAGCGCCTGTGTCAGGACGCACCTGTCCTCGTGGGTGCGGATGCCGTCCGGCGTGATCTCGCCCCGGAACACTGCCATCTGCGCTACGCTGTGATCGAGCGAGCGTTGGATCAGTTCCCCATCCCGGAAGGCATAGATGCGGGAATCGCCGACATGGGCGAGCGTGATGCGCTCCGGCGTGACGAGTACGGCGGCGGCGGTGGTCAGCCTGCGCCTGCCGGATGCCTCCTGCCGGAGACGGCTGTTGACCGCAAGCAGCACGTCTTGCAGATCGGTCTGCGCCCCCTTCTCCCGGAAGGCATCGGCGAACATCTGCACAGCCGTCTGTGAGGCGACAGCGCCCTCTGCATAGCCGCCGACCCCATCGGCAGCCACAAACAGCCCACAGCTATCCTGTTCGGCGGTCAGGATGCTGTCCTCGTTCTGCTCCCTGCCGCCTGCATCGGAATAGGATGCAACGTGAAGCTCCATTCCCCTTCTCCCCTTTCGCCCGATACACGCAGTATCGGCATACAGTCTATCTTTATTGTACCATAAAATCCGACGGATTGCAACTGTATTTTTACGTAGGAAGCGACAAAACAGGAAAGTTTATCATTTAAGGCAAGGCTCCTGCAAGCTGCCCCCTCAGCCCCGCCTGATGGAATGGCAGGCTACAGCCTTCTTTTCATAGCTTTCTATAAAATTGCCCCCTTTTGTGCAAAAAGGGGGCTTGTTTGGGCATTGTATAGAAGCAGGTACAAAAAAGCGCCCCCTGTGCGGGAGCGCTTTGAATGATGCAGTTGAAACAGGACTTATGCCTCTTCTTCCTCGTCGTCGTACTCAGCGTCGCCGTCCTCGCCAACAGCTCTCATGGAGAGGGAGATGCGCTTGCTGTCCTCGTCGATGTTGGTGATCTTCACAGTTACCTCATCGCCTACGGATACAACGTCCTTCACGTTCTCTACACGGCGGTCAGCCAGCTGAGAGATGTGGATCAGACCGTCAACACCGTCGATGATCTGTGCGAAAGCACCGAAGGAGGTGATGGAAACGATCTTGGCGTCAACCGTATCGCCTACGCCGTACTCAGACAGGAACTTCTCCCACGGATTGTCCTCTGCCTTCTTGTAGCCGAGGGAAATGCGGTCGTTCTCCTGGTCGAGATCCTTGATGTATACCTTAAGCACGTCGCCAACGGATACGACCTGAGACGGATGCTTGATGCGGTTCCAGCTCAGCTCGGAGATGTGTACCATGCCATCGATGCCGCCCAGGTCTACGAATGCGCCGTAGCTGGTCAGGCTCTTGACTTCGCCCTCGTACTCCTTGCCGACCTCAGCAGTCTCCCAGAACTTAGCCTTTGCAGCTTCCTTCTCTCTGCGGGATACAGCCTTGATGGAGCCGACTGCGCTCTTTCTGCGCTCCGGAGCCTCGATGACGATGAACTTCACGGTCTGACCCTTCAGACCGTCGAGAGAAGCCTCTCTCGGCAGACCGGTCTGGGAAGCCGGGATGAAGATGCGGACGCCCTCGTAGAATACGTTCACGCCGCCCTTGACAACAGCAGATACCTCTGCCTCAAGTACAGTGTTCTCTTCCTTCGCCTTGATGACCTTCTCAACGCCAGCCTGCTCGTCTACTCTCTTCTTGGACAGAGTAGCGATGCCGTCCTGATCGGATACCTTGATAACGATCAGATCGAGCTCATCGCCGACATTTACCAGGTCAGTGGGCTTCTTGGAGGGGTCGTTGGACAGCTCGCTTGCCGGTACGGTACCGGTCTGCTTTGCGCCGAGATCAACGATCACTTCGCTGTTGTTCACGGTCATGACGATGCCCTTGACTCTTGCCCCCGTATGTAATTTCTTGAAGGATTCATCGAGTGCCTGCGCAAAATCGAACTCCTCCTCAGTAATGTTGTCCTTGTTCAGAATCTCGTCCATGGTGTTTACTACCTCCTTAATTATATGCGCCGGTGTCGATGCACCAGCCGTAATGCCGATATGATCGGCATTAGATAGGTCTAAAGTGTCAAGCTCGTCCGCACGTTCAATCAGATACGTCCGGCAGATACCGGAGCAGATGTCGTACAGCTTCTTGGTGTTGGAGCTGTGCCTGCCGCCGATCACGACCATCAGATCAGACTTCTCAGCAAGTGCTGCTGCTTCCGTCTGACGCTGACCTGTCGCTGTACAGATCGTATCATAGACAACGATATTCGGATCATCGTCAGGAAGAACCTTTAAACACTCTCCCCATACTATCCTATTATAAGTCGTTTGCGACATAATTGCAAGCTTTTTTTCCGGATTCTTTTCAAAAATGCCCTTTAGCACAAATTGATCCTCGAAAACATCGTAGTTTTGTTCACAATGACCAATGATACCCTGCACCTCAGGGTGGTCTCTGTCGCCGGCGATCAGGACATACCAGCCCTCAGCGGACTTTTCGGCTGCGATCTTGTGGATGCGGGACACGAACGGGCAGGTGGCATCAATGACCGGATTGCCGAGCTTTGTCAGGGCATCGTACACATCCTTGCCGACGCCGTGGGAGCGGATGACCGCATATTCGCCGGGATGCAGCTCCGAGACATCCTCGATGACCCTTGCGCCCTTGGCTGCCATGTCATTGACCACATCGGTGTTGTGGATGATGGGGCCGAGGGTGGCGACCTGCTTGCCTTCCGCAAGCGCCGCATAGACCATCTCTACCGCACGGTTCACGCCGAAGCAGAAGCCGGCTGTCTTTGCAACTGTGATCTCAGGCATCCTCTTTCTCCTCCTCTGTTTCCTTCATCGGCAGCGCCTCCGGCTCATCCACCAGCGCTCTGATGCCGTCCATGATCGGCGGCACGACCTGGCGTTTGAGCGTGCGGAGCATCTCCCTGTCCAAAAGCCCCTCGCCGAGTGCGAGTGTGCCTGCCGGGATGGGTTCGCCGACACGCACGATGATCTTGCTGCGGAAGTGGAGCTTCCCGGTGAAGGTGATGCCGACCGGGATGACATCCACGCCGGCTTTTGCGGCGATGAGCGCCACACCGGTCTTGCCTCTGCCGACTCTGCCGTCCGTGCTGCGGGTGCCCTCCGGGAAGATCAGCAGATTGACGCCGTTCTGGACATTGTCGATCGCCTTGTTGATGGCTTCCATATCGCCCTTGCCGCGCTCGACCGGGAAGGCGCCGAGCTGGCGGATGAGCCAACCGAAGGCTTTTTTCTCGAACAGCTCCGTCTTTGCCATGAAGCTGAACCTGCCTCGTCCGGCAAGCGTCACAAGGACAGGATCGGCATAGCTGCGGTGGTTGGAAGCGTAGACGAACGCCTGTCCTTTCGGGATGTTCTTCTTACCCTCGATGCGCAGATCGTACCAGATATGCATGGCGATCCGCACGAGGAACACAACGATGTAATACATGGCTCACTCCATGACATCACGGATCAGGTCGGTGATGCGCTCGACCACTTCGTTGAAGCCCATGCTGGTGGAATCCACCTCGACGGCATCGTCCGCCTTGGTCAGCGGTGCGATGGCACGGTGCATGTCGTTGTAGTCACGCTGCTCGATGTCTCTGAGGATCTCCTCGTAGGTCGGGCAGTTGGGCTTTTCACGCAGTTCGAGATAACGGCGGCTCGCACGCTCCTCTGCCGAGGCGGTCAGGAAGATCTTGAGGTCGGCGTGCGGCAGTACCACGGAGCCGATGTCTCTGCCGTCCATGATGATGTTGTTCTCGGCGGCGATCTTCTTTTGCAGATCGAGCAGATGCGCACGGACTGCCGGAACGGTGGAGACCTTCGAGGCTGCCATAGAGACCTCGGGGCTGCGGATGTAGTCGGTCACATCCTCGCCGCAGAGCAGGACACGCTGTGCGCCGCCGAGGAATTTCAGCTCGACGGTGATGTCCTCGATCACGTTCTCGATGGCTTCCTGTTCGAGACAGTCATGGCGGACGGCATACAGACCGATGGCACGGTACATGGCACCGGTGTCCACATGGATGAAGCCGAGGTCGGTGGCAACTGCCTTGGAAATGCTGCTCTTGCCGGCGCCGCTCGGGCCGTCAATGGCAATGTTCACTGTTTTCATGATGTACTCCTTTGTATGATCATTGGGGCATTGCCCCTTGTGATTGATGGGATGCACGGGCGGCAAGGTATGCCGTTGACCATGCGATCTGGAGGTTGAAGCCTCCGGTGTAGGCGTCGCAGTCGAGCACCTCGCCGGCGAAATACAGACCCGGCACGAGCTTGGACTGCATCGTCCTGGGATCGACCTCCTTGCAGAGGACGCCGCCCCGGGTGATGATCCCCTCCGCCATCGGGCGGGTGCCGCGGACGGTGAAGTCGAAGTTTTTCAGCACGGTGCAGATGCGGGTGCGCTGCGGCTTTGTCAGGGAGTTGCAGCGGGTCTGCGCCGGGATGCCGCAGCGTCCGATCAGCGGCATGACCATGCTCGCCGGCACGACCTTCCGCAGAAGCGAGGGCAGCACCTTGTTCGGGGCTTCGGTGATCTCACGCTGGATGCGCTTGTCGAGCTGTTCCGGTGTGAGTGCCGGCTTCATGTCGATGTGCAGCGTCCAGGTACCTTCGCCTTCCATGTGGGCGGAGGCGCTCAGGACGAGCGGTCCGGAGACGCCGAAGTGTGTGAAGAGCATCTCGCCCTGCTCGGAAAAGACGTTCTTTCCGTTGCGGCGCAGGCTCAGCGTCACATTTTTCAGGGAGAGACCCATCATCTCGGCGCAGTCACGTTCGAGCGTTTCGAGCGGGACCAGGGACGGGCGCAGCTCCGTGACGGTGTGACCGACGGCGGCTGCGAGCTTGTAGCCGTCACCTTCGGAGCCGGTGCCGGGGTAGGTCGCTCCGCCTGCCGCTAAGATCACACGGTCGGCGGCGTAGTCCTTCTTCCCGCAGGCAGCGCCGCAGCAGCGTCCTTCCGGATCGGTCAGGAGCGCTGTCACACGGTCGTGGATCAGCTCTACATGCAGGCGGCGCATCTCATTTGCCAGAGCATCTGCAATATCCGATGCACGGTCGCTCACGGGGAACACACGGTTGCCGCGCTCGACCTTCAGCGGGATGCCCAAGCCCTCAAAATACGCCATCACGTCCTGCGGGGAGCAGGCGGCGAAGGCGCTGTACAGGAACCTGCCGCCGTGCGGGATGTTCTGCATCAGGGTATCACGGTCGCAGTCGTTGGTCACGTTGCAGCGGCCTTTGCCGGTGATGCGCAGCTTCTTGCCCAGGCGGTCATTGCGCTCGAGGACGATGACCTCATCGCCAAGCGCCGCAGCCTGTACCGCTGCGAAACAGCCTGCTGCGCCGCCGCCGATGATGAGCGTTCTCATGGCGCACCTCCGAGGAGCTTTCTCCGCCGCTGTGCCAGCAGCTCCCGGCGCATGGCGGCTGCCTCCGGACAGAGGACATAGCTGCTGCCCTGCTGTTCGAGCATGTCGCCCTCACGGACGCCCTTGGGGAGTGCGGTGAGCGGGATGTTCTGCAAGGTACCGTCCTGCTCGAGAACGGCATAGCTGTCCTCGATGCGGTCTATCACAAACATGGATGCCTCACTTTCCGGTCACGATGCGGCGTTTGCCTGTGGACGGGTCGTACTGGAAGACGATGTCACCCTTTTCCGCTGTGACGTAGATCTTATCGGTATACACTTTCAGGCGTTCCAGCGTTTCCGCATGGGGATGCCCGTAGTCATTGTCCTTTTTGCAGGAGATCACGGCATAATCCGGATCGACTGCTGCTAAAAATGCTTCGCTGCTCGATGTAGCGCTCCCGTGATGCCCGACTTTCAGGAAGTCGGCATGCAGGTCGAATTTGCGGGAAAGGAGCGTCTCCTCCTCGGCAAATGCCATATCGCCGGTGAACAGGCAGGTGCAGTCACCATACTGCACACGGAGCACGAGGGAGGTGTTATTCAGATCCTCCGCTTCGGCAGAGACGGGACCGACGACCGTGATGCGGGCACCCCCGACCTTGAAGCGGTCCCCTGCCTGCAAAGCACGGTAGCGGGCGCCGGAGTTTCCGGCGGCGTCAAGGTAGCGCTCGTAGATGCTCGTCACCGGGAGGAGTTCATCCGGGCAGACGGGCTCGACGATGTTCTTCGGCGGATATGCCTTGATGACCTCCGCCATGCCGCCGATGTGGTCGGAATGGAAGTGTGTCGCTGCGATGTAGTCGAGCTTCGTGATGCCCTTGTCCTGGAGGTATTGCAGGATCTTGGGGGCGGCGGACGGCTCGCCGGCGTCGATCAGCATGGCATGGCCGTCTGCCTCGACAAGGATGCTGTCGCCCTGTCCGATGTCGATCACATGCACCTGGAAGGGCGCTTCGGCGGTCTTGCCGCTGTTCTCCGGCTTGTACTCCATGTGGAGCTTGCCGCTGATGAGCGCCACGATCATCAGCAGTGCCACGACTATGGCATAGATGATGATATTCCTGGATTTGGGATCACCCGGTATCTTGGGTAATTTCTGACGATTCGGCTGACCGAGCAAGGTCATGCCTCCCTCCTAAATCTACTTCATATTGCGGAGCTTGCGCTCGTTGAGCTGCTCCTTGGTCAGGAGCACTCGTCTGGGCTTGGCACCTTCATAGGGACCGATGATGCCCATCTGCTCCAGCTTATCCATGACGCTTGCCGCTCTGCCGTAGCCGAGCCGCAAACGGCGCTGGAGGTTGGAGGTGGATGCCTGTCCGACATTCACGACCAGCTCAATCGCCTGCTCGATGATGTCTGCATCCTTGTCGAGCTCAAAGTCCTCGGCAGCTTCAGAATCGGCAGCAGCCTGCTTTTCCTCGGGCGTGTTGACAGTGAGCTCGTCCACGGCGGCGATGATGTTCTCATCGTACTCGCTCACGGACTGGGACTTGATGAAATTCACGACCTTTTCGATCTCCGCTGTGGAGACGTAGCAGCCCTGGATGCGCACGGGCTTGGGCTGACCGTTCGGCAGGTAGAGCATATCGCCGTTGCCGAGGAGCTTTTCCGCACCGCCGACATCGAGGATGACACGGGAGTCCGTGTTCGACTTGACATAGAGGGCGATACGGCTCGGGATGTTCGCCTTGATCAGACCGGTGATGATGTTCGTGGTCGGACGCTGGGTGGCGATGATCAGATGCATCCCTGCTGCACGGGCAAGCTGTGCCAGACGGCAGATGGCATCCTCGACCTCCTTGGAGGCGGTCATCATCAGCTCGGCAAGCTCGTCGATCACGATCAGGATCTGCGGCATCTTCTGCATGTCGGGATCGTCCTCACAGAGCTCATTGAACTCGGCAAGGTTGCGGACGCCGTTCTGGGCGAAAATATCATAGCGTTTGAGCATCTCCTGCACCGCCCAGTTGAGCGCACCGGCTGCCTTCTTCGGGTCGGTGACAACGGGGATGAGCAGGTGCGGGATGCCGTCATAGACACGGAACTCAACGATCTTCGGGTCGATCAGAATGAGCTTGACCTCGTCCGGGCTTGCGTGGTAGAGGACGCTCATGATGATGGAGTTCGTGCAGACGGACTTACCGGAACCGGTCGCACCGGCAATGATCATGTGGGGCATCTTCGCAATATCGCCGACGATGACATTGCCGGCGATGTCCTTGCCGATGCCGAACGACAGCTTGCTCTTGGAACCCGCAAACTGCGGCGATTCGAGCAGCTCCCGGAGGGATACCATGTCACGGTGGGTGTTCGGCACCTCGATGCCAACGGCGGGCTTGCCGGGGATGGGCGCTTCGATACGCACGCCTTCCACGGCGAAATTCAGTGCGATCTCGTTGGACAGGTTCGTGATCTTGCTGACCTTGACACCGGCGGCGGGCTGTACCTCATAGCGGGTAACAGACGGTCCACGGGCGATGTTGGTGATGCGTGCCTCGACATTGAAGCTTTCGAGCACCTGCTGGAGCAGGTCTGCCTTCTCACGCAGCTCCTGGGCAGCGCCGGGGTCGTTGGCGTGGGACTTGCCCTTTTTGAGGAAGTCCATCGAGGGCATCTGGTAGGGATGCTCGGGGCTGCTGCCTGCCTGGAGAGCGACCTCGTCGGCGATCTCCTGCATGGCGTCGAGCTTTTCCTCTTCCTTGGTCTTTTTCTTTAATTTATCGGATTTTTCAGGCTTTTCGGTCGCCTGACGGATGAGGGTTTCGAGATCTTCATCCGCAGGATCCGGCATCGGCTCGGAGAGCGGTGCGGGATCGGTCATATCTGTATATTCGGTGAGCACCATGTTTTCTTCCGGCACAGGGTCGATGGACATATCGAACACGGGCACGTCGAGCGCCATCGCTGCCGGATCTGCCATCGGGATGTCGATGGAACCGGCGCCGTCGGTGAGATACTGCGGCTCCTGGGTCTTTTTCGACTTGCGGGAACGGGGCTTCTTCACCATGCCGAGGGCTTCTTCCTCCTCAGCCTGCTCGGCGAGCGCACGCTCCTCACGGATGCGCTCCTCTTCGACTTCGGTCTCAAATTCATCGAGCAGACCGGCATTCTCCTGCTCCTCCTCGTAGAGCTCCTTCATGCGGCGGAAGGGGGCGGAGACAAAATCAAAGATGTCCGAAACGCCTTTCCGGGACATGATCATGATGCTGACGAACAGCAGCAGACAGATGGTGATCTTGGAGCCGACGTCGCCGAGCAGCTTCTGCAAAGGCATCGCCACGATGGCAACCATGCCGCCGCCGCTCCAGTTGACGCCCTCCTCATAGAGCATCTGCATGGAGTCCTTGAAGGATGCTTCCTGCAATCTGCCGCCGCCGAACATGATCTCGATGAAGCCGCTCAGGAAGGTCGTGACCGTGAACACGTTCATGCCACGCTGCATGAGCTTCTGCGGGGTCTCGTCCCGGTCGATCATCACGGCTATGTAGCACAGAGCCGGCGGGATCAGCAGCAGGGGCAGCCCAAAAAAGCCCTTCAGCGCCTCATGCAGCACCTGCCAGCCGCTCGAGCCCTGCACAAGGGCAAGCAGCAAAATCAGGATGGCTGTGGCAAACAGGATCACGGAATAGATCTGATTATTGCCGGCATACCGTCTCGGCGGAGGCGGTGCGGCCGGGATCTCCTTCTGGAGTTTTTCCGGCTTGGGTTCCGCAGGTTTGGCGGAGCGTGTCTTTTTTTCTGTGCCGGCATTCTTTTTCTTTTCAGCCAATGTTGTTTCCTTTCTTGGGTTCGGGGTAACGGGGCGGCAAGGTCTCAATCAGCTCGTACAGGCCTTCTATCGCATCGCTCAGTGTGCCGATCCTGTCGATCAGACCGAGATCCACCGCCTGCTGACCGGAGAGCACCGAGCCGACATCGGTCGCAAGCTCCTCGGTGTTGGTCATGAGCCGGCGGAAGTCCTCCGCTGTGATGCGGCTCCGGCGGGTGACGAACCGGATGATCCGCTCCTGGATCCGGTCGATATAGGTCAGGCTCTGGGGGACGCCGAGCACCGTGCCGTTCATCCGCACGGGATGGACGGTCATGGATGCCGACGGGACGATATACGACCGCATGGCGCTCACGGACAGCGGCACGCCGATGGAATGCCCGCCGCCGACCACCAGCGAGACGGTCGGGGTCTTCATCCCGGCGATCAGCTCTGCGATGGCAAGTCCTGCCTCCACATCGCCGCCGACGGTATTCAGGATGATGAGCAGCCCCTCGATGCTCCTGTCCTGCTCAATGGCGACAAGGGCGGGGATGATGTGCTCATACTTCGTGGTCTTGTTTTCGGAAGGGAGCTCGAAATGCCCCTCCACCTGCCCGATCACGGTCAGGCAGTGGATCAGATGCCGTGCATCCTGGGGACGGACGCTGCCGGTCTCCACAGTTACAGCGCTCTCGTCCGGCTGTGCTTCTGTTTCTGTCTTCTCCGGAAGGTCTTCCGGGGGTCGGTATTCTCCGCAATTTCGCTGCATGGTCATCCGCCTTTCTCTGCTGATACATTTCAGATAGTATACGGCAAAGAGGGGCGGTTATGCATCGGGCGGGCATAGATAGACATAATATATTATAGCAAAGCATGGGGAAAATGTCAAGGGGATACAGCGGGATTTTGGCGGATGGGACACATCTTCCCACAGGGGGATGGGAAATGTGAAGTGTAAATATGTAATGTAAAAAATATTTACATTTTCACACAAAAAGCTATTGACAAACGGAACCGGTTGTGCTATAATGGGCTTGTAAGGCAAATCAAGCAGCAGCGTGGATACCGGACAGGCTGTGCATCTGCCGCCAAGATTGCCTGTAAATCCAATTTACAGCCCGTAGGGCGGAAAGGAGTGGCGCTATGAGTACCGCTTTGATCACCTGGGGCATCATCTTCGCCGTTGCTGTGATCGCAGAGATCGCAACGCTGCAGCTTGTCAGCATCTGGTTCGCTGCGGGGGCGCTGGGGGCGTTCATCGCCGCCGCAATGGGCGCTTCCACGCTCGTCCAGTGGATCCTCTTCGTCTGGATCTCCGTGCTGCTGCTTGCCGTCACACGACCGATCCTGCGGATGCTGCGGGTCAAGGATGTCCTGCCTACCAATGCCGATGCAGAGGTCGGCAAGCTCGGCATCGTCACCGAGCCGATCGACCCCGGCAGAGATACCGGACGTGTCCGGATCGGCGGCGTGAACTGGCGTGCCAGAACCGAGGACGGCTCTCTGCTCGACAAGGAGACCGCCGTCAGGGTCACACGGATCGAAGGCACAACAGCTTTCGTCCGGCGGGATACGCCAAATGACGAAACGGAAACCGAAACACAATCATTCTGAACGCTTTCTAAGGAGGCATCGTTATGGGAATCGTAAATTATCTGATCATTGGTCTGATCGTATTTGTTCTGATCGTTCTGATCCGCTGCATCTGCATCGTACCGCAGGCGCATGTCTATGTCATCGAGCAGCTCGGTACGTTCAAGGCGGAGTGGGGCACCGGTCCTCACCTGCTCGTCCCCTTCTTCCAGAGAGTCGCCAGCAAGGTCTCCCTCAAGGAGCGTGTGGCTGACTTCAAGCCGCAGCAGGTCATCACCAAGGATAACGTTACCATGCAGATCGACACGGTCGTATTCTTCCAGGTGACGGACGCAAAGCGCTTTACTTACGGCGTGGAGAATCCGATGCTGGCGATGGAGAACCTGACCGCCACCACGCTGCGTAACATCATCGGTGAGCTCGAGCTCGATGCCACGCTGACCAGCCGTGATACCATCAACACCAAGATCACTGCCATCCTCGATGAGGAGACGGATCGCTGGGGCATCAAGGTCATCCGTGTAGAGCTGAAGGACATCCTGCCGCCTCGTGAGATCCAGGATTCGATGGAGAAGCAGATGAAGGCAGAGCGTGAGCGCCGTGAGAAGATCCTCCAGGCAGAGGGCGAGAAGAAGGCGCAGGTGCTCGTTGCCGAGGCAGAAAAGGAATCCAAGATCCTCCGTGCAGAGGCTGACAAGCAGTCCGAGATCCTGAAGGCTGAGGCGGAGAAGGAAGCCATGATCCTGCGTGCGGACGCCGTTCGTGAGCAGAAGATCCGTGAGGCAACCGGTGAGGCACAGGCGATCGAGCTGGTTCAGCAGGCAATGGCTGAGTCTCTCAGAAAGCTCAATGAAGCCAATCCGAACGAGGCTGTGCTCCAGCTGAAGGCACTCGAAGCCTTCGCAAAGGCTGCTGACGGCAAGGCAACCAAGATCATCATCCCGAGTGAGATCCAGGGGCTCGCCGGTCTGGCTGCCGGCATCAAGGCTGCGGCAAAAGAGACCGAATAACTACGCTTTTCACACTCATTGGTAAATTGGAAGCCCATCCCGGAACTGCCGGGATGGGTTTTCTTGCTGTCTGTTTGTAAAATTAGTCGCGTTGCACAAATTTTGTGAACTATATACATCCATAGTCACCAATCTGCCGTCAGTGCCAAAATTTATCCTCCGCATCCCCTTGACAAGCTATGTTTCGTATGGTATACTTAAGTTAATTGTGTATTATATAATGTGCATAAAAGGACTGTACACCCCTATAGGACGGCTCGGCAAGTCCGTTTTTTCTGCCAGGATGCTGCCCGGCGGGGGTTCAGGATAGAAAAGAAAAGGATTCAGGAGGCTAACTGTATGCTGCAATTTGACTACACAAACCAGATCAAGCGTGCTCTGCTGCAGATGGTCAAGGATCATGGCGAGGGTATTCTTGACGATGACAAGCGATTCATTTCGCTGATGAACGACTACATTCCCGAGTACGAACGGGAACGCCGTCTGTTCAAGCATGTGCTCAGCAACAACATCCTTGCGCAGATGCGGCGGGATGACAACCAGCGCATCGCCATCCTCAAAGCACGGGAGTTCATGAGCAACGAGCTGTTCCTTGCCGATACGGCTGTGGAATTTGTGCTCACCTGCTTCACCTACATGATGGAGTGGAACTACGTTTCTCCTGCACCCCAGGCGGCGCAGCCTGCTGCGGCTCCGGCAGAGCAGTCCACGCAGACCGCTGCGGCACCTGCTGCTCAGCCTGCTGCTCAGCCGGCACCGGCAAAGCCCGTCACCTCCGAGGTGCTCTACACCAAGAACGATGCCAAGCGGGCAAGCGGTCTGTTCAACACCACCGCCCGTGTCCCGGAGGGCTATACGACCATCGAGGACTTCGCCTTCGATTCGAGCCGTATCAAGGCTGTGGAGCTGCCGACCTCGCTGTATGTCATCGGCGAGTATGCTTTCTCCGACTGCAAGAAGCTCAAATCGCTTGAACTTCCGGTCAACATCAAGCGCATCGGCAAGGGCGCTTTCAGCTCCTGCTCCAAGCTCTCTATGGTACGCATCCCGGCGGGCGTGACCGAGATCGAGGAGAACACCTTCCAGTTCTGCACCGGTCTTGAAGTGCTCGATCTGCCGAACACCATCAGCAGCATCGGCGCCGAGGCGTTCCAGGGCTGCATGAGCCTGAAAAAACTCTTCCTCAACGACAGCGTGAAGTACATCGACGACACGGCGTTCAAGATGTGCCCTGACCTGACGATCAAGTGCTATGAAAATTCCTACGTACACCGCTTCTGTGAGGAGCACAGGATGCGGTACGAGGTGATCCGTAAGGGCTTCCGTGGCTAATTCTTTGCAAGAAAGACTATGATGATGAAAGGGATGATCTGACAATGGTAGAGCTCCAGATCGGGCAGTATATCGAAATGGAATACGGCGGCGCAGCCAGAGTTCTCAGAGAACTCGGCAGCGGCGGACAGGGTATCGTTTACCTTGTGGAATTCAACGATCAGCAGTATGCCCTCAAATGGTATGATGTGGACAAGATCAAGAATCCTGCCGCATTCCGCAAGAACATCGAGAACAACATCAACGACGGCGCACCGTCCCGCAAGTTCCTCTGGCCGAAATATCTGACCCGTCCCATCGAGACCGGCGGCTTCGGCTATCTGATGGATGTGCGGCCGCAGGGATATGAGTCCTTCGTGGACATCCTCAACACCTACAAGCTCGACATCGACCCGCTGACCGGCAGAGCGATGAAGTATCCGGTGCAGTTCAAAAGCCTGCACGCTATGGTGACAGCTGTCATCAACATCGTAACGGCGTTCCGCCAGCTCCACAGAGCCGGCAAGAGCTACCAGGATCTGAACGACGGCGGCTTCTTCATCGACATTGCGACCGGCGACATCCTCGTCTGCGACTGCGACAACATCGCTCCGGACGGCGAGAGCTTCGGCATCGGCGGCAAGCCGGGTTACATGGCGCCCGAGGTGGTCAGAGGCATTGAAAAGCCCAATGTGCAGACGGATAAGTATTCCCTCGCTGTTGTGCTGTTCAAGCTCCTGTTCCGCGGCGATCCGATGGAGGGCGAGAAGGTCGTCAAGGATATCTGCCTGACAGAATCCTCCGAGCTCAAACATTACGGCAAGGATGCGGTCTTTGTCTATGATCCGGACAATGCCACGAACCGTCCGGTACGGGGCATCCATGACAACGTGATCAAGTTCTGGAAGATCTATCCGGACTACATCCGGGATGCGTTCATCCGCTCCTTTACGGTCGGTCTGGAGGATCCGAACAAGCGTATCATCGAGAACGAGTGGCAGAAGCTGTTCATCCGCCTGCGTGCCGAGATCATTCCCTGCACCTGCGGCAGGACGAATTTCTCCTCCATGTTCGAGGAGCAGTCGAACCACTTCTACAAATGTCCCCGCTGCGGCAGTGAGTTCGCCAGCATCGCTTTCTCCAACCGTGATTATCGTGTGCCGCTGTATCTGGGCTGCCGTTTCTATGCCTGCGAGACCGTTATGGCATCGGATGATTTCCTCACCGTCACGGGCGAGCTGGTAGAGAACAAGCTCAAGGCAAACATGCTGGGCATCAAGAATATGTCCGAGCAGACGTGGAAAGCAAAGATGCCCGACGGCAAGTTCTATCCTGTCGCACCGGGCAAGGGCTTCCCGCTCTGGAGCGGCATCGTGGTTGACTTCGGAGGCATCACGGCGCAGATCAACGATGACGCACAGTGATCTGCATATTCTGAAAGCAAAGGAGAACCCTTATGATTGATGAAATGGATAATCTGATCTCGCCTGAGCAGGACGACACGGATCAGACCGGCTATGATACTTCCGGTTATGACATGTCCGGCTATGATGATGCCGGTTACGGCTCTCCCGCTTCCACGGGCTTCGGCGGATTTGACTTTGATGATGATGACCCCCTGAACGCAACAGGCGTTTCCCGCAAAAGCCTCGTGATCTTCTTCCTGATCGACACCTCCGGCAGTATGAAGGGCACCAAGATGGGTGAGCTGAATACCGTTATGGAGGAGCTGATCCCGGAGATCCGCCGTGTCGGTGAGGCTGACACGGATGTCAAGGTCGCAGTACTGACCTTCTCGGACAGCGTGGTATGGATGTATTCCGAACCGGTCTCCATCGAGGATTTCGAGTGGACGAGACTGCGTGCGGACGGCGTGACCAACATGGGCGCCGCCTTCAAGGAGCTTTCCATCCGCATGTCCCGCAACAGCTTCCTCAATTCCCCTTCCCTGTCCTTTGCACCGGTCATCTTCCTGATGACGGACGGCTATCCTTCGGATGATTACAAGGATGGTCTGCGTGTCCTCAAGAAGAACAGCTGGTACAAGTACGGTCTGAAGACGGCACTCGGCATCGGTAAGGAAGCCAATGACGATATGCTCGCTGAGTTTACCGGTACACCGGATACGGTCGTACACGCCTATTCCGGCGGTCAGCTGGCACATCTGATCAAGATCATCGCCGTGACCTCCTCGCAGATCGGCTCCAAGAGTATGACGCTTGCGGACGATGTCGGTCACGAGATCGGCATGGAGGATGTATACGAGACCAAGCAGAAGCTGCTCGGACAGCAGATCCAGGAGATCGTCAAGTCCGAAGGCTACAGCGATTCCATCCCCTTCGACACCGGCTGGTAAGCAGCCGAAGGCTGCGCCGGACGCACGCCGGGTGCATTGAGGATCGCAGGTGCAGAACATGCGCTGATAGTCGGTTCGGTGCCTGGGTGATATGTGCGAGGGCTTGCTGCCGGGGGTTTTGATTTTGGGCAGCACCGGCACAGGTGGATGCCGTGCATACGCTGGGGATGCAGTATGCGGCGGCGAAGGAATTGCGTTTCAGGAGTTGAATGCTCTGCATTGGCTCTTTACTTCGATCTTCCAACATTCCCGCTCTTACGTCTTACTACGATCTATGACTTCATTACAGGAAGCAGGTGAACACCATGTATAACGGATTATTTCACACTCTGATCGGTGCGAGTCACCTCGCAAAGGGTACGGTCTGCCAGGATGCATCCGATTTCGGTGCCACGGAAAAGTATGCCATCGCCGTTGTTGCGGACGGTCACGGCAGCAAGCGCCACTTCCGGAGCGATGTCGGTTCCAAGCTCGCTGTCAAGGCTTGCATGGAGGCTGTTGAAGCCTATATGGCTGACCCGGAGGAATTTGATGAGGGGCTGCGGGAGGATCCCAAGGGACTCATCCGCCGCATCGAAAAGAATATCATCCTGCGCTGGAATCTTGCAGTGCGGGAACACGCCGGGGAGAATCCTTTCACGGACCAGGAGAAGCTCCCGTTCACGGAGGAGAAATTCAAGGAACTGCGCCTCGAATCCATCTACGGCACCACGCTGATCTGCGCTGTGATCACGGAAGATTACACCTTCGGTATGCAGATCGGAGACGGCAGCCTTGTCGTAGTTGATGAGGATGCGGAGGCGGACATGCCGATCATCGACGATGAGTCTGCACCGGCAAACCTGACCGCTTCGCTCTGCAATTCCAATGCGATCGATCTGTTCAATCAGTTCTTTATCCCGGATCAGTCTCTTGCCGTATTCGTTTCGACGGACGGCTTGTACACATCCTTCCGGAGCAGCGAGGACTTCCTTGACTATCATTCCATCATCGCAAGCCATCTCGACAAGCCCACGGCTTTCGATGCGATCGTACAGCGCAATCTGGAAAAGCGTACCCATTACGGCACACAGGATGACATTTCCTTTGCCTGCGCTTATGACCCGGCGCTCATCGTTGAATCCATGAACGATCTGAAGGCGCAGGTCGAGCGTAACAAGCTCCGTGCCGAGATCCGCCATGCGGAAGCACAGGCGAAGATCCAGAAGCAGCGCCTGAAGAATACGATGCATCTGCGTGAAGATGCATCCGCAGTCAGCTGACTGACATCAACATTAAGTGAGGTATGACATAGTTATGAAAAAAGAAGAAAACAAAGTCCTGAACATTGTCTTGTTGATCGTGTTCATCAACATATTCCTGGCACTGTTCGGTTTGCAGAGAATGCTCACCATGAGGGGCGCCAACAGTGTCATGAACTGGAATGGCGTTATCGCACAGTTCCAGGTACTTGTTTCCACGGCTATGGTACTGACCAACCGTAAGCGCGGATTCATTGCTGCCGTTGCTGTCAACCTGTTCAATGCATCGTTCCTGTTCTTCGCACAGGTCGTGATTGCACACCAGATGGGCCCGATGCCTGCAGTTATCGTTTCTCTCGTAACGATCGTGCTCATGATCCTGATCTACGGCTTCATGAATCGTGAGGAAAAGAGCCATGCCGAGCTGACGGATTCCTACAACCAGCTCATCGAGCAGAACCGTATCATGCAGGAGAAGGATGAGGCACTGACCTACCTGGCTTACTATGACCGTCACACCGGTCTCCCGAACCGTGCATATCTGATGGACAAGATCGCCGATCAGATGGAGGCAAATTCTCCCTTTGTTCTCATCTACATGGATGCGGACAACTTCAAGGAGATCAACAACAACTTCGTTCGCCAGGTCGGCGACGAGCTCATCAAGATCTATGCGGAACGTCTCGAAAAGTACTGCGGCGACCGTCTGACCTGCGCTCTGATCGAGGGCGACCAGTTCGCTGTCCTGATGCCGGGCAAGTACACCGAGGCGGATGTCCTCAACACGACCGCACAGCTCCGCAATCTGTTCTTCGAGCCTGCCAATGCCGGCGGTCAGCAGTTCCAGATCACCATGAGCTATGGTGTTGTGGGCTATCCGAATGACGGCCGCACACCGGATGCGCTCTTCGTTGCAGCCGACACTGCACTCTACAATGCAAAGATCGGCGGCAAGGACAGAACGGTCATTTTCAGCCAGCAGTCGCTTAACTGATCACTCGGGCTCTGCCCCCTTCCGGGGGGCAGGGTCATCCTGTATGATGCCGTCTATATGCCGAAGGACGGCGGCATCATACAGGACGATCCATTTATGGAGCCGTCATAAGCAAGAAGTACCCCGGCATCTGCCGGGTCAGGAAAGGCAGGAATATCATGGATAAAGACTTTTATAACTTAGCTGTCAGACTGATGGCGAATATCAGTCGTGTTGAGCCGAATCTCGTCTCCGGACACGACGCTGAGATGTGTGTCATCCTGACCGATCAGCAGCATGTCTATGCCGGCATCACCGGTGTGCGCATCAGCAACGGTCAGCTCATGCGGGCTTGTCCGGAATTCAATGCCATCATGTCGATGGTGCCCGCCGGCGAGAGCCGTGTGGACAAAATGATCACGGTATCGTTTGCACATCACACTGTCAGCCCGCCCTGTGAGGGGTGTCTGGATCTGCTGCTGCGTGTGAATGCAGACAACAAGGACACGAGGATCTTTGACGGTCCCAACCATTTCGTATATCCCGAAGCGCTCATGCATGACGAATCGCTGAGCGACCAGCTGGCGGATATGTTCTTCTTTGCAGATGGCAATCATGCCATTGTGGGCGGTGTGGCATCCATTCCCACCACGCCTGCACCTGCTCAGGCACCCGCTGAGGAAGCAGCTGCTGCGGAGGAGACCGCTCCCGCTGAGGCTGCTGCTGAGGAAGCAGCTCCCGCAGAAGAAGCTGCCGAGACAACTCCCGCTGAGGCAGCTACAGAGGAAGCAGCTGCGGCAGAAGAGACAGCTGAGGCTGTTGAAGCGCCTGCGGAGGAGAAGGCATTTGTGGAAGAGGTCGTGCCGGATGAGGACAATCCTTTCGCAGCCGAGGTCGAGCCTGACGAGGACAATCCCTTTGCGGAGGCATCCGGGGAGGCACCGCCTGTGCAGTCTCTTGGCGTGGCAGCGAGCGCTGATGAAGCCGCATCTGCGGATGTGAAGGTCGATGGTGCGATCCAGGGGGCTTCCTCGATGGTCAGCCATCCTGCCGGGATCCCGGAGGCTGCTGCTATGGCGATCGCCGATGCAGTTGCCGCTGCGGAGGGCGAACATGCCGCCGATCCCGACGATCAGTTCGCACAGTTCGGCTTTGAGGCTGGCGATCCTGTGGAATTTGTGGAGGAAGTCAAGCACGACGAGGACAATCCGTTCTATGAACCGCCTGTAGAGTCTGCCGAGCAGGATCCGAACCTGCCGCCGTACATGCGGGATCCCCGTGCGCAGCAGCCGAGATACCTCTACGAGCAGCCGCAGTATGATTCGATGCAGCAGCCGGCAATGGGCTATGAAGATCCGGAGTCTTCGATGTATGCATCGCAGGCATTCCCGGGCGGCGGACGCAAAAAGGGACTGTTCCAGCCCGGTCAGACCGGCGCTGTTCGTCCGGGTGTTTCCCGGCAGCAGTCGCAGTATGCGCAGTCGCAGTACGTTTCCCAGCCGTTCCAGCCGAGCCAGCCGGGGCAGCCGGGGCAGCAGGGACAGTCGCAGTATGTATCCCAGCAGTTCGGGCAGGGGCAGTCACAGTATCTCTCTGCACAGCCGCCGCAGCCGGGACAGTCGCAGTATGTTTCGCAGCATCTGAATCCCGGATCCTCGCAGATGCAGCCGCTCCGTGGTCCGGGGCAGGTACAGCCGGGACAGCCGTTCCGTCCGGGACAGACACAGCCGCAGCAGGCACAGCCGTTCCGTCCGGGACAGTCTGGTTCGCAGCAGTCCTCCATGTATGCGCAGCAGAGTATGCCCTACACACCGCAGGGCATGCCCTTCCAGCCTTCCAAGCAGGGCGGCGGTGCGTTCCGGCAGCGTCTGAGCGCCTTCATGAGAGATGACGGCGGCAGCGAGGGCGGTGAGAATCTCACCCAGTCCGAGATGATGCGCCTTGCCAAGGAAAAGAAGAAGAAAGCCAAGATCGACGCCCAGTTCAAGAAGGAAATGAAGAAAAAGGGATTTTAACCTGCTTCGAGAATTGAAAATGCACCGCTTCGGTGTCCGCTTGCCCCCAATGCTTCGCAAAGGGGGCAATGCTGTTTTTTCTCAGCACGTCGCAGCAAGCTGCTCCAATGCAGTTTTCTGGGATTTCAGACAATGGTGTATTTTGATCTGGCACAGCAAAGCCCTCCGGGTCGTTCCGGAGGGCTTTTCATGCATATTCGCAGCTCTGTGTACAGCTTTCAGGGGTGCATCAGCAGTGAACGCTCGAAGGGGCTGCGCCGCCAAGGGCATCGCCGCTGAGCATTTTAACAGCCTGGATCATGATGGCGCATTCTACACGCTTCTTCTCGAACTCGCAGGAGAGGGTGTGCGCCTTGAGGATGTCGCCCTGGTACTGGAAGTTGTTGGCGTTGCAGCCGCCGCTGCAATAGAATCTTGCCCAGCAGTCACGGCAATTCGGCTTGTTATAGATATGCGCTTCGGCGAAACGCTGCTTCATCTCGGTATCGAACGTCCCCTCATCGAGGTTGCCCATTTTGAAGTCCTCCATGCCGACGAACTGGTGGCAGGGATAGATATCGCCGTCCGGGGTGATGGCGACATACTCATTGCCGCAGCCGCAGCCACGCAGACGCTTGATGGCACAGGGACCCTGGTCGAGGTCGATCATGAAGTGGAAGAAGTTGAAGTGCTTCCCCGCCTTGTCATTCTCCAAAATGCGGGCAGCGAGCTTCTCATACTCGGCACAGACAGCCGGGATGTCCTCCTCGGTCAGCGCATAGGGCAGCGAGGGATCGGCTACGACCGGCTCCACCGAGATCTGGTCGAAGCCTGCTTCATACAGATGGAACACATCTTCGGAGAAGTCGATGTTGTACTTGGTGAAGGTGCCACGCACATACCAGTCCTTGTCCCGGCTGCGGGCATCGACGAGCTGCTTGAACTTCGGCAGGATGATGTCATAGGTGCCCTTTCCGTTCGGGGTGGGGCGCATCCGGTCGTTGACTTCCTGTCTGCCGTCGATGGACAGAACGACATTGTTCATCTCCCGGTTGATGAAGGCGATGTTGTCGTCATTCAGGAGCGTGCCGTTGGTGGTGATGGTGAAGCGGAAGCGCTTGCCGAACTCTGCCTCTCTGCCACGGGCATACTTCACGATCTCCTTGACGGCATCGAAATTCATCAGCGGCTCACCGCCGAAGAAGTCGAGCTCGAGGTTCTTCCGGTCGCCGGAGTGCTCTAACAGGAAGTCGATCGCCTTCTTGCCTGTCTCCACCGGCATGAGCTTTCTGCCGGTGCCGAAATCGCCTGTTGCGGCAAAGCAGTACTTGCAGCGCAGGTTGCAGTCGTGGGAGATGTGCAGGCACATTGCCTTGATGGGGGCAGGAGTGGTGTATTTGGCGAATTTCTCATACTCATCGGGCGAGAACAGGATCTTCTCCTCGCAGAGGGAAGCCAGTTCGCCGTAGCACTCCTGTACCTCCACGGGGTCGAACTCCTCCATCTGTGCAAGGATCTCCGGGGGACATTCGTCCGCAAAGGGCGGCGCTGCATAGTCGAGCAGTGCATACGTCAGCTTATCCACGATATGCACGCCGCCGCTGTTGATGTCCAGTACGATATACATACCGCCGAGTTCAAATTTATGGATCATAGTAGTTTATTCCTTTCAAGAATAATGCCCCACACTCATCCGTGCGGGGCAGCGAAGATGGAAAAGACTTATTTCTCGTCTCTCTCACACTTCTGGTTTGCAACGGTGCAGGAAGTCTTGCAGGCAGACTGGCAGGAAGCCTGGCAGTTACCGCAGCCGCCCTTGACAGCGCTCTCCTTGAGGCTTGCCTTGTTGATGGTGGTGATGTGCTTCATGTGGTTCAACCTCCCTTATGGTGTTTATTGTATCTATTATAGCATAGATCGAAAGAAAATGCAAGGGTTTTTTTGAAAAAGATGGTGAAAGCAGTCCTACGGCACTGATCCGCGTGCCCGTCCGCAGCAACGCCTGTGCTTGACAGTTGTCTGTTTCTGTTGTATAATGTAGAAAAGAACAAAAACCGGGAGGTCGGTAAGCTATGGACTTTATTACTGTACTGATTATTCTGCTCGGATGTATCACGATTGGATTGTTTGTCTGGTGTATCCTGATTTCCAGGAATCTGGATAATATCCTGCAACCACGCACACGCCGCGCCAATCCTTCCAGGGAGACCAAGGAAGAAACGCCTGAGGACATCAGGAATATCGAGGACGATGTTGTCAAAAAATGCAACAAGATGAACATGATCTATTCCTGCGCTGTTAACTGCACGACTGCTTTCCCACTGCTGGGTATGCTGGGTACAGTTATATCGCTGATGAGCCTTGCGGGCAATATGGACGGACAGGAAATCCCTGTCGATCAGTTCTTCATGGCATTACGTACAACAATGTGGGGAATCATCGGTGGTATCATTGGCAAGGGCTTTGATGCTTATGTTTCCGTCAAGGTAGCCGCCAACAACAAGGAGACTGACACCCTCCTCGAACGTAACAGCGGCGGGGGTATCTCCCTGACCAAGACAGCACAGGAGAAAAAAGCATGAAGATGAGAGAGATCATCCTCGACTTTACCTCCTTGCTCGATGTCATCATGATCATCCTGTTCTTCTTCATCCTGAACTACCGGCAGGAGATGAAGACCCGCACCGAGCAGGCGGAGCAGACTGCCGCCCAGGCTGTGGCAGCCGCCGAACAGCAGACCGCTGAGGCCGAAGCCCTTATGCAGGAGGCAGAGGGCGCCCTTGCAGCGATGGAGGGCTCCGCACAGGCGGATAATATCCGGGAAATGGTGGCATTCGGCAATGCGGAGAACATCAACATCTATCTGGTGACGGAGCCGGAGGGATGGCGGCTCGATGTCTACAAGGGCGAGGCGTTTGTGAACAGCGTCACCGACCGCAAGAGCGACCGCATCGGCTGGGAGCTGACGCAGATCTTCCAGTCGGAGGGCTATGCGCCCGATGCCACGATGCTCTGTGTGTTCAGCTATAACGGCAGAGCAGGACAGACCGAGGACGCCTATAACATCGTTATGGAGGCGTTCAGCCAGATCAAGACGGGGAACAAGCGGTTTTTCTATACGGTCGTGGACACCTCCGTCACCCAGCCGTAACGGGAGGGATACAGCAGATGAATTACAGAGTGAAAGGCTATGCTGCGAGCGCTGCGCTCGGGATCATTGTCGTGGCAGGCGTCAGCCTTGTGGTCGGCGCAGTGATCGGGGCTGCCGGGATGTATGCCTATATGAAAGCGCATGAGGGCGGACTTGGCGAGGGCGAGGAGCTTGCGCCGTTCGAGGAGATGGTCGAGACGGGCGAAGAAGTGCCGTCCGAGCTCCTCACAGAGCCGACCACAGAGCCGATGACCATGCCCGCCACGGAGGAGATCACCTCGGTGGAGATCATCGTGGCAGAGGACGGCTATCTCTACAACAACAGACCTGTCACGCTTGACGGCATCCTTGTGGTACTGCAATCCATGAAGCCGGATATGTCCGTGAAGGTCACGAACCAGAATGCCTCCCGCCATGCCTATCAGGCACTTCTCCGGCTGCTCGAGGAGCAGGAGAAGCCTTATATCGAGGCGAAGAAATAGGGCATATAGCTGAACATCCCTGTGGGAGCACCACAGGGATGTTTTTTGTATCATGCATGAAGGATCTGCCGTTTGAGCAGGCTCAGGTCGAACACATCGAGGACTTTGTCATCGTTCATATCTGCCGTGTTCTGATTGGCGATGTCTGCTTTCGGCACGGCAAGGATCCACTGCTGGAGCAGTACCACATCCAGCACATCGCAGCTCCCGTCGTTGTTGAGGTCGCCCTTCCGGAACGGCGCTCCCTGCGGCGCATAGCCGTCATAGAGATAGCCGCTCTCCGGCGAACGGTCTGTGTTACCGGATGCAATGATCGCTTCCACGTCCTCACGGCTGAGCGTAAGCATGGCAAGGTATTTCTCGTCAATGAGCCCCTGCTCGGTGAGCTGGCGGAAGGCTTTGTAGGAATTGTCGGAGCCGCCCCAGTTCACATTCGCCTTCCAGTTCTGCTCCTCGGCATCATACCGGAATGTCACGTTCTTCTGCTCGGTCTCCTCCACCTCCGCTGACGTATAGACATAGCCGCTCGCTGACTGATCCCAGCTCTTCTTGCATTCTGTGATGACCGGGACTGTCGCTGTTGTCAGCAGGACAGCGCTTTCGGGGTGATCCTCAAAGGTCTCCCCTTCCACAAAGATCTTGGAGATATACCGCCCATCGACCCAGGTATCCCAGCAATAGCCGAGGCTCCCGCCCCAGTACAGCTTGTTGCCGACGCCCCATTCATCGCTGGAGAATGACGCCCTGTCATCCCTCTGGTAGAGATAGGTATAATAGCCGCCCATGTCCACCCAGGCGCCGTCGCCCACAGTGTCATAGATCTTCCCCCAGGTCAGCTGATCCTCACGGGGGATGTCGTCGTCCATCTCCACGGCGGCATACTCATCGAGCAGCGCCCTCGACGCTTCGAGGGTCATGGACTCGTCATTGTCGCCGAAGGTGAAGATATGCGTGAGCTTGTCGGCGCTGATGCCCTGCCCTTCGCCGTGTCCGGCGCCGCCATAGCTCTTGGTCACGCCGTCATAGGTCACGTTGATATAGGCGTGGCTGGTGCTGCTCCATTCATAGCTGGATCTGTCGCTCAGGATGGAGGACACTTTTCCCATCATACCCGGGAAGCCGAGGGAGTCATAGCGGTAGGGATACAGCGCAGACGCCAGGAGGGACTTGTTATCCTTCCGGCTATAGGGGCTGTAGATGTAGAAGCTCTGGTCAACATGGGCACCGGGCGTCAGGTGCCAGTCACGGTTGCCGGAGCGGTAGAGCTCACCCCGGATATAGGAGCCGCTGTAGAGACAGATCGAAGAGAAGCCGCTCTGGACGGCATCCATATCCGTGAAGAAATCCTCGCCCTTGGCATACTGCTCGATCAGATAGTCGCAGTCATCACAAAGCGCCGGCAGCGTGAAAGTGATGTCGGAGTCTGTCCATCTGTAATACCCTAAGATCGAATACGACCAGCCGCCGTCATGGTACTGGTTATATGAGCCCACAGGCATCCCGTGATAGGGGGAATAGCCCGTGCTCTCGGGCTCGGGGGTGCCGTAGATCTCCGTGTTGAACTCGGCTTTTGTGATGCTCTCCTGCACTTGCAGCGTGACCTTGCCGCCGTTGGTCGAGAAGCTTTTGAAGAGATAGCCGCCGTTCACCCGCCGGACGGAATCATCCTCATATTCCACATCGGCATAGACCGCATCGACTGCTTCGATGACGGAGGTCTCCGAATAGGGGGAATCATGATCGGCAAACCGGAACGACTCGGGGTTCGGATTGTCCGTCTTCACATAGAAATACTCATTGAAGGGCTCCACGAGCGGGTAGATCTCATAGGTATACTGCAAGGGATCAATGTCCCTGCACGCCGGATCTGTCGCCGAGACACGGACAGCCATGCTCTCCCCCGACGGCAGCGGGAAGCAGACAGTACCTCCCGCCAGACACAGTGCCGCAGCCGCAGCGATCACGTTTCTGCACTTCATAAACATCCTCCTTGTTCAGGCGGAGCCGATCTTATGTACGGATGTTGACCGTGCTGGCGCCGTTCCTGTCCTTGGTCACGATGACCTGCCTGTCGATCTTGTTTTTGAGATCTGCCACATGCGAGATGATGCCGACAAGGCGATCGCCCGCCGAAAGATCGGAGAGCGCCTTCATCGCCTGCTGGAGCGCACGTTCGCTCAGCGAGCCGAAGCCCTCGTCGATGAAGATGCTGTCGAGCCGGATACCGCCTGCATCGGACTGGATCTCCTCCGAGAGCGCCAGCGCCAGTGCCAGCGATGCCATGAAGGATTCACCGCCGGAGAACGTCCGCACACTGCGGCGTGTGCCGTTCCAGTGGTCGATGGCATCGAGTTCGAGACCGTCCTTGCCGCCGCCGACCTTCTTCTCCTCACGCCGCTGGAGCGTGTACTGTCCGTCCGTCATGATGCGCAGCCGCTGGTTGGCACGGACGATGATGCGGTCGAAATAGATCTGCTGGACAAAGACCTCTAAGTCCACCTTCTCCTTGCCGGCGATCCTGCCGGAGACGGTCTCGGCAAGTGCCTTGGTCAGCTGATAGCGCCGCAGCTTCTCGGAGATCTTTCCGCCGAGCTCGTGGATCTGCGTTTTCAGCTCCTTGTTGCGGGCGATGCGGGTGTGCAGGATCTTGAGCTTCTCGTCGCTCTCTGCCTTTGCCTTTTCCGCACGCTCCTTCGCCGTTTGCTGCGCCGGAACATCCACAGTGGGACGGGCGGCGATCTGCTCGGTCAGGTTCTTGGCTTCGCCCTGCTTCTTCGCAAGCTGCTCCTTGGCATCGGCACGGGCTTTCTCCTTGGCATTGATCTCCTCACGGATGCGGGCGGCTTCCGCCTTATGCCGTGCGATCTCCTGCGCAGCGGTTTTTCTGTCCGGATAGGGCAGTTTTTCCTTCTGGGAATTCAGCTGCTGCTGCAATGCCTCGAGCGCCGTCTGGCAGGCTGTCTGATCGTTCACAGCTTGCTGCTGCGCAGAAACGGCCGCTTCGACCTGCTTCTGTACTTCGGGGAGCCGCTGCGAGAGCATCGCCTTGCGCCGCTGCTTTTCCTCTGCCTTTGCCAGCTCATCATTGGCAACGCTGCACTCTTTCCGAACGGCAGAGAACGCCGTCCGGATCACTGCTGCCGGATCGCCGTCGATCTCACCGAGCTTAACACGGATCTGCTCAGACAGTGCCTTCTGCTTCTCCTCGGCAGCACCCTTGAGGGTGTTGTAGAGCGTCTGCTTGGCCTGTAACTGCTCGGAATCCGTCTTATGATCGGCGGTCAGGCCGATGAGCAGCGCTTCCTGCTTGGCAAGCTGCTTCTTCGTCTGCTCCAGCTGGGCAACGAGCTCCTGCTGTTCGGCAAGCTCCTTCGCATTGCGGGCAAGTTCCTGCTCCAGACGCTTTTTTTCGGCAGACAGCGCTGCGCCGAGCTCATCTGGAACACAGTCTGGGAGCACGGCCTTGCGCTCCTCCTCCATCTGTGTCTCATGCGAATCCAGACTGATCCGTAGCGCATCTGCTTCGCTCTTTTTCGCATCCTTGCTCTGACGATATTCCTCGACCGCCTGCTTTTCCCGCTCCAGCTGTTCCTCGGTCATGCCGGTACGCTTGGCAGGCACGGGATGGGAAAGTGAGCCGCAGACCGGGCAGGGCTTTCCTTCTTCCAATTTTTCCGCAAGGATACCTGCCGGCTCGTCCAGAAACGCCTTGTAGCTCTTTTCATAGTTATGTTCCACCGTCTGGAACATTCCCTCTGCTGCACGCAGTGCGGTCTGTGCCTGGGCGCTGTCACGCCGCAGCTGTGTCAGTTCCTTATGCAGCTGCATCATCTTCTTGATATGGGCGAGCTGCAGCATGAGCGAATCCTGTTCGGCTTTCAGCTTTTCCACAGCCGCCGGACTTTCCTCCAGCTTTTTCTGCAAACTGCGCAGCCGGTCGATCTCCTGCTTGACGGCTTCGATACGCTCGGCGGCCTTCTGGCAGGACTGCTCCGCTGCCTGATATTCCTGCTCTACCTTCTGCAAAGAGGCTGCCGCCTGACGGACATCTGTTTCCTGCTGCTGCAAGGCGGCAAGCTCCTTCTCACGATCGGTGAGTTGCTGCATTTGCTGCTGGCACTGCACCAGCTCTGTATCAGCGTCAACCAGTCCGGCAAGCTCCTTCTGGCACTCCGCAAGCTCGTTGCGGTGATGATCAAGTGTTGCCTGCGCCGCCTGAACAGCAGTGATCTGCCGGGAAAGCTCCAGATCATGGTCAGCGATCTTTTTCTCCAGATCGAGGAGCTCATCATACTGCGGGAGCTGCTGCTCGATGACAGCGGCGTCGTTCTGGTGCTTCTGTGCTTCCGGCTCCTTTGCCTTTGCCGCTTCAAATTCCACTGCAAGCCCCTCTAAAGCGGCGTTGTCGCCGTCGATCTGCGTCTGCAAGAGCGCCAGCGCCTTCTGATCCTTGTCCGTCTGATCCGCAATCTCGAGCTGCTTCACCGCCTGTGTGAGCTGCTGCTCGGCTTCGTCCTTCTCACGCTCAAAAACGGCATACTGCGCATTGTCCTGCGTCAGGATCCTGTCGAGCAGCGCAAGGGCATCCGTATCGGTCATGCCGAGCTCGTCCCGCTGCGCACGTTCCGCCTGGAACGCCTCGCCCTCGGGGATGTGGATGTCGCCGATGAGCTGCTTCATGCTCTCGCCGGAGGCTTCGTAATCCCGTTTCAGATCCCGGAACTGCTCCTGTAAGCGGATGCGCAGGTCGAGGAACTTCTCTGTCCGGAAGATCTTGCGCAGGATGGGGGTGCGCTCGTTCGTATTCGCCATCAGCAGCTTCAGGAAATCGCCCTGTGCGATCATGGCGATCTGGGTGAACTGCTCCCGGTCGAGCCCGATGATGCGTTCGATCTCCTCATTGACCGCCTGCACACCGGTGATCGTGCGGCTGCCGTAGCTGAGCTCGGCTTCGTCTTTCTTCTCGGTCATGCCCTCGCCACGCTTTTTCATCTGCATGTAGCTCGGCGAGCGGCGGACGGTGTACTCGATGCCCTGGTAGGCAAAAACGAGCTTGACATAGGTCTTGGTGCCCGGTTCGGCAAACTGCGAGCGCAGGAGCTTTGCCGTCCGGAAAGCGCCGCTCGGTCTGCCGTAGAGCGCATAGGTGATCGCATCGAAGATGGTCGTTTTGCCGGCACCTGTATCACCGGCGATGAGGTACAGACCACGCTCGCCGAGTGAGTCTAGGTCGAGAACGGTCTTTTTCGCATATGGTCCGAAAGCGGACATTTCCAGTGTGAGCGGTCTCATGCTTCTCCCTCCCAGATCTCCTTGATGAGCGGGGCAAGGATGTCCCGCTGCTCGTCCGAAAGCCCCTGTCCGTTGAAGGCTTCATAGAAGTCGTTGAACAGCTCGATGGGCGTTTTCTGCCGCTGGCTCACCGCCCGGAGCACAGGCTCGGCGTTGGTGCGCATGTTGTCATAGTCGAGCATCATAATATTCTTGAAATGCGTCCGCAGCTTGCCGATGGCATCGGGGATCTCGTCCTCGTCCGTCAGAATGGCTTTGATGTAATTGTCGGAACGCTCCATCTCCATCAGCTCATCAAAACGCCCCCGCAGGATCTGCATATCCCGCTTCGGCGTGAGCGGCACTGTCTCGATGACGGGCGCTGTCCCCTTCTCGCCGAGGGTGACGAACGTGACGGATTTCTCCTGTCCGCATTCCTCGAAGTCATATTTCAGCGGCGTGCCGCAGTAGCGGATGCTGCTGCCGATGGTCTGGGGCAGATGCAGATGTCCGAGCGCCGTATAGTCGATCCCTGCAAAGACGTCTGCGCTGATGCTCTCCGCCGTGCCGACGATGATCTCCTCGGAGCCGCCCTGCTGTGCGCCTGTCACAAACTGATGGGTGATCAGCACATTGCGGACGGATGTGTCGATGTGCATGGCGTCGATCGCCGTGCGGACAGCATCCTGATAGCTGCCGATCACGGTCTCCGGGAAGCGGGAGCGAACATCGCCCGGACGCAGGAACGGCAGCAGGTAGAAGCGCACCTCGCCATAGGCATCCGTCAGCGTCACGGGCTCCACGGTGCCGTCATACACCGGCGAGAGGTAGACCCCGCTCTTCTGCATGATGCGTCCGCCATAGGCGAGGCGCTCGGCGGAATCATGGTTGCCGCTGATGAGCAGAACGGGCAGCTCCCGCTCGGCAAGGGCATTGAGAAAGCTGTCCAGCACCGTGACTGCCTCGGCAGGCGGTACGGGACGGTCATAGATGTCGCCGGCGATCAGAACGCAGTCCGGCTTCCGGGCATCTGCGATGTGCAGGATCTGATCGAGGATGTTCTGCTGATCCTCCAGCAGGAAAAAGCCGTTGAGGCGCTTTCCCAGATGCAGATCCGAAAGGTGCATGAGCTTCATAAAAAACCTCCTGTCTTTGATTTTGTTTATTATGGATACTGTCCTAAAAATGGCGTACAGCGTCAATCTCTGTTCCGCCAGACAAGATAGGGATAGACCCCGACATAGCGGCGGACGTCCTCCTCGGTCAGGATGACCGGCTCGTCCGTCAGGTGCTCACCGTCGTGGTAAAAGCCGTAGGAATCGCCGATGTAGTCCGCATAGCCGTTTTGCAGCCGCTCTGCAAATTCCGCCGGGGTCAGTACCTCATCTTCATCGTCATCGGCGCCAAGCTCCTCCGGGGTCAGACCGGACTCCCAGAGCAGCTCTGCGGCGGCGCTGTACCTTGCATCGAGCGGGTGCCCGGCAAGGATCTGTTCCTTCGTTTTCATGGCGCCCCTCACTGGAAGATCATGGTGTGATCCACGCCGTCCACATTCTGGATGACGAAGATCTTGCCGTCACGCTGCCGGAGCTTCATGGTGCTGTTGTCCGATGCCGTGGTGATCTCGGTCTCGGTGTAGGTGAATGCCGCATCGCCGTCCTTGCCGTTGATGACGCCGGTGCCGTCCGGGTTGAAGTGGATGCTGACATTGGTCAGACCACGGGATTTGATGTCATAGATCTGACCGCCCTCTGTGTACTGCACGATCTTATAGGTGCCGGAAAGCGCATAGCTGACGGTCTCCGTCACGGGATCGGCAGAGCTGTCCTTCTTGCAGGCTGTCATTGCCGTGAGCATGGCAAAGAGCAGCAGTATGGCGCATAATTTCTTCACGGTCGTTCCTCCCTCCGGGGTATGCCCTGCTGCGGGCAGGTTCTATCAGGCAATTCCACACAAAGGACAGCGCATCAGATGCGCAGACAGATTTTTCGTCAGGTTGTTCAGAAGGGACGCAGCCATACTTGCTGTATGGCAAGGAGCTTATGGGCAATCTGGCGGAAAAGATGCAAGCAGATGGTGTGCTGAGCCGTCAGGCGGCCTTTGTGTGGCATTGCCTCTATTATACCACACTCTGCATAGAATTGCAAGCTCTTCCGGCAATTTTTGCAGACATTTTTACCAAAGTCAGGCAGGATATGACTGGCTCCGACAGACTGCCCTATCTTTTTTCAGAGATTTTCAAAAACCCCTTGCCTTTTTTGCCCCGATTTGGTATAATGATAGGAGGGTATGTTCAGACTGCCCGTATCCTGAAGGATAGGAGTTGAAACAATTGGCGAGATCCAGAAACGATGTTTTACAGTATATTTATGACCTGAGCAACCAGTATGAACGGCAGGGTCTGCAAGTCAAGGGCGCACATATGCCGCTGCGTGACTATGCACAGTTCGCCATCATGAAATTCATGCTCTACATCGCCGACAGTGACCGGAATATCAAGGATTACGAGGTGGACATCATCAACGACTGCCTCGGCTTTTCCCTTACCAAGGACTATGTTGTGCGCTTTGTCGAGGAGCACCGCATCTCGGCGGATGCCATCTTCGATACCGTGCTGGCGCTGCTGACCGTGTTCATCAATGCGGATATCCAGAACGACGCCGCACAGGGCAGCACCTCGCTGCTGCTGCTCGACTTCCTCGATGAGCTGGGTCTGGAGTTCATCACCCATGACGGTCAGTATGACGACCGCCAGACCAAGGCGATGGCGACCCTCATGCTCCGGCTGAAAAATTACCGTGCGGCATACCTCCGCACCTGGAAGAAGATGAAGCACGCTCGTATCAATCCCTTTGCGCCGCCGCTTCCTGACAATCCGGAGGATCGCATGGAGACGCCTGCCTATGTGCCTGCTCCCAAGAAGGAGGAGAAGAAGGAAGATACGCCGCCTGCATCCAATGAACAGCTTGAGACCGTGCTCGATCCCGATCCGGAGGCAGCACCTGCACAGCCGGAGGAGCCGGAGGAGTCCCTCGAAGATCTGCTGGCGAACCTCAACGGTCTGGTCGGTCTCGGCAAGGTCAAGGAGGATCTCAACAGCCTCATCAACCTGCTGAAGGTCCACAAGCTCCGTGAGGAGAGAGGTCTCCCGCAGGCACAGGTCTCGCTGCACATGGTATTCTCGGGCAATCCCGGTACCGGCAAGACGACCGTTGCCCGTCTGCTGAGCAAGATCTACATGAAGCTCGGCGTGCTGAGCAAGGGACATCTGGTCGAGGTGGATCGTTCGGGACTGGTCAGCGGCTATGTCGGACAGACAGCCATGAAGACCAAGAAGGTCGTGGAAAGTGCGATGGGCGGTCTGCTGTTCATCGACGAGGCATATGCACTGACGGCGAACACCGGCTCGAACGACTTCGGCATGGAGGCTGTCAACACGCTGCTGAAAGCGATGGAGGACAACCGTTCCGACCTCGTTGTCATCGTGGCAGGCTATACCGACCTGATGGAGGCGTTCCTCGATTCCAACCCCGGCCTGCGCTCCCGCTTCAACAAGCAGATCCTCTTCGAGGATTATTCCGCAGAGGAGCTGGTCGGCATCTTCAACGGCATCTGCTCCAAGTCGTTCTTTGAGCTGACGGATGAGGCAAAGGAGATCGTGACACGCTTCTTTGAGGATCGTGTGGCCCGCAAGGAGGATCTTCCCGGCTTTGCAAACGGCCGTGATGCCCGCAACTTCTTTGAAAAGACGCTCACCAACCAGGCAAACCGCATCGCAACGATGGTCTCCGTCACGGACAAGGATCTTGTGACGATCACCAAGGAGGATGTGGAGACGGTGGAGCTCTATTAAAAGTATAAATGATTGTCGGCTTGCGCCGACTTAGGAGGGACTCCTAGTACCTCCTAAACCACCCTCGGCAGGGCGGTGACCGCCCTGCACCCGCATCTTATACTTTTTGAAAATGTATTATTATATTTGGAGGAAAATACAATGGTAGTAATTGAAATGGACAACGGCAAGCAGATCGAGATCGAGCTGTATCCCGACATCGCACCGATCTCCTGCGAGAACTTCGAGAAGCTCGTGAAGGAGGGTTTCTATGACGGTCTGACCTTCCACCGCATCATCCCGGGCTTCATGATCCAGGGCGGCTGCCCGCTCGGCACCGGCACCGGCGGTCCGGGCTGGCATATCAAGGGCGAGTTCCTCGCAAACGGCGTGAAGAACGACCTGAAGCATACCAGAGGCGTCCTCTCGATGGCTCGTGCTGCCGATCCGGATTCCGCAGGCTCCCAGTTCTTCATCATGCATGCGGATGCCAATTATCTGGACGGTCAGTATGCCGCCTTCGGCAAGGTCGTATCGGGCATGGAGGTCGTGGACGAGATCGCCTGCACGCCCACCGGCAGAAACGACAAGCCGCTCGCTCCGCAGATCATGAAGAGAGTCTATATCAAGTAAAATGGCTTCACCCTGCTGTGTTTTGCGGCAGGGTGTTCTGTTTTTTCGGAAGTCCCTGCAAGCCCCCCTCCGCCGCTGTTCGGCGGCACCTCCCCCCGATGGGGGGCGGAATTTTTGGCGGTGCTGCGACCGAGGATGAGGCAGGATGTTGCACGAAGACGAGTAGTGTCGGTCATAGATGAAAACCGACCGCACCGCAGCCGCTTTAGGGACTCCGACCGTGGATGAGGCAGGATGC
>JAIKWY010000011.1 GCA_024684395.1 Oscillospiraceae bacterium
AGAGCTCGGCGCATCTGCATGCTATCCGGGCATGGGCGCTTTCAACGTAAAGAAGTAAGCGACTTTCCCATATTGCACAAAGCCGCACCCGCATGATCGGGTGCGGTTTTGCCGTTTTCTATGCCATTTTCCCGTTTCCTAAAATGACAAGCCCCCCGCATCAGCCAAGATGCGGGGGGCTTTCTGTTTATTTCCGTAACAGCAGCCATTTGAGCATCGCCAGATCGAATACGTCGATCACGCCGTCCTGCATCAGGTCGGCAGCCGCTTCGTCCGGGAGCTCGCCGATACCGTGGATAAACTTCTGCAGGGTGATGAGGTCGATCAGATCGGCAGCGCCGTCCGTGTTGAGATCGCCTGCAAGCGGCGGCACCACAATGCTGACGGGAAGACCATAGAACTCGAGCTCTGCAACGTTGCAGCAATAGACATCGTCCGAATTCACGCCGTTATTCGGCTTGCCGTCCGGAACTGCATAACGTACATAGCGGGCTGTCTGGCCCTCCGGCAGGATCGTGTACTGCATCGAACTCGAAGGCGTTCCGCTCACAGTGTACACCTTCTGCCAGTTCTGACCATCCTCAGATACTTCAAAGTAGCCGTCTACCATACGAGGCTCATAGCCGCTGCGGGCTGCATAGCCGATGGCACGCAGATCATAGCTTTCACCAAGATCTGCCTGAACCCAGCCAGCGCCGACACCATCGAAGAATGTGCCGGTACTGCCGTCAAAAGCCTTGGTGTAGTTATAATCCGCCTGGTCCTTCCAGGAGTTGGAACCGGAGGTGGCGACAGGTGTGAGCTTGTCGAAATTGTCCTTCACACTCAGCTTGCCGTTGATACGGATCTCTGCGATATTGCAGCAATAGACATCATCCGGATTGTCGGAATTCTGCGGCCTGCCCTCAGGTACGGCGTAGCGAACATAGCGTGCCTTGGCATCATCGCTCTTCAGGCGCACGGTGTGCATCCCGAAGGTAGGCTTGGAGGTGACAGTATGCACCGTCTTCCAGTTCACGCCGTCTGTAGAAACCTCGAAATAGCCATCTGTCATGCGGTATTCATAGCTCTTGCGGGGGCAATATGCGATCGAGCTCAGTTCATAGACTGCGCCAAGATCCGCCTGCACCCAGCCAGCACCAACACCGTCAAAATAAGTCGATGTATCGCCGTCAAATGCCTTGCGGTAATCATTTTCAGAACCGTTGTTCCATGCATCAGAGCCGGAAAGCTGGGATTCCTCGAGCTGGAGACCGGTACCGGCATTGCCGCCGCAGCCGTCGATGATGAAGGTCGTGACGGAATGCCCTGCAAGAGAGGTGCTCAGGCGTGTGCCGTTCAGTGCCACGGGACTGAGTTCCTTCCAGTTCTCCGAATTGCTGGTGCGGATGACCTGTGCGGTCTCGCCTACGGACTGGAATGCGGACAGATCCACATTCAGATCACTCGAATTACCGTCCTTGTTGAAGGCCACGATCACGACCTGGCCAGCTGCCGGATCATACGCAGCCACGACATTGCTGCCGGACCTGAGCATGATCATGCCCGGACGGATGTAACGGGTGTACTGGCCGAAAGCATAGTACTTCTTGGTATAGATGATCTTGTTGTTGTCATGATCTGCCACGCAGCAGCCCCAGAAGCCGCCCTGCGTATTGACCATGCCCTTATCCTTGTTGCCGTTCATGCCGACCGAAGAAATGTGGTTGTCGATGACCTGCCAGATGATCCATGCGGAAGGATTCAGGCCGTTCATATCGATATTGATTCGCTCCGCAAGCCAGAGAGCAGAGCCCATCTCGCCTGCATTCGTGCCGGCTGTAGAACCGCCGTCCACCTCACTCATCCAGAGGTTCTTACCTGCTGCGATGGCTGTGTTGCGCAGTTCCTCACGCTTATAGCCGCCGTAGGTATGTGTATCGATACGGGAAATGGCATTCTTTGCATCGCCGGAGAGCTTGTTGAACGCGTCGATCTGCGTGTCGATCGAGGTCTCGTCCGTGCCGACGATCAGCACGTCATTCAAGCCGCGCTTTCTCATGGATTTTTGCAGTTCCATGATCATGGTGGATTCGGAGTTGCCGATATCGAAGTGACAGCCCTCCTGCTTGGCACTGTTTGCCCCCCAGAAGTTCGTATAGGGCTCGTTGAACGCCTCGACGCTCTGTACCTTGACGCCCCAGACCTTCTCGTAATGGTCGCAGACCTCAGCGAGATACTCTGCAAAATCGTCATAGCAGTCGTCCTTCAGGTTGTTCGCACCCGGATTCTGGTTACCGGTAGAGCAGCCGGATTTACACATATAGTAAGGCGGAGAATTGGAGAACATCTCCACGATCATGTCATCCCCGCAAGCCTTGATGGCACGCAGCAGCACATTGCGCTGGTTGGCGTCCTTCGACCAGTCATAGGTCGCAGAGCTGCCGTTCCAGTTGGTATAGCCGGGCATATTGGAGTCAGTACGGGTGATGTGGTGATGGTCCGGGTTATCACCGCCGCCGATGTTGAAACGGGCGATGTTCAGGCGCAGGCCATCGGGCCCGTAGAACGCATCCGCCGTCTGCTGTGCAAGCGAATCGGAATAGCCGACGCGGTTTGCCCACCAGCAGAGTGAGGTACCCCACCCCTCGAACACACCGTCATTGATCGGATAGATCGACTCCGGAGACAGCGTGACATTCGTCGCTGCATTCGCATTGATACCGGCAGCAGATAACGCCGGTAAAGCGAGTGCCGCTGCACAAAGGAACGCTGTGATTCTTTTTATCATTTTCATAAATGCACCCCCATTTTAGATATCCCCCATCGGATCATCTTTTCTATATGTTATCACATTTCCACGAAAAAAGCAATACATCTAACAATACATTTCTCAATTTTATATCAACTTTCTACCAATTATCACATCATATTACCATAGAATGAAATAAGGGCAGGATCTTTCCTGCCCTTGTCATATCTTTTTCAGACAATTTCAAACATTCCCATCATCCCGGAAAGCCGTGTCCCGATGTCCGTTTCCGGCGGGAGCAGTGCCAGCGCCACCTGAAAGGGCTCGGCGTTGTCCGTATCTGTCTGCATCAGGAAGGCGTACTCGCCCCGGATGTCCTGTACCACGTATTCATGCGGTTCCATTGTGTACCTCCTGTACTCGTTTCAGCTCCTCACGGGCATTCTGGAGCATCAGCTCGCTCGGGTTGTCGCCGCCCATGATGCGGGCGATCTCCTGTACTCTGCCCTCGAAGTCAAGCTTGTGTACCTGCGTGACGGTGCGGTCGTTCTCGTCATGCTTCTCGATCATGAACTGCGTGTCCGCCATCACGGCGATCTGGCTCAGATGCGTCACACAGAGCACCTGACGGCTCCGGCTGATCTCCCGCAGCTTGATGCCGATCTTCTGCGCTGCCTTGCCGGAAACGCCCGTGTCGATCTCGTCGAAGATCAGCGTCGGGATGCTGTCGCGGTCGGCAATGACCGCCTTCAGTGCCAGCATGATTCTCGACAGCTCACCGCCCGATGCGATACGGGAGATGGGCTTCGGGATCTCGCCCTTGTTCGCCGAGATCAGGAAGGTCACGGAATCCCGCCCCTGAATGGTCAGCTTGCCCTTTTCATGCTCCACGCTCAGCACGACATTCGGCATATCGAGGAATCGCAGCTCCTCCGTCACACGCTCCACAAAGCGCCGTCCTGCCTCCTCCCGGTAGTCCGAGAGGGCGTTCGCCTTCTCCGTGACCTCAGCCAGGAGCGCTGCCTTCTGGGCTTCGAGCTCTGCGATCTTGTCATCGTCCGTCTGCATGGTCTCCATCTCGGCGCAGGCGCTGTCATAGAGCTTCAGGAGCTCGTCAAAGTCGCAGAAGAACTGCTTCTTCACCACGCCGATGGCATGGTATCTTGCCCGCAGCTTCTGGGTCTTTTCCTCATCAAGGACAACATCCTCCGCCAGCCCCGTCAGCTCCTCGGCGATGTCACGCAGCTCGATGATGCACGCCTTCATGCGCTCGGTCAGGGCATCCGTATCGGGTGCCACATCCTCGATCTCCCGCAGGAGCTGCATCGCACCACGGATCTGCTCTACAGCGGATTCCTCGCTGTCTGCGGCAAGCATCCCGGCGGCGCCGTTCATCCCGGAGAGGATGCGCTCGGCGTTCTCCGCCTGCATGAGCGCCGTTTCGAGGGCGTCCTCCTCGTCAGGTTTCAGATGCAGCGCACCGATCTCGCTGATCTGCCGCTGGAGCAGCACGCTTCTCTGACGGCGGTACTGATCCTCTTTTTTCAGGCGGCCGAGCTCCCTTGCGGTCGTCTGGAGCTGCCGGAACGCCTTCTGGTATGCCTCTAAAAACGTCGGATCTCCGCCGAATTCATCGAGCACCTGCAAGTGATGCTCCGGCGAGAGCAGGATCTGGTTGTCATGCTGACCGTGGATGGAGATGAGGAGCGTTCCGATCTCCCGGAGCGCCGAAACAGACGCTGTTCTGCCGTTGATACGCCCGATGCTGCCGCCGTCCGCACGGATCTCACGGGTGAGCGTCACCTGCCGTTCATCGCAGGAGACTGCCATCTCCGCCAGCAGCTCCATGATTTCATCCGAAAGCCCCGTAAACAGCGCCGTGACGGTCGCCCGCTCACAGCCGGTGCGCACCCAGTCCTTGGAGACACGCTGTCCCAGAACTGCCTGGATGCCGTGGATCAAAATGGATTTACCGGCGCCTGTCTCACCTGTGAACACATGAAAAGCGTGCCCGAAGCCGATGCACGCCTTCTCGATGACTGCCAAATTTTCGATGTACAACTCTTCCAGCATGTTCTCACCTGTCCTGAATTTTCTGATGGATCTCCGCCGCAAAGCGCTTTGCCTGCTCGGTCGTCCGGATGAGCACGAAAATGGTATCGTCTCCGGCAAGCGTCCCGACCACGTCCGGGCGGGGCACATCATCCAGCACCGTGCAGACCGCCTGTGCCGTACCGCTGCGGCATTTGAGCACGACCGTGTTGCCGGCATAGTCCACCGACAGCACGTTCCCGGAGAACAGGTCGGTGTGCGGCATCGGCGTATCCGGCAGCACATAGCGATAAACGCCCTGGCTGTCCGCCTTTTTGATGAGGTTCAGCTCCCGGATGTCACGGGAGATGGTCGCCTGCGTGACCGGAAAGCCCTTCTGCCGGAGCAGCTCCTGCAAAACATCCTGGCTGCCGACGATATTGGTACGGATGATCTCGAGGATCTCCATTTGTCTTGCGTTTTTCATATTTCACCCCTGTGCTGCTGCAATTGCAGATACTGCCCCGTCACGACATAATTGGCAAGATCCTGCCGATCCAGCCCCCTGTGCAGAAACAGATCGTCCCAGACCGGCACTGCCTTCGCCATGTATTCGCACTCCACATGAAAATAGCCGGACACCCTGTCGATGCCCACCCAAACGCCGCCCGGAAGCGTGTACACAGCAATATCCGGCTCCGGCGTCTGCTCCTGTGCATTCCGGAAAACAACATCCCGGAACACATCCGGCGCAACGGCATCCGGATGGTAGGACTCACGGAAATACGCATCGAGCGCCGTGCCGTCTATGCGGTTCTCGCACATGGCAGCGGCATGTTCCTCCCAGAGCTGCTTCCATGCGGCAAGCTCTGCCGCCGTCACTTCCTGCGTGATCATCAGAAGCCCTTGATGGACAGCATGAGCTTGCGGCTCACGGCGTCGTAGAAGCTCGTCTTGCCCGGGCTGATGAGCTTGACGGTATGGCGGGAGCGGCGGATCTGCAAAGTGGCATCCGCCGGGAACGGGATGGGCTCCTCGCCATCGGCGCTCAGGCAGATGCGGCGCTCCTCGGGCGCTTCATGCCGGATGGTCAGGCGTCTGTCCGACGAGAGCAGCATCGGGCGGTTGAACAGCGAGTGCGGGCAGATGAGCGTCACCTCGATGCACGAGAGCTCCGGCTCCATCAGCGGTCCGCCTGCCGACAGCGCATAGGCTGTGGAACCGGTCGGCGTGGAGCAGACCACACCGTCCGCACGGTGCCGTCCGATGAGTATATCATCCGCAAAGACGGAGAAGTTGAACACCTTCCCGTACAGCCCCGACACAGCGATGTCATTGAGCGCCGTAAAGTGTCCCACAGGTCCGCTGCCGCAGAGCTCGCCCTCGATCATCATGCGCTCCGAGAGGAAGTACTCGCCGTCGAACAGCTTCGAGAGCTGGTCGAGCTCGTCCGTCTCCAGACCCGCCATAAAGCCGAGGTGTCCCGTATTGATGCCGAGCAGCACCGCCGAGGAACCGATCATTTCCTTGGCACAGCGCAGCATGGTACCGTCGCCGCCGATGGCGATCACAATGTCCACCCGCTCCATCAGCTCCGTAAACTCGCCGTATTGCAGATACCGCAGCCCGGAAAATTCCTTCCGGTAGGCGAGGTCTACAAAAACCTCACCGCCCAGTGCATGGAGCCTCTGACAGACATCCACGGCACAGGACAGTGCGTGTTTCTTCTGGAAATTCGGATAGATCGCAAAACGTAACATACTAACACCTGCCATTTTCATGCCCCTCTTATGAGGGGGTAATCACGATTATTTCAGCCCGTCCACAGCCGCAACGACCGCCTGTAGATCGGGCATTCCCGCCGGTGCGGGCTTTCCCTTGGTCAGACTGACCAGATATTCCGCATTGCCGTCGCCGCCACGGATGGGGGAGACGCATATGCCCTGTATGCCGAAACCGCATGTCTGCGCCGTTTCAAGCACATCCCGCAGCACCCGCAGGTGCGCCTTCCGGGAGCGGACGATGCCACCCTTGCCCACATCCTGACGCCCTGCCTCGAACTGCGGCTTGATGAGCGCCATGCAGTCCGCCGTATCCGACAGCAGCCCATACACCGCCGGGAGCACGAGCCGGAGCGATATAAACGACACGTCGATGCCGCAAAAGTCCGGTGTTCCCGGGAGATCTGCCGGTGAGAGCGTCCGGACATCCGTGCCCTCCAGATTCACGACACGGCTGTCAGCCCGGAGACTTTCGGCAAGCTGTCCGTGACCGACATCCACCGCATAGACCTTCACAGCGCCCTGCTGTAGCATACAGTCGGTAAAGCCGCCGGTCGATGCGCCGATGTCCATGCAGACTCTGCCTGTCAGGCTGACCGGAAAGACCTCCAGCGCGCCTGCGAGCTTCAATCCGCCGCGTCCGACATAGGGGATGTCCTCCGTGACGGTCAGCTCCTGCGTGTCATCCACGAGCGCCGAGGGCTTCGTCACCGGGACGCCCCCGCAGAGCACCTTGCCCTCTGCGATCAGCAGCTTGGCACGGGAGCGGCTGGCACACAGCCCCCGCTCCGTCAGTGCGATATCAACCCTTTTCGCCATAGGCATAAATATAGCGACAGACAGCGTGTTCCGAAAGATCCGCCTTTTCGAGCAAGGACTTGACGGATGCATGTCGGATGAAATTATCCGCCGAAACACGTACAAAACGCCCGTTGAAGCCATACTGCGCCAGCAGCGAACCAAAGATCGTCGAGATGCCGCCGAAGCCGCTGCTCTCCTCGAAGAAGATCACGACCTTGTAGCGCAGTGCCTTTTCTACGAGCTCCTCATCCACCGGGAAGATGCGTGTCAGCTTGAGCAGGCTCGTCTTATAGCCGCTGCGGGCACATGTCTCATGCCCTTCCCAGAGCGCTTCATAGACACGCCCGTAGGAGATCAGCAGCAGATCCGCATCCGGATCCTCGGTATAGGTGTACTCCGTATTCAGCGCATCCAGCGGGAAAGACGGAGATCCCTCCTTGCCCCTCGGATAGCGCACAGCCGTCAGACCGGTGTCCTCCCAGACCGCACGCCGCAGACACATGCGCAGCTCCTCATAGCACGCCGGTGAATAGATCACCGTGCCGGGGATGCTCGTCAGCATCGGCACATCGAACATGCCCTGGTGCGTCTCGCCGTCCTCACCGACAATGCCGGCTCTGTCGATGGCAAGCACCACATGCAGACCGCCGATCGCCACATCGTGGATGAGCTGGTCGTAGGAGCGCTGTAAAAATGTCGAATATACGGCAAATACCGGCAATCTGCCGCAGGCTGCGAGACCTGCCGCAAAGGTGACGGCGTGCTGCTCTGCAATGCCCACGTCATAGAAGCGACCCGGGAACGCCGTTTCAAAATACTGCAAGCCCGTGCCGTATTCCATCGCCGCCGTAATGGCGCAGATGCGTTCATCCGTCTCTGCCATCTCCGTCAGTGTCTTGCCGAATACTGCCGAATAGCAGTCATCGCCAGAGACCTCCGGATTGCCTGTCATGATGTCAAATTTCGATACGCCGTGGAACTGCGAAGGATGCAGCTCCGCCGGGAGATAGCCCTTGCCCTTGACCGTCTTCACATGGATGAGCACGGGCGATTTATAGCACTTCGCCGTCCGCAGTACCTCTTCGAGCTCCTGCTGGTTGTGACCGTCCACCGGTCCGAGATAGACGAAGCCCATCTGCTCGAACATGGTCGCCTGCTTGAATACCACCCGCTTGAAGCTGTCCTTCGTGCGTTTGAGCACCTTGATGGTCGGCTCACCGATCTTGGGGGTATTGTGCAGGTTCCGCTCGATCTCCTGCTTGGTGCGGACATAGCTCTCGCTTTCCCGGATACTGCGCAGATAGCCGGAAACCGCCCCGACATTGCCGGAGATCGACATGTCATTGTCATTGAGGATGACGATCAGATTGCTCAGCTTCTTTTTGCCGCCGTTGTTCAGTCCCTCGAATGACAGACCTCCCGTGAGGGCGCCGTCACCGATCACTGCGATGGCATAGTGATGATCGCCGTTCAGGCGCATCGCCTCTGCCATACCGCAGGCGACCGAGATCGAGGTGCTGCTGTGTCCGCAGATGAAGGCATCATGCGGCGATTCGGACGGCTTCGGGAATCCGGAGATGCCGTCCTCCTTGCGGATGGTGCGGAACTCCTTGAATCTGCCGGTCACGATCTTATGGGTATAGCACTGATGACCGACATCAAAGATGAACTTGTCCTTCGGGGACTCAAAGATCCTGTGCAGTGCAAGTGTCAGCTCGACCGTGCCGAGATTGGAGGCAAGATGTCCTCCGTTTTTGGAGATCGTGCGCACCATCAGGCTGCGGATCTCCTTGGCAAGCCGGGCGCATTGCAGGTAGCTCAGTTTTTTGAGATCCTGCGGGAGCTGAAGATCGGCGAGCCGATACTCCTTCTGCTCCGGCATTCTATCCTGTATACTCATATCCATTACCTTTATCCTAACGGAAAGACTGCTCCAATCACAATGCCCAGAACAGCGCCGCAGAAGACCTGCAGCGGGGTGTGACCCAGTAATTCCTTAAATTCTTTGCTTTTGGCATCCATATCGCCGTCCAGCGCCAGCAGCCGCTCCATGATCTCGTTGAGCTGCTTGGCGTGCTTTCCCGCTTCGAGCCGCACATTGGCTGCATCGTACATGACGATCGCCGCCAGCACGAACATGACCGCCGTGATCGGACTTTCCCAGCCGACCAGACGTCCTGTGGAGATAAACGCAGCGCAGACCAGCGAGGAATGCGAGCTCGGCATACCGCCGGAGCCGTAGAGACGCTCCAGCTGGAAGCTGGAATTATGGAACAGGTTCAGGAAAAACTTGATGATCTGGGCGGATCCCCAGCCGATGATGCCGCAAACAATGACCGGATTATAAAACGCCATGCCGCACCTCCTTACTGTACCCGCACAAGCAGCATATCTGCCAGTGCATGAAGGAAGGACGGATCGTCAAAGCATCCGAGCTGATCATGTGCATGAGCCGACACTTCGGCAGCCTTCTGCTTCGCCTGTTCGATCCCGAGCAGGTTCACGAATGTGAACTTGTTCTCCTCGGCATCGCTGCCGATCGGCTTGCCGAGCTGCTCCTCCGTGCTTGTCACGTCGAGGATGTCGTCGATGATCTGGAACGCCAGACCGACACTTCTGCCGTACTGCCCCGCTGCCCGGATCTGCTCTTCCGTGCCGCCGCCGCAGATGCAGCCCATCTCGCAGGATGCCTGGATGAGCGCACCGGTCTTGCCGAGACACATGGTCTGCAATTCTTCCAGCGTCACGCTCTCACGTTCCTCGAAATGCTTGTCCATGAGCTGACCGCCGACCATGCCGTTCACGCCCTCATTCGCTGCAAGCAGGCGCACGAGTGCTGCTTTCTGCTCAGCCGTAAGGTGCTTGTCCCCGGCAATGATCTCGAACGGCGCACAGATCAGACCGTAGCCGGCAAGGATCGCCGTAGCCTCTCCGAATGCCTTGTGGCAGGAGGGCTGGTTCCGGCGCAGATCGTCATCGTCAAAGGAGGGCAGATCGTCAAAGATCAGAGAAGCCGTGTGCGACATCTCCATCGCACAGGCTGCCGCATCCGCAAGCTCCGGCGTACCGCCGCAAGCCTCGCAGAAGGCATAGATCAGTGCCGGACGGATGCGCTTGCCGCCCGCTGAGAGCGAATGGTGCATTGCTGCAAAGACATCGTCCGTTGCCAGATCGCCCCGGCGTGATTTGATCGCAGCAAGCTGCATGTTCATGTATTCTTCCACTCTCGCTGCATAGGCAGCAATGCGGCTCTTGGTATCAGTCATTCTGCTTCCCCCGTTTCCTGCTTTGGCACCGGGATCTGCTCCACTGCCAGTACAGCATCCTCTAAAAATTTATGACATTCCGCAGACAGCTTCATCCCCTCGGCATAGAGCTTCGTGGCTTCCTCCAGGGGAAGCTGCTCCGTCTCCAGCCTGCGGGTGATCTCAGCGATCCGCTTCATGAGCTCCTCATAATTCATCTACTGTATCCACCTTTACCTGTAAGCTGCCGTCTGCAAGCCGCACTGTCAGCGGCTCACCGGGCTGTGTGCCCTTCACCGAGGACAGCAGCTCTCCGTTTTCATGATAGACTGCCGCATAGCCCCGCTGCAATACCCGCAGCGGATCCAGCTGGCTGAGCTTCTCCTGTAACGTCTGATACGCTGCCATCTTTCCGGCTAAGAGAAGCTGCATACTCTTTTCCATCCGCAGTGTCAGCCTGCGGCATTCCTCTGCCTGCAACCGTATCCGGTGATCCGGGCGGCACTGCTGTAAGCGCTGCTCCAGTGCAGCAAGCTGCTGCTGCCGTCTGCTGAGCGACGCTTCATAGGCAGTCCGGAGACCGCGCTCGGCGATCCGGAGCTGCTCATGCAGATGGGATCGATCCGGCACTGCAAGCTCTGCCGCCGCCGAGGGCGTAGGCGCACGCCGGTCTGCCACCGCATCTGCGATGGTAAAATCTGTCTCATGCCCGACTGCCGAAATGACCGGCACCGGGCTGTCATAGATCGCATAAGCGACATTCTCGGCGTTGAAGGCATCGAGATCCTCCGCCGCACCGCCGCCCCTGCCAAGGATCAGGACATCGCAGTCCTGTGTTCCGGCATAGCGCAGCGCCGCTGTGAGGGATCCCGGCGCACCTTCGCCCTGTACCAAAGCGGGAAATACCTTCACCCGCACGGAAGGACAGCGCCGCCCGATGATCTGTAAGATATCCTGCAAGGCTGCACCCGTCGGCGAGGTGATGACCCCGACCGTCTGCGGGTTTGCCGGCAGCGGACGCTTGGCGGATTCCTCAAAAAGTCCCGCCTTCCGGAGACGCTCCTTGCGTTCTTCCAATTGCTGCTGCACGGCGCCTGCGCCCTCGGGGAGCATGTCCCAGACATTGAGCTGGTAGACGCCGCCCGCTTCATAGACCGTCACGCCGGCAGAGACCAGCACGGTCATGCCGTCCTTCGGCTTGAAGCGCAGCCGGCTCACCATATTCCGGAACATCACCGCCTTGACAACGCCGCCTGCATCTTTCAGGGAAAAATACAGATGCCCGGAGGTATGCGCCTTGAAATTGGAGATCTCGCCTTTGAGCCAGATATGCGTCAGAGACTTGTCCCCTTTGATGAGCTCCGCCACATGGTGGTTGAGCTCTGTTACCGTAAATGCTTTCATCCTACTGTCCCTTCTGCACAGCTGCGGCATAGAGTGCCGTTCCGGCAGCATTGTCGCAGGAGAAGGCAGGCTCGGCAAAATAGCGGTCTGTCCCGCGAAGCTGCTCCCGGATGAGCATGTCCGCCATCACACCGCCCGCATACAGCACCGGGCAGCCCGGATGCTCTGCCAGAACGGCATCCGTCATGGCACGGAGCACAGCACCCACTGCGGTCAGGCAGCGCTTTGCGGTATCTTCGGGCGATTCGCCGTCTTCATGCGCTTTCCGGCACTGGTTCTCCAGCCCGGACAGACAGCAGTCCGCCCCCCGCATGGTAGGCTTATACCGGAATGTTGCCGTACTCTGCACGGCAAGCTGTTCGAGCGCAGCGCCGCACGGGAACGGGAGTCCGAGCATCACGCCCACCCTGTCGATGAGCTGTCCCGCTTTGAGATCAAGCGAGGACGCCAGGGGCGTGATACGCAGGAGCAGTTCATCATCCGGCTCACACAGCACACAGTCCGTCGTGCCGCCGCTGACGTGAAAGGCGATGAACGGCGCCTCCGCCCGCACCGGCAGCTTTGCCGAATAGCGTGCCGCAAGGATATGCCCGATCTGGTGGCTCGTGCGATAGACCGGTACGCCAAGCGCCTGTCCGAGCATCCGGGCAGTGCCTTCGCCGACCAGGAAGCACGGCATGTAGGAGCCCTCGATGCTGCGGGGTCTTGTGGAAACGCCGACCCCCGACAAGGTGCCGAGCGTGAGCCGCCCGAGCACCTCCGGGAGCTGTACGGTATGATGGAACACGGCATCGCTCTGGCGCAGCCCCTTTTCACCGGGCTTCACCGGGAGGAGCTGCTTTGCCTGCGTGACCGTGTGGGTATCGCTGTCATACAGCGCCGCAGAGGTCGTATAGTTGCTGGTATCCAATCCGAGGTATAACGCCATTACTCGGCTGCCTCCGTCTCCTCACGGGGCGGAAGGCTCCGTGTATAGGCACCGAGGACGCCGTTGATGAAGGCGGAGTCCTCCTGGTAAGTATACTTCTGTGCCAGATTGACTGCTTCGCTGACGGCAACGTTCACGGGGGTCTCCGGGATGTTCCGGATCTCGTAGATCGCCATCCGCAGCAGGATCAGATTCACTCTCGGGATACGCCCGACGGCACGCTTCTTGCTGTAATCGGCAATGATCGCATCCAGCTCCTCCTTCTGGTCGAGCACGCCCTCCACGAGCGAACGGACACGGTCATTCACCTCGATCTCGCCAACTTCCTCTGCAAGGCGATACAGTGCCGCCGGCGGATCGTCCCGGAATGATGCCTCAAACAGCAGTAAAAATGCATTTTCTCTGCACTGGGTCTTTGTCATGATCTTCCTTATCCTTTCCGTTAAGCCTCCGGCTCCATGCCGACAACTGCCACATTCACATGCACAGCCGTCACGCCTGTCATATCCTGGATCCCCTGCTTGACTGCCGCCTGCACTTCCTTTGCGACCGGCATTGCCTGTGCGCCGTTGTCCACAATGAGGCTCACCTTGACGGAGATGGCACCGCCGAGGTTCTGCACCTGTACCGGTGCTGCGGTGGGATTCTTGACAGAACGGGAAGACTGAAGAGATGCAACGCCCTTGACATCCTGTGCAGCCAGGGCTGCTACCTGGCAGAGAACTTCCTCAGAGATATTCAGAGTACGGTCAGCAGATTTTACATTATCCATTACAGAACATCCTTTCGTGATGGTTTATGGCATTTCTGCCTTTGATTGGCAATTTTGTACGTAATTTTCATACCTTTTCCAACCTTACTTCTATTATACCAAAAAAATCAGAAAAGTACAACTACTTTACTTCAAAAATTCTGATATTTTCAGAAGAAATTTCCGCTTCGCTCAGTACAATGTCTTTGATCAACGCCGCATCCGACGCATCTAAGCCATTTGTGCGCACTACGACCTTAGCGGAGCCGCCATCAAGGTAGACCACACAGTCCTCGAAGCCCTGGGAGCGGATGAGCGACTCGATATTGCCCTCACTTTCGATCAATCCGGAGAGTGCGACGGCATCGAGGGCGGTCGTGACAGCCTCATCGCCGGTGATGTCGCCGCCGCCCATGATCATCTGGAGCGTCTGGACAGCCTCGTCACGGCTGACGGTCTTTTCGAGCCGTGCCTGTGCAAAGTAATCCGCTGCCGGATCGGCTTCCGCAGCAGGCGCAGCGACCGGCTGCTCCTCGGGCTCGGCATTGACGAACTCCGTATCGCCGTAGTGGCTCACGGTGTCGAGCTCCGCCGTGGGCGTGAGCTGCTCCGTGCGGGAGAGCGAGTAGTTGATGTAGACTGCCACCGCCAGCATGGCTGTCAGGCAGGTCAGGATGATCTGGCGCTTTCCGATGATGATGGATGGTTTTTTCATAGCAATGCTCCTTCCCGGGGTTCACCCCAGCTCTGTAACATAGATTTTGTTCAAGGGCAGTCCGCAGGCGACGGATACCGCCTGATAGACTGCCTCCCGCACACGGTCGCCCCCGCCGCCCTCGCAGGCGACGACCACGCCCGTGATCGCCGGATGGGAGACGGATTCGAGCAGCGGTTCCTTCGCCGAGCCGCCGACTGTTACATAGCTCGTACTGCTGTGCACCTGGTCGCCGGAGACGGTGCGCTCGCCCGCCTGTGCATAGCGGTATTCCTCGCTGCCGCCGAGCGTGACGAGCACCCGGACACGCCCCACGCCTGCCATATCTCCGAGCATCCCGGTGAGCTGCGATTCGAGCTCCTCCCGGTATGCCGCCTGTGAGGCATCCTCCGGCGCTGCGGCGGGCTCCTGCTTCTCCGGCAGAAAGGACGAGCCTAAAATGCACACCATGCCGAGGATCCCGGCGATCACGATGGCATAGAGCTGCACCTGCTTTTTGTCCAACTTAGGGAAGAGCTTCTTCCACACAGATGCTCACCTCCTTTCCGAGCACCTCCCGCAGGACGGTCTCGGCGCCTGCGGGATCGTTGCAGGCAGCTCTCACCTCATTGCAGTCTATGCGCCCGTCCTCCGTTCTATGCAGCGTGACCGAAAGCGCCGTGCAGGAAATCCCCGCCGCCGCGAGCTGCTCCTGCAAAGCCTTCTCGGTCTGCCGTTCTGCTTCTTCGAGAATATCCTCTGCAAAGGCTTCGCTGTAGGTCTCCTGTTGTGACGTATCTGACGGCAGGAAGGCATTTTCCGGCAATCGGAGCTGCAAGAGCGGCACCGCAAGGCTGATGACGAGCACCATCTTCAATACAAAGCGAAGCTGACCTTCCAGCGCCTTATCCGGCTTGAGCAGCGTGCAGATGCCGACGGCGATCCCCAGCATACAGGCGCCGAGAATGGCGGCTTTCATTTGTTCCATTGCGCCCTCCTAATCCGATAGCCCGCCGCCAATGAGCATCATCACGGCGGTGGAAAAGACGAACATCACTGAAAAGCTCACTGCCACAGAAAAACCCGTTGCCAGGACGGCTTCCAAATCCCTGAAGAGCCGTGTCAGCGCATCCGTTCCGAAGAGCTCGGAGACCGCCGCCGCTGCGCCTGTCAGCATCCGGTACAGCCCCAGCTCCAGCAGCACCGGCAGCAAAAGCGAGAGCATCGCCGCAATGCCCACAAAGCCCACGCCCGAGCGCAGCACGCCCATGCTCCCGAGGACAGCAGCATAGGCATCCGAAACCGCACCGCCGATGATGGGGATGGAGCCCGAGATGACGTACTTTGCCGCCTTTGTGGCAGCCCTGTCGGCGGCAACGGAGACAAGGCTCTGCACAGACAACAGCCCTAAGAACGCCGCCATCAGCAGCCCGAGGAGCCATGCCGCTGCCTTTTGCAGGAGCCGGATCAGCCCTGTCAGCGATATGGCAGGGTTGACCGCATCCACCATACTCATCGCCATGCACATGCTCAGCAGCGGGAGCAGTAGCTTGGCAGCGATCTCCATCGCCAGTTCACAGCCGCCCGCCATCGCACTCTGGTAGACCGCCGCCGAGGTCACGCCCCCGCCCGCTGCGATCACTCCCGCATAGACAGCCGAGAATGCCGCCGTGAAGTCCGCCGTATGCTGCAAGACCGCCGCTGACACCGCAAACGCCTTGCTCAGCGGCGGCACGGTGATCGTCACGGCGCAGAGCACGCATACGGTGTGATAGACGGTGCCTGCCGCATCGCCTTTGTCCTGCAAGCTCCCGGCAAGCGCTGCCATCAGGATCACGCCGAGCAGCAGCAGAAACGTCTGCAACGGCGCTTCTGCCGCATCCCGGAGCTTTGTCCCGAGCGATGTCAGTACATCCCGGAACGAAAACGCCGTCAGCGTGGTCGGATCGGTCAGGTCAAGCCCCTCCGTCAGGTCGTCCGCACCCGCATCGGCAAGCAGCCCGGAGAGCTGTTCCCCGGCATGTTCCTCTGCATGAACGGTCAGACCTGTCAGCAAAAACACCGCCATCACGAGCCCTATCAGTACACCGAGCCGCTTCATGGCATCACCTCCAGCACCAGATCCGCCAATGTACCAAACAGCGGCAGGCTCAGCCCCACGAGCAAGATCCGACCGCAGAGCGTCACCGCCGTGGCGATCGTCTGCTCGCCGCAGTCCTTGCAGATGTCCGTGCCGAGCTGCGTGAGCCAGGTGATGCCGAGCGCCCTGCACAGGATCGTGAAGCACGCCGGATCGAGCCGGCTCTCTGCATACAGCCCCGATGCCGTCACGACGATATGCCGCAGCTCCGGGCTGATGCCGATGAGCAGCAGCAGGCTCACACCGATGCTCAAAAGCACCGCCTGCGGTTTATGATATTCCCGCAGCACCAGACAGAGGATGCACCCGATGATCCCCGCCCCTGCCGCCGTGTAGATGCTCACAGCCCGAACACCGCCTTCACCGTGTCGAACAGGGCGCTGATCTGGTCGATGATGAGCATCAGCACCACGACCAGCCCCGCCAGCGTGGTCATCATCGCCTGCTCGTCCCGCTCGGCTTTTTTCAGGACGATGTTCAGCACCGCCACGATGATGCCCGTCCCGGCGATCTTAAAGATCAGGTCGATATCCATGTATGATCCTCCAATTTTGCGCTTCTTGTATTCAGAGCAGCAGCACCGCCGCCATCGCACCGCCGAGCAGACCGAGGGAACGGTACAGCTTCCCCTGCCGGAGACTGCGCTCACGGCTCTCCCCTGCCGCACGGAGCAGGCGTTCCCGGTGCAGATCCAGCGCCGCAAGCTGCCCTGTCTTGTCCGTTGTGCCAAGCACCTCGCCGAGGCTGCACAGGATGTCCTTTGCCGCTTCCGGCACTGCCAAGTCCTGCTCCACAGCCTCCCGCCAGAGCGCCGACGGCGGCACACCCGGGCGGAGCTTTGCGGCGATCTCCCGCAAAAAGCCAAACTCCCCGCAGTCCTCCGCTAACAGCTGCAACAGATCGGAGAGCTCCGGCGACTGACAGCGGATATAGGCGGCAGCGCTCTCTGTCAGCAGGATCAGACGCTCAAGGGCGATCGTCTCCCGGCGGAGCCTTGCCGCTGCCGCAAAGCCTGCCCCTGCACAGGCGATCGCCACGAGCAGAATGCCGAGCAGTCTCATGCCGTTGTCAGGCGGCGCAGGGCTCTGACCTTGCCGTTTTGCAGCAGAACGGCATACCGGAAGACCTCCGCATCGAGCAGAGGCTGCAAAACGCCACGTTCCCGCAGTGCTTCCAGGCTCGCAGCGTGTGCCGAAGCAAGGAACTGCACCCCGCAGCCTGCCGCCTGTAAAACAGCATCTGCATCGGCAGGCGTGCTGATCTCATCGCAGACGATACAGGCAGGGCTCAGCACCCGCAGCGCCGTCAGGATGCCTGCCGCCCTCGGATAGCCGTCCATCACATCGGTCAGCAGCCCGACATCGTTCTGCGGCTGCCCCTTGACGGCGGCGGCAAGCTCGCCACGCTCGTCCACGATCACGGTGCGGGAGCGGTTGCCTGTCAGCCGTGCCAGATCCCGCAGAAAGGTCGTTTTCCCCGCACCGACCGTCCCTGCCACAAGCACGGAATGCCCTGCTGTCTGCTCAAAGACCGCCTGTGCGATGCCCGGGTAGGCGCAGGCGATGCGGAAGCTCAGACCGGCGATGTTGCGGACATTCTGCACCGTATCGCCGAACCGCACCGCCGTCCCGCATAGCCCCACGCGACAGCCGCCGCGGATCGTGACAAAGCCCTCTGCCACATCCTGCTCATGGGAATAGACCGAGTAGGACACGACCGCCTGAAAGCTGCGGGCAAGATCATCCCGGGAGGCGATGAGCGCTTCCCCGCTGCGGAGCGTCAGACTGCCGTCCGGGGTGAGGAGCTGCTCCCGCCCGTTCAGGTAGATGCCGACCGGTCTGCCGCATCGCAGGCGGATCTCCTGAATGGCGTTCTGCTGCGGCTCCGGAAGGGCTTCGATGCTTTTGCGCACCGCCTGCGGAAGGTATTCGGTCACAGCTTTGAGATTTGGTTTCATCCTCTGCACATCCTTTCTGTTGTTCTGTCTCATCCTATGCGGACAGGGAGAGGGATATGCCTGTCGGAGAGAACAGACATCAGTCTGTAAAAAAGTGCCGAAGGCACAAAACGGGGTTTTTAGGTGCGCAGCACCGCCAATTATCCCTCCCCCAACGGGGGAGGTGCCGCCGAACGGCGGCGGAGGGGGGCGGCATACAGGAGACTTCCCCCAGAAACAAAAATCCCCTGCCGGGCACGCATGATCTCCGCAATGTCTTGACAAAACTTCCTGTTTATGCTAATATAGTAAGGTACGAAAAACAGAACCCATCCCTGAAAGGATCTTGGATATGCCAAAGAAAAAACTCCCCAAGCCAAAGGCAAAGCCCCAGATGGAAGCCTGGTTTGAGAATGCCGGCATCACGCAGGAGGAGACCATCACCGACACCCTCGAAAAGAACTACCTCCCCTATGCGATGTCCGTTATCATTTCCCGTGCGCTGCCGGAGATCGACGGCTTCAAGCCCTCACACCGCAAGCTGCTCTATACCATGTATAAAATGGGGCTGCTCACCGGCGCACGTACCAAATCCGCCAACGTTGTCGGCCAGACCATGCGTCTGAATCCGCACGGCGACCAGGCGATCTATGAGACAATGGTGCGTCTGACCCGTGCCAACGAATGCCTGCTGCATCCCTACGTGGACAGCAAGGGTAACTTCGGTAAGCACTATTCCCGTGATATGGCGTTTGCCGCCTCCCGTTACACCGAGGTCAAGCTGGCGCCCATCTGCGAGACGCTGTTCTCCGAGATCGACAAGGAGACCGTCGATTTCGTTCCGAACTATGACAATACCATGCAGGAGCCTGCGCTGCTCCCGGCGACCTTCCCGTCCGTGCTCGTCAATGCGAACATGGGCATCGCCGTTTCGATGGCAAGCAATATCTGCCCGTTCAATTTAGTGGAGCTCTGCGAGACCTGCATCGCACTGATGAAGGATCCGGCGCATGACATCCTGTCCACGCTGAAAGGCCCCGACTTCCCCGGCGGCGGCTTTCTCGTCTATGATGAAACCGAGCTGCGGCGTGTGTATGACACCGGCAGAGGCTCGCTCCGGCTGCGCTCCAAGTGGAACTACGACAAGGCGGCGGGCTGCATCGAGATCACCGAGATCCCCTATACCACGACCCTTGAAGCCATCAAGGACAAGATCACGGAGCTGGCAAAGGCAGGCAAGCTGAAAGAAGTCAGCTATGCCCGTGACGAGATCGACGTGAACGGCTTCCGGCTGGCGATCGACGTCAAGCGTGGCACCGATCCGGACAAGCTCATGCAGAAGCTCTTCCGCATGACGCCCCTGCAGGACAGCTTCGGCTGCAATTTCAACATTCTCATCGGCAACCAGCCCAAAGTCATGGGCATCCGGGAAATCTTAGAGGAATGGCTCGCCTTCCGTGAAGAATGCGTCAAGCGCCGTGTGTTCTTCGACCTCAACAAGATGCGGGACAAGCTGCATCTGCTCGAAGGTCTGAAAAAGATCCTGCTCGACATCGACAAGGCGATCGCCATCATCCGTGCCACGCCCGAGGAAGCGCTCGTTGTCCGCAACCTCATGGAGGGCTTCACCATCGACGAGATCCAGGCGGAATATGTCGCGGAGATCAAGCTGCGCCACCTGAACCGGGAGTACATCCTGAACAAGATCGCCGATGTGGACAAGCTGCGTGCGGAGATCGAGGACATGGAGGACATCCTCGCCAATCCGAAGCGGATCCGCAAGATCATTGAAAACGAACTGAAAGATGCCGCCAAGAAGTATGGTCAGCCCCGCAAGACGATGTTCTGCTATGTCGGCGAGGAGGAGGAGCTCCCGGAGGAAGACGATACACCGGATTATCCCGTGCATCTGTTCCTCTCGAAGGAGGGCTATTTCAAGAAGATCACGCCCCAGAGCCTGCGCATGAGCGGCGAACAGAAGGTCAAGGAGGGCGACTGCATCACCGTGACCTGCGAAGCGACCAACAAGACCGAGCTGCTATTCTTCTCGGACAAGGCACAGGTCTACAAGTGCCGTGCTTCTGATTTCGAGGATACCAAGGCAAGCGTACTGGGCGATTTCGTGCCGGTCAAGCTCGGCTTTGACGAGGACGAGCATGTGGCAGGCATGGTCATGACGAGCGATTATATGGGCACGATGCTGTTTGTCTATGAAAACGGCAAGGTGTCCAAGGTGCCGCTGTCTGCCTATGCCACCAAGACGAACCGCCGCAAGCTGACTGGTGCGTATTCGGACAAGTCCCCGCTCGTGGCGCTGTTCCACATGTCGGAGGAAGGCTCGCTGTTACTGCGCTCCACGGGCAACCGTGCGCTCCTGTGCAGCACAGAGCAGATCCCCGAAAAGACCACCCGCTCCACACAGGGCGTGCAGGTCATGAACATCAAGCGTGGACAGCTCGTTGTCGGCGCCGAACTGCCGACCGGCGAACGCCTCGAAGCGCTCGAAGGCTTCCGTGTGCGGAACATCCCCGTTGCCGGAAAGCTGGCAAAGGATCTGGAGGAGCCCAACCAGATGGCTCTTGTATAATCTTACGCAAAAACGCCCGGTCGTAAGGCCGGGCGTTTTTTGGTTGACGAATCTGGGATACTGTGGTATAATATAGTAAGAAACAGTTTGATGATGAAAGGAGCGATGCGGATTGGATGCCAAACAGAACAGCCGGAAAGGCAAGCTGTGGATGATCCCGCTGAGCATTTTGCTGCTTGCCGGCGGCGGGGTGTGTCTGTGGATGCTGTACCTTGCCTTGCAGTTCACAATGCCCGCCAAGGCGGTCGCTGCGCAGGAGATCAACACGCCACCGGTCATGGATCGGGAGAGCTATGTCTGGATCCCGCCCACGGAACCGGAGGAGGAAGAGGAGAAGTTCATCCTCCCGCCCTACGAACTGCACATCAACATGAATCAGGTGAACGAGTACCACAATTACAACAACGACGTGATCGGGTGGATCCGCATCCAAGATACGGTGGTCAACTACCCCATCATGCAGACGGACAACAACAATTTCTATGTGGATCACAACTGGCAGGGACAGCCCAGCAGCGCCGGTGCGATCTTCGCCGACTGCCGCTGCGATCTCGATTTCACCGACAATGCGCTTGTTTATGGACATAATCAGGCAAACGGCTCCATGCTGCACGCCATCAAAAATTACAAGGTCGCCGACTGGGGGCGGATGCACCCGTATGTGGAGATCGCCTCGCTCTCGCACCGGTATCTGTATAAGGTGCTGTCGGTGAATGTCGTTTATGGCGAAATCGGGGCAAATTTCGAGTACTGGAACTGCATCCGGATGAACCGCAGCCGCTATCAGTATTATCTCAATAACATCCGCAATACGGCGCAGGTCTGGTATGCAGATGACAGGCATCTGCCCCGGGACAACAACGACCGGATCATTGCGTTACAGACGTGCAATTCCGGTGCGCATGACGGTATGCGGTGCGTGGTATTTGCGCAGTGTATCGGCGATTTTACGAATGAATCGGTCTATGATGAGACCGTAGGACGCCCGGAGATCAAGACACCACCGGAGGAGTGGAGACCTTGATTTTAAACAATCTAAAGAGGTAATCATAATGCAGGAAACACCGAAAGAAATACTTGAATGGACAGAAATGGAGCGTTATACAGGTAAACGCATCCTTAAACCTGATGCGCCCGAAGAAATCCAGAAGAAAGCAATTGAGTTTGAAAGTCAATTCTATAAACTAACAGGACGACGCCGTATTGTAAATATAAACATAGAAACCGTCTGATCAGTCAGACGGTTTTCTTATACCCACACAAAGATCATGATTTAGCTGATACATCAATTACATATAATCAAAACAAAAACGCCCCTGAGCGAACTCAGGGGCGTTTCAATATGGGCCATCAGGGACTCGAACCCGGGACCATCCGGTTATGAGCCGGAAGCTCTAACCAACTGAGCTAATGGCCCTTATATGCTAAAAAAGAGTGGAAATTCCACTCTTTTTCAGTATTCATGCCGGCACCTATCTAATTTTCCAGGCCGTCGCCAGCCAAGTATTTTCGACGTAAAAGAGCTTAACTGCCGTGTTCGGAATGGGAACGGGTGGGACCTCTTTGCCATCGGCACCGACTGAGAACAGAACAAAGATGAATGCAAAAGATTGAGAACAACTCAGGAAACATTAGGAAAAGTGTTCGACCGATTAGTATTCGCAAGCTAAACACGTCACCATGCTTACACTTTGAACCTATCAACCTTGTCGTCTACAAGGGGTCTTACCAAAAAGGGGGATATCTTATCTTGAGGACGGCTTCACGCTTAGATGCTTTCAGCGTTTATCCGATCCGCACATAGCTGCCCAGCTGTGCCACTGGCGTGACAACTGGTGCACCAGAGGTGCGT
>JAIKWY010000019.1 GCA_024684395.1 Oscillospiraceae bacterium
TCAATGGCACTGGTAACTTCTACATTGAAGCCCAGACCCGAGATCAGCTCAGAACTGATGTGATCGTAGATTACCTTGGTGAACAGTTTATTGTTGAGCTTAAGATCTGGAACGGTCCTTCCTATAACGAAAAAGGCGAAAGGCAGTTGTGTGAGTATCTTGAACGCTTTGGTCTTAGAACCGGCTATATGCTTACGTTTAACTTCAATCAGAAGAAAGAGCAGGGTGTTAAGGAAGTAAAGATCGGAGACATGACAATTTACGAAGCTACACTGTAAATCGAATAACAGCTTTGAGGTCATCCCGCTCTCAAAATGGTACAATTTTGATCTAACACTTGATGATCATTCAAGACGATGGCTGTTATAGGTGGTAAGACTGTACACCTACGAGTACACCTACCAGAGCAAAATACATGTTACGTAGCCTCCATGCTTCATCTTATAAAACGGCAAAATTCCGGACAATATAACACTTGGTGATACTGGGTAAAACTCACTCAAGGATCCTCATAACCCAAAGAGCCTAAAATATCATAGTTCACAAACCCACGCAATACAGCCAATTGCGTGGGTTCACTTTATGCTCGGAGCTGGTTTGACCCCAATTTGACCCCAATTTTAACAAAATAGCTATTGAATGATTGCCCTTTTCGTGATATAATGAGAGTAAAATATACCATTAGGAGGGGTAATCATGCAATCGCCAATTGAAAAGCTTCTGATACAGGATTATGACCAGCTCAAACGCGATTATAATGGGTCAGTTGTATATGAAAAACGCTTATCGCAAGTTGCCGATAATCTGATTTCTCATCCCGCATTAGATTCATCAAGGTATCAAACGTATGATGCCTTTATGAACGCGCTTTTGAGTGATGGATCACTGACGAATGCGCGTATTTTCTCGATACCAAGTCACGATGGCAGAAAACATCGGTATGTCGGAGATGTGCTGACCAAACAGATTTGGACAAGTTGGCGTTCGTCTGACAACGTGTATATATCCGCTGGCACTGGCAGGGGAAAGAATACATTTATCAAAATGGAGCTGCTGAAGCATATTGGCGATGCGAAGGTCGTCATTTTTGAAAACCGTGAATCCTTGATGCAGCAGCAAATCATGGATATGGTTTCAGAGATTGATCCTGATGCTTTGAAATATCAGGATATCTCCCAAGAAAACATGGTTATATTTGGCGGCGCAAAGAATATCATGCTCATTTCTTATCAGGCTGCTGCTCTGAAATGTGCTATGAGAAATGGTGACTTTCTAAACTTCTGCCAAAACGCAAGATATCTTGTGTTTGACGAAGCACATTATATTCTTGATGATGCGTATTTTAACAAAGGCATCAATTTCTTTCTGAATACCTTTCTTCCACAGAATGCTTTTCCGTTCGCAACTAAAATCTTTATGTCCGGAAGTATGGAGGAGTTTTATACATTTTCGCAAACAATGTCCCCATTTAGGTATGTAAACTGTGATGGTGAGATAAGTGTTGCTGATGTTATACTTCTTCAGAAATGGCTTTTAGCAGTACCAAATACACATCTTCCGTCTTGGAAACTTGCTGATGTATGTGAAGATGGACGGCTTGATGTATTCGATCTTTGCTTGTTGAAGCGTATGCTGTTGAATTCATAAGAAAAAAGTCAATACTATATGAAAGCCAAAAAACCATAGCCTAATGGCATACTCAAAAACCGTTCCACACAAGTCCAAATCGGAATTGTGGAGCATACCACAATCGGCACATACCCTATTGGAACTGAACACAAACCGCAAGCTCTCGGAAACGCCCTGCAAGCGTTTCTGAGAGCTTTTGCTTTTCAGCGGTTAGAGTTTTCCGTTCCGCAGGCTCGGACGGCTCTGAGGTAAGCGTCAAATAAAGTCCCGTCTTCCATCTGGACAGGATTTTGTGTATAACCTGATTCCGCAAAACTAAACCCGCAAGGTACTGTACAAACCAGCATAAATATGGTAAAATAACAATGCCGTGGACAGCGCATTGACCGTGACGGTTCCCTGATTTCCAAATCTGACCGTATAGTTATCGTCAAGGTATTGTGCTGCAATATCCGGTATCTCGACATAGTTCATGCCGTTCGCTGTGCCTTCGGTGAATACGGCATCGCTGATACTGAACGCCTACGAAGGCAACGAAAACAAGACCGATATTTGCAGCACGGTGCATGCGCTTTACAAGTACAACCGTGCAGCACAGGCATTTTTTGATTTGCAGAATGGTTAAAGGGGAGCGTTATGGAAAAGAAGTACATTTCACCCGAGATTGAAATTGTCGAGTTTGAGACAGAAGATGTGATTTCAACAAGCGGCAATCAGGAATTGGAAACGATACCTGTTCCGTGAGACGATGACAAAGCGGCAGGCGGCTTCGGCCGTCCTGCCGTTTCGCTTTTGTGGAACACAGCAGGGAACCTTCCTTGAAATACACTTGACAGACAAGCTGAAGCACGTCCGGAATGGGCGTGCTTCATAGTTTCCAATGGATATGTATCTCCCGTTCGCCGTTCTCCTCCGGGAGGCCGATCTCGACCTTGTCGATGAACTCGTCTGCGATGCTGCGGTCAAGGCGATCGAAGTGTGTGTATTTCCGGATGAGCTCCTGCTGCCCGGCGGCGCTGATCTGCCGCTTCTGCACGTCTGTAATCTGCTGGCGGAGTTCTTCCGTGCGGGCGGCAAGAGAGGCTTCCTCAGCCGTCAGGCTCTCCCGGAAGAGGGCGTAGTCTGCATCGGACAGTAGCCCGTCCAGTTTGTCCTTATACATAGCGATGAGGCGGCTCTTTGCTGCCTGCTGACGCTCTGTCAGTGCGGTAAGCTGCTTTTCCAGCGCATGAAGCTGCTCCTGGTGCACATCCGTGAGCCGGATCTCATCAGCCTGGCAATAGGCCTGCACGAGCGCATTCAGTGCATCGAGGATCCGCTGTTCAAGCACCAGGCCACTGATCGTGCGGCGGTTCGGACAGTTCATGGCGCCGGTCTTGTAGGTGGCACATTGCAGGCCGTAATACTGGATGGTCCTGGCCTTGTTGTAGTAGACATTCCGCTTCATCGGCCTGCCGCAGACGGCGCAGCGCACCTTGCCGGAGAGCGGTGACAGCTCCTGTGAACGCTTACCGACACGGGTATTGCTTTGCAGACGCTCCTGCGTGCTTGCCCATGTCTCAGCATCAATGAGCGCTTCGTGTGTGCCGGGGATGCGCACCCTGTCCTCCGGGGCGACCTGCCGGCGTTTCTTGTTCTTATAACTGATATGATGAGATTTACAGTGGCTTATTTCTATTGTGATAGCTGGGATCTTGGCTTTTATCATTTGAAAATCACCAAATCACAGATACTTATGCAACCAGTCAGGCATATTGGGATCATCGGTCGCCCAAGACTCAACCACATGCTCTTCGGTCTCCCAGTTATTCTCTTTTCCGTCGAAAATTTTCTGGCGATGGCACTTGTACTTTACGACATCGCCGCCTTCAAGCCGGTACTCATACCAGTAGTAATTCTGTTTCCCGTAACCCTTGTATTCCTGAGTGGTGTAGATTGTCATAACATTCCCTCCCTTATTCATCGTCGATGTGCGAATCATTGCTCTGCGTATCATCAGGTGCCTCTTCACAGATCTGTCTGATCGCTTCCTCTGCCGCCACCGATTTTTCTTTGAGCTCTTGTTTTTTGCATTGTGCTTATCTACAAGATGTTTCGTGACCCATCCAACGGCTGCCGCACCTATTGTAGTCAGCACTGTAACGACAACGCCATCAAGCACGCCCTTATCATGACCGTCTTGATACCCACCATTGTAGATATCATCAATGTACTGATCAGGTCCACCGTGTTCAAATGCAGTCTTTGTCAGATTTGCGTATGTACCTTTCTCATTTGGATCCCAAGCCATAGATCATTTCTCCTTTCGATCAATATAATTGAACAGCCTGTCCGCCGTATCTGGACTCTTACCGTCCTTCTGTTCTGCCTGTCTGCAGCCAACGAAGGAATTAGCGGAGGCCCTCACTGCGAATACCTTGTATTCGCTCAAAAGTCCGACTGCTTTTTCCTGTATGACATTAGCGGCTATAAATATTTCTATATCGGGACGATGCCGCTTCAGTCTATCGATCATATCAAGCACAGATCTCCCTGTATTGATCACGCTGTCAACTATGACGACAGTGCTTTCCAGAATCATCGGCATATCGCTTGTCTTGGGATCACAGCTATAAAACGCGCCGCCGAATCCTGTATATACACCATCTCCAAAGAACCTCCCACCGCGTTCCAGAACGATGACCGCAGTGTCGGTATTAGGGATAAAGCCGTTCATGACCTCTCCAAGTTTTCTGCCAAGTCTGATATGTGCCGCCGCCAGCCTTGCACCGTTGATTCCAGAGTTAGATCTGCATATTGCGATATCGCCCGCAACAGAGGCATCTGCGTCTGCCAATACATATGCTGACTTATCGTATAACAGCTTTACCCCAGAAACATCTGCATCCCTTAGTGATCGGCTAAGGTATTTACCGACATAGAGATAACCATGATCTGCCTGTTTCAGCATATAGAGGTCGTTTTTGCCGTCTCCATAGGCTGTTACAGTATATCCCTTCTCCTGCAGCAGCTTTACCGTGAAGAACTTGGTCTCAGCCGAAATGAGCGTATCGGCGATCACATTTTGCATTCCAAGCTGTTCGGCAAGCTGCTCCCAGAGCATCTTAATGCCCGACGACAGGATGACATAGCTTTTATCGAAGATCATGTTGTAGATCATATCATTGCGGCTAATCGTGCGGAGTTTTTCGGTATCATATTGCAGATGTTTCGTCTCATTCGTGAATAGAAGTGCCTGATAGCCTGTGTAGAAATTGCCGTCAAACACATGAGTGATATGGCCGTCTGTACATACCCTGAATGAATCCTGCTCGATGATGGTCTTATCACCATCGCATATATGGATATCACAAGGCTCTGGATAGATCCGCATGATCCGTTCTGCAATGTGCTTTGCAAGAGTATATGAGCTGAAACCATTCTCGATCTCTCTGATAAACGCCTGCAACTTCTCGGCAGTGATATCCTTCACTACATAGAAGTCCTTCCCGCGCTTATGACATTCTTCCCTCAGACGTTCGATCTCAAAAAGCTGCCATTTACGGATACGCTCAACAGAAATCTCCGCAAATCTGCTGTTTTTGGCAGAGCGCTGTAAGCGTTCACGGAGTACTTCTGGCTCACAGTAAAGGTAGATGAACACATCATAAAGGCCGCCGTCGGCATCAGTAAATGCCACATCATTCAAGAATGAATAGTGACCGTCTGAGATAAAGCTGTCCGTTCTTGCTTTGAGCTGAGCAGCATATCTGATACGAAGCTCGTTCTTCTCTTCATCGGGAAGATCCAAGAACCTTCCCGATGCCATTCTGTTAAGCTCCGTACTGCCGTGTATCATACTGATCGAAAGTCCATCAAGCAGTGTTGTCTTGCCTGCACAGGGCAGACCATAGAGTGCATACTTCAATAAACATCCCCCCATTCCTATTAGCGCTGTATCGAGCAGCACGGCAAAGATATCATCTGATAACAGCTCTCACTTTCTCAGCAGTCGGCTGCCAACAAAGAACGCCGCATTGAGTAATGTTACTGCGACGGCCGCTGCGACCATACCCTTGCTGTATTGCTGCGTTGTCTTAACACTTCTTTCCGCCGTAATATCCGGCTCTCTGTCCTTTTCCGATGTCTTCTCAGGAATATCCGATTCGTTCTCAGCTTCTTCTGCGGCTTCAAGCTTTGCCATAAGCGTGGCAAAGTCTGACTTGAATCCTTCCATATCGATCGAAATCTGATAGGCATCAGGGCATCTGACCTCACTGACAGCCGCCATCATCGTACAGATGTTTTCGTGTGTATACCACTGATCACTCGTGAATTTCTCGATGAATGTCGGGAGATAGTTGCTTCCGCATACTTTGATATAGTGGTACTTGTTCTCAACATCAATACGGGGATTCGTAAACGTAACAATTTTGAAGATTTTCAGACGCCCAATGCCTGTGCGTTCAAGCGCCTTTCGGAGTATCGTTTCACGCTCATCCATCTTATCGGCAATATTGCAGTCGTAGTGCATGGAGTGACCAGTCCGGTAGAATTCACCATCCTCATCAATAAAGATGTTCTTTTTGCTGTTCTTGATCTCAATGATGAATACCGCATGGTGTGTAAACACGATGGCATCAATCTCTGTCCGTCTGCCATCAAATTCGAGTTCCACGTTCCGAAGAAGAGCATTTTCGCAGGTGAGGTTCTCCAGTGCCCGGAATACTTTCTGTTCACCTGCATTACCAGAGATCTCAGCACTAATGGTGTTGCACACGATTTTACTGCTCTGAATGAATCTGGCAAGTTCATCATCCGCAGCATGACCACGTTCTTCGTTCATTTTACGAAGGTGCCTTTCAACATCCCACAGACGCAGATCACCGTTTTCAGCGTGTTCCGCATTGAAGGTCAGGTCGATCAGCTCTTTCTGGAGCTTAAGCAGCTCAGGCAAGAACTCAGCCTTCGTATAGGAAGCTTTTGAGAATGCGGTGATCTGGGAAATGATCTCGGCGGCTCTCATCTCAATGCTCATTGAAATTCCTCCTTCATCAATAAAAGGCGACTGTTTTTGCTCTATATACATTATAGAACACTTCCGAAACCGATCATAAAAACCGATTCCATGGATCATGATCGCTGTAAGTCATGATAGCAGGTGTTTCGGTCAAACTTCGGCATTATAGGCCGGATGGCATCGATCGGTGTGTCGGCATCTGCAATAGCTGGCAGATCAACACAGTTTCCACAGAGGAAGATCTGTCCATTGGCATAGAAGATGTTGTTGATGCCAGCGCCGCATTTTCCACCGTACATTGTGCAATCATGTCCGCCGGTTCGAACATTCAGCTTCTGCATAGCGCGGTGAAGAAATGCATGATAGTCATTTAGTGTGATGCCATCCTCACCAATCATACGAGAAAAGGTAATCCTGCTGCCGAATGGTTCAAAGAATGCGATCGTCTCTTCGCTCCTTTCAAGAACAGCTCTGCCGACTGTACAGTTCATTGGCGGATAGCAACCATTCATTGAATGATACATTTCAATCGCACTCATGACCGCAACATGGGTATTACATCTAAGCTGGTCGTGAATCTCAGGGAGCCCGTCTATCGAAAAGCCGATATTGACCTTGTGCGCCTTGAAAAATTCAAGCATCTCCTCCGTGATCAGTGTACCATTGGTGATCGTGTAGGCAGCAATCCTTCCAGTTTCGAGGTAATCACTGATATGCTCAAGATACGCTTTCAATGCATCGTAGTCAAGTAACGGTTCACCGTTTCCCACAAAACCTAGCTTAAATATGCGTATATCGTGCTTGTCAATGTGCCGCTTGATATGATCGAGTATTCGGAAGATATCCATATCAGCGCCTGTGAGATACTGCTTTTTAGCAGGCGTATGAAAGTGACAGTAGGTACAGTTAAGGTTGCAATGGTTGTTGATGCTGATGCAAGCACGGTCAATCATTCTGTTCCATTTCCTTTCTCAGCTCATCACCCAATATCCACCAATCATTAGCAGTTCGGTTTTGCCTATCGCGAATTAGGGTGTCAACCTTATCTAAGGTCAAAAGGAACCGATAGATTGATTCGAGATAATCGACTTTTTTGCCTTCTTTTATTCTATTGTACCTTTGTACCGCACATTTGATCAGCGCCGTGTATCCATTGCTGTCCTGCTGATTGAGGGAAATGTCTGGGAGTTGGCATAGTTCTTTAACAAATTTAAAATTAGCATGCCAGCAAGCAATCATCAACGGCGTATTACCTTCGTTGATGTTCTGCAGTTTTAAGTGGCTCGGAGTGGTTTCATCAACAGATCCCTTGTTGTAGTCTGCTCCCATCTCAAGCAGGAGCCTAAATAACTTGAAGTTTCCAAGTTGGACACAATGTGCGAGAGGTGTCAGACAGTACCTGCTGTTATCTGTTTTATCGAAATCAGCATCGTTTTCAATCAGAAATTTTAGCTTTCTATATTGCTTCGTTTCTGATACATAGAAACCACCTCTTTCAGTACGCTTTTCCTCGTCATTGCATCTGATGCAGCTGATGATCAAGGTCATGCCATCAGGCAGATACATATTTAAGTCGATATCAGTCATCATTCGCTGGAATGTCTCTAAGTGCTCATATTCCTCATCAAGGGCAAGAAAAGACGCATAATTGGTAATATTAGAACGCTTGGCCATATAATCCCTCAAAAGTATGCTGTTATCGTAAGTGAGAGACATGCGAACATCATCATGGATAAGGTAAACCACCTTATTGAGCTTCTTGTTAAGCGACTCAGCAAGTTCAACGATCTTGGCGTCATTCCTGTTCAGCTTGAAGTGACTACTTCTCTCAAAAATCAGACGCTCACGAAACCGTGTGCGATACTCATCAATTGTCATCATTACCTGCCAAGCAATCTTTTTGTTTCTGCCCTTATCCTTCTGATAGTCAAGCTCTTCCAGCACTGTGTCAGGAATAATCACTTGGTCAAAGTCTTCTAAAAGCATCGTTAGCAGTCGTTTGTTTTTTAGTAGTGCCGATGTATCCGGAACGACAGCAGAAACAGATTTCTCAAGTTCGCTGGTATCGACTCCAAAGATAGCAGCAAATTCCTGGATTCTTTCTTGTGTAGGGGTCAGCTTACCTGATTCATACTTGGCATAAACAGATCGGTCGATATGAAGTTCCTTTGCCACATCCACCTGTGTCATACCTCGACTCAAACGAATTTCTTTCATTTTTTTGCTGACGATAACATTCTTACCATCTTTCAGAAATTCGTTTCTAAATTCTTTGTTATCAGCCATAGGATCTACCTCCTTCATAGTATGGGGCGAATACCTTCTGACTGCATCCGCCCCATGCCGTTTACTGGTTGCTTTCGAGCTTCTTCTGGCCTGCAATCCCCAGCAGGATCACGATGAAATCATCTACCGGTCCAGGGGCAAAATCCACGGGGGAGATCACATAGAGGATCACCAGGACAATCAGCATACCCTTCATGACATCATTCATAATCATACCTCCTCTGGTACATCACAGTTCGTAACAGCTCCCTGCTGTCTCTCCTGTTGTATTCAGTATAGCATAAAGCATAGTGTGCGTCAATAGATAATGCACACTATGCACACTTTGAGCATTGATTTGCACAAGCATCATGCACATCGCTGTGCCGTTATGCACATGAGTCATGCACATTTTGCTTGTTCCATGCACATTTTAGTCTCATTTTCCGGATTCCATCTTAAACAAATGCCGCGGATATGATATAATACTTACAGATGAACAGGCTGCCAAAAGAAAGAAAAATCAGCTTGAATAAAAAAATACGGCAGGGAGATTACTCTCCTTGCCGTGGTGATGT
>JAIKWY010000163.1 GCA_024684395.1 Oscillospiraceae bacterium
ACAATTTCACGGATTGTACGAATACCAAATCCGTGGGGAGCAGCATCCTGCTTTGTTGAAGTCAGATCAGGATTGGAACCCAGCACACTTTGCAGAATCCGGTTCCTGATTGAAATACATATTCTGTTTTCGAAAACGCGGATTTGAACCTGTATTTCCGGATTCGGTATATTCCGGCTGCGCTCCGCTTCTATCGCGTTATCCAGAGATAAACGCTTTTCGTCGGATCGTTCCGGGCAGGAATGCACAGCAGTATATGAAACAGACCGTAATATAAATCAGATCCAGCGCGCCCTCGTAAATCATAATGTGGTTCATGATACTGACCGCAGATGCATAGGTGAGTGTAAAACCAAACCATTTGCGTCTGCCGTCTTTTGAACGCGTTTCCTGTTCCAGAAAGCCGCATACGAATCTTGTCGCCGCCGCGCATTCAAACAAGGTCACTGCAATAGCAACATAGCATTGTGGAACGTGTTTTCCATCTGCCTGATGATAGGGTATTTTATTCGGGACACAGTGAGTCGAAAACCATCGTGGCAAGAAACATTTTTACCCAGTGCGAGGTTACAAGCCGCTGCACAGCATTTCAGGGTGAGATGACATATGACGGAACTTTGTATCAGCATGAACCATGTGTTTCCAGAAAAGCGGATACTATCCCTGCCATTACAGCCGTTCTGGAGGGTGATCTGAAGGAATGACCAGCCTGCACTGCCCAAAAGTGTCAGACAAGCTATGATTAGCGGCATAGTCTTTTGCATCCGCAGTATAGCGGATCGAACCGCACTGCATAAAAATGATTGGCTGATGTCCGTCAGAGCGTTTTGGTGTCGCAGTCAGCCCGTATACATATTTGGCATGTGCTTCTTTCAGTATGCTTTCAAAGCTTTCGGCAGAAACATGATGGCACTCGTCCACAATGATCATCCCATAATCATTGACAAGCGGCTTCACTTCGTGATCGCTGATCAGAGACTGCATGACCGCAATATCCACGATTCCGGAAAGTGTGTTTTTAGAGCCGCCAAGCTGACCGATACAGGATAGCTTTTTCTTTCTGCCGCGCTTGACCGGCTGCTCCGGCAAGGCTTCGTTTACAATGAGAAATTGTTCCAGAGCTTTCTTCCATTGCTGTAATAACGCTTGCGTATGTACGAGGATCAATGTATTCACCCTGCGTGCTGCTATCAGACCGATTGCAGCAACGGTTTTGCCGAATGCCGTTGTTGCTGCTAATACGCCGGTATCGTATTGCAAGAGCGTTTCAACCGCATTCTGCTGGTCAGGGCGAAGCTCTCCGTTAAATTCAACATTGATTTTTCTGCCGATCATTCGTTCATCTTTGACTGTATATTTGCAGCCTTGTTCTGTTAAGAAGGATTCAAGGCTCTCACGGCATCCTCTTGGAAGCATGAGATAATTCTCATCTTCACAGGCAAGGCTGATAATGCGGGGCTTTCCGTAGGTTGACATCCGCATTCCCTGTGCCCTGTAAAAATCCTGATTTTTGAAGCAGGCAAGCCGTATGAGCTTATTCAATGCCTTTTGCGGTAATTCCGATTTTGGAATATACAACATATTGGCGAGAACGATATGCATACTTTCCGGGAGACTAAAAGATTCAGTTTGCTGTGGTATCAATTCCCACGGCTTATCAGCATTTTCAGTATCGTCTGTATAAAGCTCACCAAGCTCTGTCTGTTCGCAAAGTTCACCAATTGCCGCATCCACATCAGCCTCAGCCATCTTACGGATACAAGACAGAAGTGTCCATTGATCACGATATGGCATAAAGTAGTCATCAATAAAGACAGAGTTCCCACGCTTGACAGCTTGCTTTTGCAGTGGCAAAGCGATCAGATTGCCGAATCCTCCGCTTGGCATGGTATCCTGATTCGGAAACATACGGTCATAGGAATCAAACCTGATCTCATGCCGTTCCTTCATCGCCTGTGTCAGCAGTCCACTTCCCAGTTTGCGTGCTTTTACCGCCGATAACGGAGAGTCAAAGAATACCCACAGATGACCGCCTTCGCCGGAACGTGAACGTTCAACAGCACATGGAATATCATGAGTTTTACAAACATTTCTGACAGCAGAGATATCCTTCTGCCAGTCACCGTCATCAAAATCAATGGCAAGAAAATATGTTGTCTCATCCGGAAGCATCGGATAAATCCCGATCACATCTCTGCATAACGCATCCTGTCCGGATAAATGTCTGAAGACTGCTTGATCGTTC
>JAIKWY010000063.1 GCA_024684395.1 Oscillospiraceae bacterium
GCTGGAATCGTCCAAGGATGACGAGACCGTCAAGGCTGCCGAGCAGGAGCTCGAAGCGGCGGAGATCGCCTACCAGAAGGCGCTGCTGACCGCTGCGCCGGACTATGCGGACAAGAACCAGGACATCGCCGATGCCCGTGAAGCGCTCCAGACAGCGACCCGCAAGCTGAACGATGCCAGACGCCAGAGCGCATCTGCTGTCTCCGAGAGTGCCTATCGTCAGGCAACGGCTACGGCAAAGTCTGCGGCAGATCGTGCGCAGAAGCTCTCCGGCTATCTGACTGCCATCGAGAGCGGCGAGATCGATTCGCTCCCGTCCGAGTACCGCTCCGGCATCGAGGATGCCTATGCAGCGCTCCAGGATGCGAGCACCAAGGCTGCGGAAGCGCAGGCGGATGCGGATGCCAAGGCAGCAGCCGTGACGGTTTCCTCTGCCGAGCAGGAGGCAACGATCCGTTCACTCGAACGTGAAGCAGAGTCCGCCGATATGGCATATGACCGTGCCAAGGCAGACTACGAAGCCGACAAGAATACCGAGCTCCAGCGTCTCATGGAGGATGCCGAGCAGAAAGCCCGCTATGCACATGAGGATGTGGAGAATGCCAAAACACTGCTGACGGAGATCCAGGCAAAGGAAGAGGAAGCACGTAAGGCAAAGGCAGCAGCAGATACTGCGGCAGCTGCGAAGAATACCGCACAGCAGAGCTACGACACAGCCTCCTCCGGGATCAAGTCGCTGCTCCGTGCAGACATCGATAGCGCCAATCGTGAGGCGGATGATGCCAACCAGATCGTCAATGCCTATGACAGCCAGAACAATGCGGACATCGACACGCTCGAAGAGAATGTCCGCACCTGTGAGCGCACCTTGCAGACGGCGCTGACGACCCTTGCCAAGTCCAAGAAGGATGATGACCTTGCCAAGCAGATCGCAGACCTCGACCTCGAAAGCCAGCGCAACGAGATCGAGCGCAAGAAGGATGCGCTTGCCGACCTGAAAAAGGATGCCGGCACGGTCACTGTGACCAGCAAGAATGCCGGTGTTGTCAGTGCGGTGAATTTCTCCGCCGGCGATGATGTCACGGACGGCGCAGTGCTCTGCTCCCTCACGCTGACGGGCTCCGGCTACACGCTGCAATTCAGCGTCACTGCCGAGCAGGCGAAGAAGGTCAAGCCCGGTGTCAAGGCGGAGATCACGAACAATTACTACAGCGACATGCAGGCGATCCTCCTCACCAACAAGGCGGATACGACCAATCCCGGCAGTACCGACCGCATCCTGACCTTCGAGATCTCCGGCAGGGATGTGACAGCGGGGGAGATGCTTGCGCTCGTGATCCCTTGCTCCAGCCAGAGCTATGACTGCGTGGTACCGTCCAGTGCGATCAATGAGGACAAGGACGGCAAGTTCGTGCTGATCGTACAGCCCAAGAACACGCCTCTCGGCAACCGCTACTACGCGGCGAGAGCCGATGTGACCGTCCTGGCGACCGACGAGATCAACAGCGCTGTACAGGGCAATATCAACTACTCCGACTTTGTCATCACGACCTCGGAAAAGCCCCTGAAACCTGGCGACCAGGTACGCATGGAGGATTGACATGAAGATCGGTAAAAAGCAGATCGTCCTCTGCGGTGCGGCTGCGGCTTCTCTGCTCGTCAGCGGGGTGCTGGCGCTCGTGAGCAGCATCCTTGCGGGCAGTCTGCAAAGCCAGCACGCTGCGGAACGGTGGGCGGACGGCGGCGATGTGCCCTATGCACAGGTCAGCGTCTTTGCCGGAACGGAGTCGATGCTGTATGAGGGGACAGTCGAGTCGCTGCGGGAATCCGTGACGAATGCCCTGAAACAGGCAGCGATGGAGCAGCAGAAGAATGGTCCAAGGCTCTGGTATGATGCCTACAGCACGCAGGGAAGCAAGCAGATCATGAAGGGCACGAAGCGGGGAAGCGTCACGGCGGAGGTCACGGTGATCGGCGGTGATTTCTTCATGATGCATCCGCTGCAGCTTGTGGACGGAAGCTATATCGGCAAGGATGACCTGATGCAGGATCGGCTCGTCATCGACGAAAAGCTGGCGTGGGATCTGTTCGGATCCTCGCAGGTCAGCGGGATGACGATCGACATCTGCGGCAAGCGCTGCCCGGTGGCAGGTGTCGTCCGGCTCGAACAGGACAGCGCCTCCCGCAAGATCGCAGGCGATGCGCCGAGAGCCTTTATGTCCTACACGCTGTACAATTCCCTGACCGGCTCCGACAGCTACGGCGATTACTACGAGGGGAGCAGCTCCGCCGCCGGCATTACCTGCTATGAGATCGTCATGCCCGATCTGGTGCGTGGCTATGCGAAAAAACAGGCGACGGATGCGCTCGGTGAACCGTCGGGGATGTACATCCTCCAGAACACCGGACGGTATTCCCTCGAACAGCGCTGGAAGACGGCGACGCATCTTTCGGAGATGGTCATCATCCCGGACAGCGTGTCCTATCCCTACTGGGAGAATGCCGCAAGACTGCGGACTTTTCAGACCGCACTGCTGCTGTGGGGCGAGATCCTGTTTATGGTCTACCCGGTGCTCCTCGGGCTTGTGCTGTTGTGGAAGGGCTACTGCCGGCTGAACCGCTTCCTCCAGGAGCGCCGGCTTGCCCGGAAAAATCAATACCGCACGACGCTGGATATACAGGTCTGAGCAGATGAATAAAACATGAACAAAGTCCTTCACGCAGGTGAGGGGCTTTCTTCGTTTTATCCACTATTTATGCAATAAACAATGATAAAACATATTCCTGAATGATATATCTGATATAGATAGCTAATTTTCCGTCTAGCTGCACAAAAATCTACTGTTGAAATTGTTTAGTATACATTTCGCAAAATTGTTGACATTTTATACATTTTATGTTAAGATATTTCTAAAGGGAGGTTGATATCTATGCGAATCAACAAATTATTAAGTGGCGTACTTGCTGCCACAATGGCTGTCGTCATGATGCCCATCACAAGTGCAAGTGCAGAAACCTACTCACTGCCTGGCGGCGGTCAGAAGTCCGGCGACCTG
>JAIKWY010000068.1 GCA_024684395.1 Oscillospiraceae bacterium
ATACTGTTGTTTTCCGAGGTGCTTGACTGTTTGCCCTTCGTTCTGTTGTACCCCTGCACATCAATGGTTTCCTTCCCCAATGTGGAGGACAACTCTTTTAATGTCGATTTTCCTTTACCGCCAAGAAAGATCGTGGTTGAACAGCAATCAATAATTATCTCATGTGTCTTTTCATATCTCGATTTCAACTGCGCCAGACTCTGCAATATGATCGTGACACTCATATTCCATGAACGGACTATTCCTATCACTTTCTCAAACTCCGGAATCTCGCCAATATTTGCAAACTCATCCATAATGCATCGAACATGAATCGGCAGCGACCCACCGTGCTTAAAGCTCGCCTGAATGGACAGTGTATCAAACATCTGGGTATACATGATATTTGCCAGAAAATTGAATGTAGTATCCATAGAGGAAATGATGAGAAACAGTGCCGTTTTTCTGTCTCCGATCTTTTCAAGCTCAATCGTATCACAACAGGTCAGATCCCGGATTGCTTTCAGATTAAACATGAACGTCTTGACATTCGCAGTGGAAAGAAAAGACTGACCCGTTTCTTCTGGCGCATTTCGGATCTCCTTGTACAGATCGAGTGCAAGGCAGCCCTCCGGTTTTCTCTTTTCCAGTTCGATGAAATCTTTATCAAGGGGACAAAGAAAGCATTCCGCTTGTCTTGCACGGAATGCTTCTTCATTTTCATTCGGTTCACGTTCCAGAAAGAAACCATCTGGCTGCTGACTGCCCCGGGTTGGATATTGCAGACGCCTCATTTTTTCGGCTACAGAATAGAAATTCAGATGTGTACGATCTCTTGTGCTTTCAATCACCTTGCCGTCCTTGCCAATTTCTGCATGATAGGCGCTTTCCTCAAACAGCAGGAGAATAATCGCATTCAACACAGTTTTGCCTTTTTGCGACCAGAAATCATCTTTGTCACCCTCTCCTTTTGTTGCAGAAAAAAGTGCAGTAATCATTTTCTGGATGGCAGTATCACTTACATGACCAGTTTTATCATAGACATAGTTGAATGGATTGTAGTTGTGGGAATGCTCCAACTCTATGAGATTCAGCACACGCAGTTCGTATCCGGCTTCTGTCAGGAGCTTACCTGTATGCTGCAAGATTTCTCCTTTAGGGTCAGTGATGACATACGACGTATTGAGCTGCATAATGTTAGGTTCAACGATGCTTCTTGTCTTACCTGTACCGGAACCGCCTATGACCAAACAGTTCAGATTCAGACCGTGCTTATGTGTATTCAGAGACATTCGCACTTCCTCTGAAAGAATAATATTATTGTCAATATATGCGCCGGCAAAGTTTCCTTTCTTATCAAAAATACGCTTTCCGTCAGTTGTCAGAAATGCCTTGAATTTCGGTTTTGTAGGATCAGCAAGGCTTTTCATCTCCCGCTTGTCACCCCACTTGGCACTACCATGCTCCACACCTCGCCGGTGCAGCCGCTTTCCGCTCTCAGCATATTTGTAGGCTGCGAACAATCCGATCGCAACAAGCCCGAGAAATCCCATCTTCGGCGCATAGCTGCCCTTTGTTTGTATCGCTTTCATAACCTGCTCCGGCTTGCCCATGATCTTTTCAAAGCTGTTTCCGATCAGCGATATATCCAGTTTTCCGTCCGGTTTGACTGCCTGATCCATTGCAGCACCGAGCGTCACCCATAGTACCAGCAGGATCACTGCGATCACGCCGTAGATGATGAGCGTTGAGATGCTGATCTTTTTCGGGACGGGGGATTTCGTAGTCATCCGCATTACCTCCTGAACAAAGGTAATTCCGACTTCGGGAACTCCGGCAGCTTCGGTGCAGGGGTTCTCAGGATCTTCTCGGAATCCATCAACCGCACATCCACAGAGCCCTTTTTCACAATGCTAAAGCCCTCGCCCTTTGGCTCAACAGTTGCCGGACGCATATCCTCCACCGAGTATTTCAGACCGGCGGCGAGTGCAGGATAGTCAAACATTTTGCCGACACCCTGCTTGAATGCATCATCGGTCACAGGCTTGCCAAATCCCTGCAATGCACCAGCGCCCTTAAACATCGGGTTCAGGTATACTTGGTTATCCTGCATGATAAACTGCGCAGTTTTGGCATTATGTGCTTCGGTCAGGAAAACCTCGCCGGTGCCGACCGTTGACGTATCCAGCCGCAGGAACTTTAGGCCATCGAGCTTCTTTTCACCGGTCAGGAATTTCATACTCTCGGAAGTGGTCTTCGGTACAGGCGCAGCCTCCACAGGCTTAATCGGCTCCGGAGCAGCTGCTGCAACTGGTTCCGGCACTGGCGCTGCATCTGGTTTATATTCTGGCTCGACAGCTGGTTCAGGTTCGGCGATCGGTTCAGGCATATTCTCCGTTACAGGCAGGGTCGAATCTTCTGCATACGGCTGCGGTTCGGGTTCCCAATATGACGGTGGTTCTTCCGTAAACGGTGCATCCTCTGCATACGGCTGCGGTTCACCACCCAAGTATTCCGGAGGTTCCTCCATGAAAGGCAAATCCTCTGCATACGGCTCCGGCATATCTTCCGAAAATGCCTGTGGATCTTCATAAAATGGCAAAGGTGCATCCTCGCTGAAAAATGCAAAATGATCCAGATCCTCAGCACTCAGCGGATTCATCAGATCTTCCGCCTGAGCCAGCACCGTTTCCGCCTGCGGCTCACTGACATCGAATGCATCAGCGATTGTCTTGACCGCCTCCGCCGGATCCGCAGTCGGCACCTCGACCGTCTGATCGGCATGCGAGATCCTGACCGCATTACTCTTGACCTCTTCAACCAGCAGCACCTTTTCAGCGCTCTGTTCAGAAGCCATCCGGAACACATCCTTCGCCATTGCCCCAGCGATATGATCCGGAACACCCTGCTGCTTGTAACAATCGGTTATGTCATGCAGCGCCTTCTTCTTGTCTGAAAAAGAAAGCTCCAACGTCTGAGTTTGCGGGATCGGGTATTCTACGCCATTCTGGTCGGTCTCGATGGCAGTCCCGGTTATCGTCACCGTAAAGCTGTCCTTGCCGGTGCGCTCGATCTGATTGTCAATGCTGCTGATCGGCAGCGACTTTGCGAACGTGTTGCCGTCCTCATCCGTGCGCAGCATCCCGCTGACCACATCAGGATTCTTCATATCAAAATCGGACTTCTTGAAATCATAGGAAAGCTCGGTGTTCTGCTGCGTTACATAGTAATCCGACACCTTCTGAGCCTTATCCACGAGCGCCATAATTTCCGTGTTGTCCATGATTCTCAGATCCGTTCTAAGCTGCTTTGCCATTTGCAACTGTGTCATCTTCTCCGGCTGTAATACGCAGAAATTGCCCTCATGATCCCGGAAGACAATGCGGGGAACATCGTCTGTTTTCGGTGTCAGACGCCAGCAGTCATACGCCTTCGCAGCGACCGCCTCGCCCTCAACTGTGATGTTACCATCGACACGGGAGAAGGCATCCTGTGGGTTGTCAGTGAAGAAGCGCTGTTTTTCCTGTCCTTGCAGCAGTTCCTGACCGAATTTCGCACAGGCGATATTTGCCTTGTTTTCGTCCATCCTGAATCGTTCCTGCATCTGCGCCGACAGAATCTCCCGGGATGGCAGCTCGTCAAAGGTAAGCTCCTGTCCTGTGCGGCTGTCCTGGATGTGGAAGAAGCCGTCATCATCACGGGAAAACTGCATGTCCTTCTCGATGTCGCTGCACTTCCGCACAAACACATCCCGTGCCGCCATGATTGCTTTTTCATCCAGCTTTTCATAGAGGCAGAAGCTCTCGCCGCCCCTCGTTTTACCAAATGAAGCCGCTACGCCGAGCTGCTTCATCTCAGCCGTCAGGAACGGCACCTCCCATTCATTGACCTTGAAATTGTCGAGCGCTTTCGGGCGTTCTGCCATTTTTGCCTGCATCATTTCCGTGCAGATCTGGCGGAAAACCGGCAGATCGCTTGTGCGCACACTTGCATAGAAATTGTCTTTGTCTCCGGAGCCGGTAAAGGCGACCGGAATGCCGTACTCCTTGGCTTTCTTTGCGATAAACTGCCGATCAGCCTTCGTCATTCCTTGTTCTGCCGTTGACAGTGTATCGCCGGACTGACGGGCATTGCGCACCAGCTCTTTCATGCTGACCGTTCCGGGCTTGATGTCTTTGGGCTTGGTCGCTTTTGCTTCCTGTTTGGCAGCTTTCTTTGCAGCTCGTTCCGCTGCACGCTGTTTGCTGTCATTCATCAGCGAGTCCAGCAGCTTGGCGATCATGTCGATCGTCTTATCCACCGCATGTCCGCCGGTCTGAGCTGCCGTCTGGGTTACACTGAGTGTTACGCTGACGACATCGTCACTCATGTTCATGATGGTTCCTCCTTTTGGGGGTAATCAAAAAAGCACCTATTCAGTTCTGAACAGATGCTTTGGATTACCATATATGAATTAGATACCCTGATACAATACAGAGCTTTATTCAGATGCTGCAAAGAGCAATCGTGAATTGCCGCATTCCTTCCATCCAGCTTTCTCAAACAGATCCCATTCCTCCCGGTTCTTTGCTGTTTCAGGATAGGAGACACCGCTGACACGCATTCCGGCAGCACGAAGATATAACTCCGGAGCTATTTGCATTGATGTTTCATTCTCCGGAGCATCGCTTGGATTAAGGCATTTTTCAATAACAGAACCCCGAATAGTCGAGTTAATGGCACATGCAATATTCGTTAATTGCTGCTCCTTTGTGTTATCATAAGGCAGAGGACTGGGGTAGAAGGCAACGACATTGATCTCATCTTGATCGCAAAAGCCGGAGACTATATCCAGAATTTCAATCTTTTCATCCTCGGTCACATCTTCTGCAAAGGAATAGTCTTCCAGATACAGGATATTGCAGCCATATTCATTGTTGACTGCATTGACCAGAGGAGCATTTCCCATTCTTTTGTC
>JAIKWY010000092.1 GCA_024684395.1 Oscillospiraceae bacterium
CCTGCTTTCAGGTACTTCTTCACTAACCAGAGAATGTTCTTGTCTTTGATGTAGTAATTCAGGAAGCGGATAATCCACTCATGCTCCATGTGGTCGAAAAAGCCCTTGATGTCTGCATCTACCACCCGACATATTCTTTGCCTATTTAGACGTTGATACAGCTCCTTGACCGCTGTATGACACCCTTTGTTCGGTCTGAAACCATGCATACAATCCAGAAATTTCGGTTCGTAGATCGCTTCAAGCACTTTCTTCAATGCAAGCTGTACGATTTTGTCCTCATAGCACGCTATTCCAAGCGGACGCATCTTACCGTTGCTTTTAGGGATGTATATTCTAAGCGACGGCTGTGGCTTGTAGGCTTTCCTTTTCAGTCTGTCCACGAGATTTTCGATATTACGTTCGAGATTTTCACTGTATTCCCGCTTTGTGATGTCATCAATGCCCACTGCCTTATTTCCGTCAAGTTCTTTATGGCATTGCAGCAGCATCTCCTTGTTGATAAGATGGTACAGTGAAGTGAATTCGGGATGTTTGGTGGTTGCTGATATTTCCGCTATTCTTTCCAATTTCGTTTCCATATGTTCCTCCGTCCCTGAGTACGGCATATGTGTCCTCAGAAAGACCGTTATGATGCAGTCTCCTTCCCTCTGTCGGCATTACCCGTCTTCCTCGGTACTATAAGACTGTCCGACTGCCTGTATTCCATTTATCTTTCTCCCTTCCACGGTTGTCCGACATACCACTTATGCATTATTGCCTTTCGGCTGATATGGAGAACACAGGCTCTCCCCAGTTGACTGAACGATCGCAATGTGAAGCATGATTGGCTCTTTGACCCCGCTGAGGTGTATTTCGTCTCACCATAACGACTCATACATATTGCTTTCCGCCGGAATTAAAGCGTCAGCCCTCCAGATTGTAAAATTTCGAGGCTCTATCACATTGTAACCCTGCTTCCACGCTGTCATCGCTTTACTGTACGCATTACTACATACAGCACAAGACTCGCTTACGGTGGGTGGCTAATCCTTGCCGTGCAGGCTTCCCACCTGCTCGATCATTCGCCCTTTGCTGGGCGCACAATTCCGATTTACACGAGCAAGCCGAAAGCCTGCCCTCATCAATAATGATACATCATCACCGCCGATAATTCAACCGCCAATCAACAGAAAGAAAAATATTTTTACATCAGAAAGGAAACAACGACTATGAGCAAAATAGGTTATATCCGTGTTTCTACGGAGCATCAGGAGACAGCCCGTCAGCAGGAGATCATGTGCGACTATCAGGTTGACCGTATCTTCTCCGAAAAGCTGTCAGGAGCTAACGCAGACCGTCCTCAGCTCAGGGCAATGCTCGACTATGTGCGTGACGGCGATACCCTCTACATTGAAAGTATCAGCCGTTTAGGACGCTCCACAAAGGACTTGCTGAACATCATCGACACCCTTACCGAAAAGGGCGTTACCCTCGTCAGCAATAAGGAGAATATCGACACCGACACTCCGTCAGGCAAATTCATGTTGATCGTGTTTGCCGCCCTCTCACAGTTGGAGCGTGAACAACTCAAACAGCGACAGCGTGAGGGCATCGAGATTGCTAAGGCGCAGGGCAAGTATTCGGGACGGAAACCCATTGAGATCGACTGGACGAGGTTCGGTCAGCTTTATGGGGAATGGAAGTCGAAGAACATCACAGGCAGGGACTTTATGCGTAGAATGGGCTTGTCGGCTAACACATTCTATCGCCGTGTCAGGGAATATGAAGCTGCTCACGGGATTGCCGAGCCGACTTCTGCTTGACAATAGCCATCAGCGGAACGGAGAAGCCCCACAGCACCGTCCGAGCCTGCGAAGTTGAAAACTAACCGCCTGAAAAGCAATGCCTAATATTTTATTCCTCCGGCTGCACAGCGGCATATTCCATTGCCTGCTGCATTTTCTTCTCAAACATTTCTGCGGGAACAAGTGCTATCCCTTCCTTATCATCGGTCAGAACGATCAGTCTCTGACCGCCTGTCAGTCCGAATTTTTCCCTGACCTCTTTCGGGATCACAAGCTGACCACGCTCGTTTATGACCACAGAACCCCAGATATTCTTTCCCTTCTGCGGCGGTGGAAGTACCCCTTTCCCGTCAAGCGTCGTTGTTTTCACAAGGCTGTCTATGGTCACTCCGTAGACTTCGGCGAGATGCATACACTTTTCTATATCGGGAACGGTAACGCCGTTCTCCCATTTTGCGTAAGCCTGCCGTGATATGCCGATCTTCTCGGCGATCTCCTCCTGTGAAAAGCCGTGGATATTGCGAAGCATAATAAGATTTTCTTTCAGCATGATATTACCTCATTTCAACAAAGAATTGATCTCATTGATATAATCGTCCTTGTGTGCGGTATGGATAGTATGGTTGTTGTCACTTGTTTCGGTAAGACGGCAGTTGTCTCCGATATACGATACCGCACGTTCTGCCTGTTCACAGGAAGCCGCACAGAGATATGTACCGTCCTCAGCAGTATCTTCCTTTGCGTGGATATAGACGCAGGGCACATCAATATCGGAAAGTATCTGCTCATGTGTAAGCCCGTGATTCCATGTCAGGTCATAAAAACGCTCTCCGTATGCAAAGTCATACTCCTGTGCAAATTGTAACACATACCATATCGACGACGGCAGAAAACCTATCTTCACAGGCTCATCGGGGTGCTTTTCATGATAGCTCTGCGCATAGTCAGCGATACTCGGCATGGAGTCCTTCATAAAAAGCTGTCCCCAGTAGCAGTGACGAAGATAATACGCTTCCCAGCACTCAGCCTTATCCGAATGATTGTAATCGTGGAGATTTTTGTAGGTGTCAAGATATGCAAAGCTCTGCTCCCAGCCTTCACCTTGCGTGGAGAAAACGGGCGGGTCTTCCAGCACTGCGCCTGCAATATTCTCTCCGCCGTAAGCCGCAATGTAGGCAGCAGTCAACGCACCATTGGAATGACCTGCAACAACAGTCGGCTCGCCAATCACCTCATTGATGAATGTGATAATATCATCGCCGTTCACATCAATATAGTAAAGGCTCTCATCGTGAGACGAACCACCGTGTCCGTATACATCGACCGCATAAATATGCCAGCTTTTGCAAAGCTCAGGCATCACAAGTGCGTAATCCTCCCACACGCTCATCTGCCCGTGAATAAGAAGAAGTGCAGGCTTGTCATTTGATACTTCGCCGTAATTGATGGTATTACCGTTCGGCAGAGTAAACTGTTTTTCCTCAGCACCGACCTTATCAAGTGCTTTCTGATACTTGTCATACCAGTGCATATTATTATGCCAATAAACTCCAAAAACGACCAACAGAATAATTATCAGCGAAACGATAACTATTGCCGTGATCTTCAGTATCTTTTTCATAGAGGTCCTCCTTTATACGGTTTCTATGAAAAGTATAACACGGCATTCGCAAAACGTCCACCAATCAAACTTGTCAAAAAATACGTTTTGTGTTGCGTTTGGTTGCATTATCATTATATCCTATCTGCAAGGTTATGTCAATAACCATAAACAGCTCTCAGAAACGCTTGCAGGGCGTTTCCGAGAGCTTGCGGTTAGTATTCTATTCCATTAGAGTATGTGCCGATTGTGGTATGCTCCATAATGCTAAATTGGACTTGTGTGGGACGGTTTATAGGTGCGCCAATAGACTATACTCAAAACTAAACTATTCCGTATTTTTTTACAGCTCAGTATTATGAAGCTTACGCTGATTTAGTTCATCAAGCGTTTGCGAATGAAGAACAGTATCTGAGAGAAATAGAGTTATAGTTTTGCTAGATTTTTCCATATGTTCTTTATATCGTGCATGAGTATCTTCTATCATCTGCGGAGTGTGTGATAGGTGCTCTGCCTCCTTATCGACAGTTATTCACGATGACGTATATCGTTCTTCTAAACCAGAAAGCGGATCATCGAGCAGGAAGCATACAACACTATCATCATAAGGCGGAGAAAAACGGTTTTCACTCAAGGGCAATCGAGGTACGCTTACTCCTATTTTATAAAAATCAAGAACATCCTTCAATGTCTGTATATTATCCAGAACAGGTAAAATCCATTTAATAGTTGCATCAAGCGCTCCACTAACTGCACTTGCCACTGAAGAAGGATCAAGTGCAGTCACATATTCAAATCCAGATTTTATCCGCTTATCATATTCCTTTTTACCGGCACAGTCTTCTACATAAAACTGCATTGCCCTTTTGAGCCATGTTTCATTCTGTCGATATGATTTATCAAGGTATAGATCCTGCCTATACACCGTTGCAACAGCTCCAAAAGGTACAAGATGAGACTTCATGTCGTTGATCCCGACTATATGAAGTATCTCGTCATCGATCATTCTACTTTGTCCTGCACGAGGGCACGGGCGGGCGGTCAGGTAGCTTCTCTGGACGAACGAGAAATCAGCATTCTCATAGGCAGCAACGTCATAGCGGTTGCAAAAAATATTTTTTCAGCCTACAAGCTTCGACAAATTTCAACACAGCAAAAATGGTATAATGATGACGAAATCAGATGAAGCGGATATAAACAACAGCGATTGTATACAATCAGACGGTATAATGTACAAATATGGCGCCCAACATTTGTCTATTATTCCGAATTTTGAAAAAAGAGGGAGTAAATTCCTGAAAAAGTCACCGTGTATAGGTAGAGGGGAATAATCCTCTTTTCGCAGCTTGACAATTTCATAGCGGTATACCAGTACAGCGTATTCTGATGGGCGCAAAACGCCCAGCCATCCCATGCGCCACGATCTCCATCCGGAAGGAG
>JAIKWY010000099.1 GCA_024684395.1 Oscillospiraceae bacterium
ACTGCACCAGTCCGACCGTGCCGCTGCCCTCGCTGGTGCAGGAGCCTGTGGCATCATAGGCGAAGACCACCCAGCCACGGTCGGCAAACCACATGAGCTGGTTGATGTAGTTCTCATGCCCTGCGCCGATGCCGTGTGCAAAGACGATCAGCCCCTTTGCGGCATCGGTATCGAGGTTATCGAGCCCGTAAATGTACCCTTGCAGCGTGTTCTTGCCGGAGGTGAACTGCACGTTCTCCCGGGTATGGGTATCGCTGTAGTCGGGGTCGAACCAGTAAAAGCTGTAATAGCGGCGGTCGGGATATTCGCCCCGCCCGAAGTTGATGCGCATGATGCCGATCGTGGCAAGGCAGAGAATGAGAAAAATGCCAAGCAGCACAGCCGCTATGACAAGAAGGATCCTGACGGCTTTGTTCATCGCTTACTCCATCGCAGACAGGTCGATCTCGCCGTCAAAAACGTGGGTCGCTGAGCCTGTCATCATGACAGTGCCGTCTGTTTTCCACACGATGGACAGATCGCCGCCACGCAGCTTGACGGTGATCGGCTCGTCATGCTTGCAGTAGCCGTTGAGGACGGCTGCCACAGCCACGGCACAGGCACCTGTCCCGCAGGCGAAGGTCTCGCCGCTGCCACGTTCCCAGACACGCATGAAGAGCGTGTGATCGTCGATGACACGTACAAATTCCGTATTGATGCGCTCCGGGAAGAGCGGATTGTTCTCAAAATCCGGACCGATGTCCTCGAGGCGGAGTTCCATCGGGTCGCCCTCCATGAAGATGATGCAGTGCGGGTTGCCCATCGAGACACAGGTGACGGTGTAATCCTTGCCCTGTACAGTGAGGGTCTGCTTTACAAAGTCCTCGCCGTCCGCATTGACCGGGATCTCACGGGGGCGCAGGATCGCCTTGCCCATATCGACCGTTGCACCGGTCGCCTTGCCGTTCTCGATCTGGAGGGTGATGTACTTGATGCCGGACTTGGTCTCGACGGAGAGCTCCGGCTTGTTCACGATGCCGTGGTCATAGGCGTACTTGCCCACGCAGCGGATGCCGTTGCCGCACATCATGCCCTCGGAGCCGTCGGCGTTGAACATGCGCATCCGGCAGTCGGCGACCTCGGACGGCAAAATCAGGATCAGACCGTCCGAACCGATGCCGCAGCGGCGGTCACTGACATAGACAGAGACCTTCTCCGGGTCATTGACGGTCTCCTTGAAGCCGTTGACATAGACATAATCATTGCTGATGCCGTGCATTTTACTGAATTTCATATGCTACTCCTTCCTCCGGCACAGACCGGAGCAGATTTCGGCAGTATTGCCCTATGCTACTATTATACAGGAAAATACAGAAAAAAGCAAGCCCTGTTTGCAGCTTCTGCGCCGTTTTACAGCGCATTCCCTTGACATTCTGTCGTTTTATATGGTATAATACAAATACTACCAATCGAAAGAGGTGTTGATATGGATCAGCAATACAGTATCTACCGGCTCCATGCCAAAGTCAGACAGATGGAAGAGTTCCTCGACCTGGATGCCGTGCTCAGAGGGGACAAGAACACTCCGGAGCAGATCATGGAGTACTACCGCATCAATCATCCGATGTACCGGATGTTCCACTCGCAGGACGGCTTCATGCACTTCCGTGTGTCGCTGAAAGGCGTCTTTACCGATGAGGATGTATACTACCAGCCGGACTTCATCTCCAAGGAGATCCATCCCGGCGATAAGGTGCTCGAACTCGGGGCAGGGCAGGGGTCAAACCTGATCTATCTGGCGCACTGCAACCCGCAGGCGAAATTCTGCGGCGTTGACCTCCAGCCCAGAAAGCGGGACGACATCCCGTCCAATGCACGCCTTTTCCAGCAGAATTACAGTGATCTGCACATGTTTCGTGACAATACCTTCGACGTTGTCTACGGCATCGAGACCATCGTCCACAGCACCGACAAGGAGCAGGTGCTCCGTGAGGTGTTCCGGGTGATGAAGCCGGGCGGCAAGCTCATTGTCTATGATTACAGCCTGAATGCCGAGTTCGAGACCTTTGATGAGGAGATCCGCAAGTCCATCGCTCTGGTCTCCAAGGGCGGCGCTGCAGCTGTCATCGAATCCACGGCATCCTGGAACAAGCATTTTGCCAATACCGGCTTCAAGCTCACGCACTATGCCGATCTGTCCAGATACACGCTGCCCGACCTGCGGCATCTGAGCGGCAAGCCGACCTATGTCATGAACCATCCGGCGCTTGCCAAGGCGCTGTTTGCCGTGCTCCCGACGCAGTTCATGAACAATTTCATCCTTGGTTATCTTGGTTATGACACTGTCAATTCCGGCGTGATCGCCTATTCGGAGTGGGTCTACCGGAAGCCCTGAGAGTTGCAGAATCGTTACAAAAAAGGGCTATTAGTAGTGTACGGTAAAAAAACGACCACATTATGTTGCATTTTTCTTTACATGATAGAAAACAATGATACAAAATTGCGAAAAATAGTTAAAACTTAGATATTTGCTTGCATTTCCGATAGAATGGTGCTATAATGCATATAGATCAGATGCAGGGCGTGAGTTCCCCGCTCCTGCACTGATCGCCTTGATCGATCATAACAGCGTTGCTGTTATGATACAGCACGAGCCGTTCTGAAACGGAAGTGCCAAAATATATATATAATAAGGAGAAGAGATTTATGAAGAACCTGAAGAAGATCGCTGCGATCCTGGCTGTTATGGCTGTATCCGCTACTGCATTCACCGCTTGCGGCGGTGACGCTGAGCCGGAGTCCGTTGCGCCCGCTACTGAGGCTGTAGAGACTGAGGCTGAGACCGAAGCAGAGACCGAGGCTGAGACTGAGGCAGAGACCGAGGCAGAGGCTGAGGAGGAGACTGAGGAAGAGGCCGAGGAGGAGACCACCGGTGAGGAGGAGGTCGATGAGGAATTCTCCCTGCTCGATGTTGACGCTTCTATGATCCAGAATGGTCTGTACGCTACCGGCGAGAACGGCGAGGAGATCGTACTGGCACTGTTCAACAAGGACGGCGCTGACTACGTTTCCCTGATGATGTTCGCTGCTGACGGCTCTAACGACGTTGTCTGCGGTCAGTACGTTGGTGCTGCTGAGACCGATGAGGAGAACATCACCTGGTCTATGATGGCATTCGACGATGTTTACACCGGCGATACCTGCAAGGTCGGCTTCGCTGAGCCGGAGGACGGCACCTGCTACATCTTTGATCTGACCGGCAACGTATACGAGGCAAAGTACCTGACTGCTGATGAGACCATCGACTACATGGCTGCATGTGTTGTGGTTGCTGCTGAAGAGGAAGCTGCTGCTGAATAAGTCGTTTGAAACGTTCATTTCTATAACGAAGACTGCTCCCGGAAAGACCGGGGGCAGTTTTCGTTTCCAGAGATATTGACAAATGCCGACAAAAGTAGTAGAATAAAAAAAGTAGTCTAAATCAGATCCCAAGGAAAGAGGAACCATATGGAACGACCCAATCCCTATGAAGAAAGCATCGTCCGCCAGTACACGCGCCCCATCTGGCACAGATTCCTGAAAGGCGTGAAGGAGTACGACCTGATCCACGAGGGCGACTGCATCGCCGTCTGTATCTCCGGCGGCAAGGATTCCATGCTGATGGCGAAGTGTATGCAGCGCCTCCAGCGATACAGCAAATTCCCGTTTGAGGTGCGCTTTCTGGTCATGAATCCTGGCTATAACGAGCTCAACCGGCAGCGCATCATCGAGAATGCTGAAAAGCTCGGCATCCCGATCACGATGTTCGAGACCCGCATCTTCCACGCTGTCTCCAAGATCGAGCAGAACCCCTGCTATCTCTGTGCCCGGATGCGGCGTGGCTATCTCTATAAGACGGCGATGGACATGGGCTGCAACAAGATCGCCCTCGGGCATCACTTTGACGACGTGATCGAGACTATCCTCATGGGGATGCTCTACGGTTCGCAGATCCAGACCATGATGCCGAAGATCCACAGCGAGAATTTCCCCGGTATGCAGCTCATCCGCCCGCTGTATCTCGTGCGGGAAGCGGACATCATCTCGTGGGCGGAGCGCAATGACCTGCACTTCATCCAGTGTGCATGCAGCATGACCGAAGCGATCGCTGCCGGCGACACGCCCGGTGTCTCCAAGCGGCAGGAGATCAAGGAGCTCCTCTGTCAGCTCCGGAAGGTCAATCCCGGTGTGGACAAGAACATTTTCCGAAGCGTGGAAAATGTCAACCTCAAGACGATCATCTCCTATCACCTCGGGGACGAATACCACCACTTCCTCGATGATTTCGACGAGGGCATCACCAACCACGGAACCAAGGCGGGAGAAGGGCGGTAATGCCGCTATAGCAAGAAAAAGAAGCCGGACGGCTTCTTTTCTGCTTATTGGATATGCTGCTGCAGCCAGGTCAGGAGTTCGGTATCATTCGTCTGTCCGGATGCGACACCGAGGATGAGCGTGATGAGCTCCTCATCCGTGTAGGCGGGCTCTATGCCGTTGAGTGCGAGGAACACCAGCATGACATGCGTGCCGATGCGCTTGTTGCCGTCTGCAAACGGGTGGTTCTTGATCAGACCATAGCCGAGCCGTGCGGCTTTCTCGATGATCGTAGGGTACAGCGCCTGTCCGCAGAATGTCTGGAACGGCGTCTGCAATGCGGATTCCAGCAGCCCCTCATCCCGGATCGCCGGGGAGCCCCCGGAGGTCTCCTGGATCGCCTCATGCAGGTGCATGACCTGCTCTTTCGTCAGATTTTTCATTTGGCAAGCTCCTCATAAACAGCGGCATTGCGCTTCAGCAGTGCTTCGGAGATGCGGAGGACTTCGGCATCCTCTGCCGCCAGCAGCGTCTCATCGTCCCGGCGGGTCTCTTCTGCGGCGGATTCTGGTTTCTGGTTCATGGTGATCCCTCCCTTTTTACCAGTATAGCATATTTCAGCGCTCCCGTCAATGCTGTTTTTCACAATTTTCGTTGGACACGCTCCGGCTGTCCACAGTGATCAATTTTGAGAAAAACGGGTCTGAGGGTGACTCTCCACGGGGTGGGAAGATGTCGAGGAACGAGACAGAGGGGACGGGATCACAGCGATCATGGACAATAAAACACTTGCAAAATCTGTCGGATTGTAGTATAATAATATCTGAACACATCATAAAAGTATTTGTTGACAAAAGGAGAGATATGTATGCATTTGTTCAAGAGAGCTGCTGCGCTGCTGACGGCTTCCTGCATGATGCTGGCAGGTATGCCGGCGGGAGCTGTAGCGACCGGTGCAGCGGACAACACCATCCGGATCACGATCGACAGGATGACGGTCGATGCGGCTGACATCGGGAAGCCTGTGCCGATCTATATCCGCACGGACGGTGCGCCTGACGGCTTCACGGCGATGGAATTTGGCATCACGGTCGATTCACGCTGCACCTACAAGGTCTATACCGATTCGGACGAAGCGAAGGAGCTGGCACATGAGGGACTGAGCCGGATGATGATCGTGGACACCGATCCGTTCACGGGCACACTGAGCTGGAATTGTCTGGCAAGCAGCACATCCCTGACACGCCCCATGAATCTGGTGCTCTATATGGTGGAGCTGCCGGAGACAGCGCAGGCAGGGGATACCTATTCCATCAAGTTCAGCGAGCAGAACATCCGGGGCGAGAATGCGGCGTTCTGTCGGGAGCGCTACAAGCAGATCGACTATGATTTCGATGTGGAGAACGGTTGGATCACCGTCACCGAAACGCAGGAGCCGGCGGAGACGGAGCTCCCCACCGAGACCGCAGCACCGGATCCGGTGACATTGCAGCGCTATGAGACGCTGACGGTGGGACATGTCAGAGAACTGAGCTTCGATGCGCCCATCGAGAGCATCACCTATCCGGGCAACACGAGCGGAGCGGCGTCTTTGTCGAACTATGACGATAAGATCTACCTCTCCGGACTTCATGCGGGGACTGCCGACATCACCGTCAAGCTCATCAGCGGTGTGATCTGTCTCCTGCATGTGACGGTCGAGCCCGCTGCGACAAATGCCACAACGACAGCCGTAACGCAGACAGAGACCACGACCACAACGACTTCCACTGCCAAGGCGACCACGACCACCAGAGCAACGACTACCACGCAGGGAGAGACTACCACGACCACGGCAACTTCCACCGCCAAGGCGACCACGACCACCAGAGCAACGACCACCACGCAGCCAGAGACTACCACGACCACGGCAACATCCACTGCCAAGGCGACCACGACCACCAGAGCAACGACTACCACACAGGAACAGACCACGACCACGGAAGCTGCTGCCACGACCACGGAGACAACGCCCGTTCCGACCGAGACCGTTGTTCCGGGCAATCTCAACGATGATGATACGGTGAATGCCTCGGATGCGGCGCTTATCCTGATCGCTGCTGCGACGCTCGGTGCCGGGGAGGAGCTGGAGATCTCGATCGCTAAAAAGGCGGCAGCCGATGTCAATTCGGACGACAGTATCAACGCCTCGGATGCGGCGATCGTCCTCATCTTTGCTGCTGCTGTCGGGTCGGGACAAAAGGATGTCAAGCTCACGGATTTCATCAAACAGAAGTAGATCAGCAACCAACAGGCGGTACAGATGCACATGGCTCTGTACCGCCCTTTCAGACAAGGAGGTCTTGCGATGTTCGGTTTTCTGCAAAAAAACAGGACAGGTGACGATACCGTCTTTCACGTCCACACATTCCGCTGTCATCATGCCGAGCATGTCCCGGATGAAGCCTATGTGAAGGAGGCACGCCGGCTCGGAGCGGGCGACATCTGGTTCACCGATCATGCGCCGTTCCCGGGCGATCCGTTCGGCGCTCGGATGGCGTATGAGGAGCTGGAGGAGTATCTTGAAACGCTGAGTGAGCTGAAACGGCGCTATCAGGACATCCGCATCCACATCGGGCTGGAAACGGAGTATTTCCCGCTTTTTGATGCAGCGGGGTATTATGCGCATCTGCGCTCGCTGCCGGAGATCGAGATGCTGCTGCTCGGTCAGCATATGGCACAGACCTCCGATGCGCCCACGTACTCCTTCTCGGAGAGCAAGGACTATCTGGCTGCCAATGAGTACAAGCTCCTCGGACAGGCGATCGTGCAGGGGATCGGCTCCGGCTATTTCGACGCTGTGGCGCATCCTGACCGCATCTTCCGCCGCTGCGAAGGATGGGATGCGGACATGGCGGCTGTTTCCCGTGAGATCATTGAAGCAGCAGTCAAAGCGGATCTGCCGCTCGAAATGAACATCTGCTCGGCGGAATGGTCGGGCTATGCGATGCCGCAGTTCTGGGAACTCGTTCCGGAGACCGCACGGCGTCTGGTCGGCTATGATGCTCATACGCTGTATGAGCTGCGTTCAAGACACAGGGACATGTTCATGCTGCTCGAAACGCTGGATCCTGCGGTCTGTCGGGTATCCGGGAAGATCGGACGAGGAGAATTGCAGCGCCGCCTCCTGCGGGAGACGACGCTGTAGCGGGTGTTATTTCTGTTTCAGATACCGGAGCTCATCTCTGGCGGATTTCTTACCGATGCTGTGGATAATGCGATATATGTAGGCTGCCGGGATCAGCAGCTTACTTTTTTACCCAAGGCACGTCGAGCGCCAGATCATTTCTTACTGCATTCAAGCTGTTCCATGTTTTTCGACCACTCCGTTTTCGGTAAGATCCAGTATTCTGTCACAGATATCCAGTGCTGCCGGACGGTGCGTGACGATCACAACAGTCTTGTCAGTCATCTGCCGCAGGTTTTCGAGTACCTGCTTCTCAGTGCGCTCGTCAAGAGCGGAGGTCGATTCGTCGAGCAGCAGGACAGGGCTGTCGCTGAAGATCGCTCTTGCAATCGCCACTCGCTGCATCTGACCCTCGGAAAGACCGGTGCCACGTTCACCAAGCAGCGTATCTACGCCGTTTTCGAGCTCTGCAATGAAGGAATCTGCACAGGCGATCTGCAATGCCCGGTTGATTCGTTCATCGTTCTGCATCGCTGTATGGTCGGCAAAGCAGACGACCTCCCGGATCGTCCCGCTGACGAGCTGGTTGCCCTGCGGCACATAGGCGAACAGCCTGTGCCATTGTGCGGAGAGCGGCTTCTCGCCGTCTGCATCGGTCAGGAAACGCTCGCCGCTGTCGAGCTTGTAGATGCTCATGAGCAGCTTTAGGATCGTGGACTTGCCGCAGCCGCTGTGTCCGGTGAAGGCGACATATTCGCCCTTGCGGATCTCCACGCTGATGTCCTCCAGCACGATGGGCATGTCTTCCTTGGAAAGCGCTTTGATGCTCACAACAGCCGGATAGTAGGTGAAGCGGGCATGTTTCAGACCGAACGAGCGGAGACTGCTGGTATAGTATTCCTTGACAGTGTCGATGTCCAGGATGGGCTTGTCGCTGTCATCGGAGAAGGCTTCGATCTCCATCAGACGCTCGGCACTTGCGGTCATGGCGTAGAATTTCGGGAGATAGCCTGTGATATTGGCAACTGGCATCTGGATCTGCGAGATGAGCTGCGTGATGGCAGTCAGTGTACCATAGCTGATGGTATCGGTAAGGATACCATAGCCGCAGTAGAGGACGCCGAACAGATACATCCCGTGCATGGCGGATCCGAAGCCGATGTTGCAGAAGTTGGAAAAGCGGTTCTTCCGCATTCTTGCTGCCTTATGATCGTGCATTTTCTCGTTGGCGGTCTCTTCCGTCTGCTGTTCGGCAGCGTAGGATCGGATCATCATCATGCTGCTGATGCGTTCCTGTAGGAAAATGCGAAGCTTTCCGTCATTTTCCTGGATGTTCTTATGCAGATGCTTCAGCGCACGCCGGAAGGCGTAGGACATGCCGAGCATCAGGAGCCCGCAGGGAAGGAGGATACAGGCGAACCGCCAGTCGAGGGCGATCATCATGACAACGGCACTGACCATCTTTACGATCATGCCGATCAGACCAGGGACGATCTCGACATAGCTGTCGGCTACCACGAGGGTATCGCTTGTGAGACGGTTGAGCCATTCGCCGGAATGCACGGCATTCACGCTGGCGAAGTCCTTGTGCAGGATGTTGTGCAGCAGCCGCTCTTTGAAGAGGTTCTCAAAGGTCGATCTGGACAGCTCGTTCAGCCAGCGGACGATGGCATTCAGTGTGATCTGTCCCAGGATCAGCAGCAGCGTCAGCAGGGCTTCCCGCATGAAGCCGTCCTTGTCATGTGCTGTGGCACAATCTACGATATTCCGCAGGAGCAGCGCATACAGTACGCCGCTTGCACCGATGAGCGCCTGTAACACTGTGAGCACAAGGATGTACAGCTTTTTTCTGCCGGGAACGGCGTAGAGCCATTTTACAGCGCTTTGATTCATCGCTTACTCAGCCTTTTCAGTTTGAATTTGATGCGTGTACACAGGATCCTGACGGCTACGAAGTCCACCCAGAGATGGCTGTACAGACGATAGCCGAACTCGCTGACATCGTGCTTTTTGCCCTTGCGGACATAGCCTGTCATCACGCCGATGATATCGCTGTCTTTGATCCCGTATTCCTTGTTGATACAGTTATCTCCGATGATCACATAGTCATTGCTGCGCACCTTGATGATGCGGTGCAGCACATAGTGATCCGGCGGTCTGCGGTACAATACCACGTCATATTTTTTGCAGCGTTCCTCACCTTTTTTTACGATGGTGAACAGATCACGCCCCTCTTTCAGCAGCGGCAGCATACTGATGCCGACATTGCTGTAGGTCATTGTACCATTTTGTTCAAGATACGCCTCGTATGTCATTTCAGCCGTCGATCGCTCCGATGCTCTTGAGCTGGTCTACGATCTTCCGGACGTCAGCTCTGGCGATCTCATCAGAAACATCCCATTTCTGCTGCATCTTTGCCACGATCTCGTCCTCGGTCGTTTCGTTTTCGAGGCACTCGATGATGAAGCCTGCGGTGCTGTTTGTGCGGACGAGTCCGGAGAATTTCGTCTCGCCGGTGGATACAAGGAGCTTCTGATCTCCGTCATCATGTGCTAAAAAACCGCTGTTCAGTTTCATAAAGTTCATCCTTTCATTGCGTTGTAGGCAGTTTCAGCTGCCGAGATATCCATATTGCAGCCGAGCCGGTAGAGCTCGGTCATTGCTGCAAGCTTGTCGATCAGCGAGAGCGTTTTCCGCATGGCTTCGCTGTTCTGCGGACGGTAGGTCTGTTGGAGGAGCATCGTGTATGCCGCCGCTTTGGTGATACGCTCGATGTGGTTTTCCTCCGAGCGGGTGAGGATGCAGATCGCTTTCAGGGGAACGGCGATGTTGCTTCCGAGATTGTGCTTTCCCATGTAAGGGGTGCCGTGGATGATGACGCCGCTGTCTGTCACTTGCAGCAGGGGCTTGTCATCGTTGACCATGACCGCACGGTCGCCGAGCAGTTCACGCCAGAGGCTTGTATGCGTGGATTTTCCCGTGCCGCTCTTGGCTGTGAAGAGGAATGCCTGTCCGTCAACGGCGATCGCAGAGCCGTGGAACAGGATCGTGTCATGCAGCGGCATCCAGCAGCAGATCTTGCGGTAAACGGAAAGGGTCTCGAGGTTCCATTCCGGCAGATAATAGGGCTTGCGGCCTTCCTTCGCAGCGGTCTCGATGTCCCGCTGTGTCTCATAGGCAATTTCTTCCGGGGTCGTTGTGATCGTCAGCTCCGGTGCTTCGTCTGTTTCAAAGCCAGCCCAATAGTCATGGACTTCATCATGGATCGCCGTGATCTGTATCACATGTCCGGCGAGCTTATACGTCTTCGTCATCATCGTCGGTCTCCGTATTCTCTCCTCTCAGCAGCGTGTGCATGGCATAATCCGCCTTCATACGCTCAAATTCATGGCAGTTTTCCGACCAGATCGGACAGCCGTTTTTGAAGAACGGTGTGCATTCCGGCAGATACGGGCATTTTGCGCACAGTTCGTCGATCTTTGCCGGCGCTGTAACTGCCTTCAGCTTTTCCGGATCGGTCACGCCGTCAAAGATATTGCCCCAGCTGCGTCCTTCGGTGAGGTGTTCGCAGTTATGGAAGGCGCCGTCGGGCTGGATGAGGATGCTGTTCTCGGTCGCATCTGCCATGCAAAAGTTCAGTTTGAGCCTCTGCTGCTGCAGTCTTGTGCGGTTGATGCCAAGTGTTTCCTGCAGATCGGTCATCTTGAAGAGCTGCTCCTGCACTGCAATGCCGTACTCGCCGCTGCAGTTCTGGTAGAGCGGGGAAAAATACAGCAGCAATAGTTCCGAATCGCCGAAGCGTTCTTTGATCTCCCGGAGGAATCCCGGGATGCGCTCCATATTGTCAAGATCCACGTTGACACGCAGCGAGACCCGGATCCCCTCATCGAGGAAATACTGGATCGCCTGCATCACGACATCATAGTTGTGTCTGACGGGATCGGGATAATTCTTGCGGGCGGTGTAGTCCTCTCTGGCGCCGTCAAGCGAGACCTGCACTTTTTTCAGGCACCACAGCTCCTTCGCTTCGTGGGCGAGCTCTTTCGTGAGAAGGCTCGCATTCGTGACCATTTCGGAACGGAACGGCACGCCTTTGTCCTGTAATGCTGCGCAGATCCTGTGGATGATGCGCGCGCCGACAAGCGGCTCGCCGCCGAACCATCTGAGTTTGATCATATCTTGCTGGCGGGTCTCGCAGATGAAATCGACCAGACGGTCAGCAGTTTCCTCCGACATGTTCACGACTTTGTAGCCTTCCTCAAAGCAGTAGACACAGCGGGCATTGCAGCCGGTTGTCGGAAAGATCGTATAGTACTTGTAGCCCTTGGGTTTTCTGGACATCGTTTTGATGAGGAAGGCAACCTGCTGATACTGCCGTAGTTCATCATAGCCGTTCTCTACGAGATAGCGTGAGAGCGCAAGCTGCTCCAGACCGTTTTCCATGACTGCCGCATAGCTTGCGGGTGCTGTCCGGATCTGCTGGAGCGCATCCCACTCGGCTTTTGTCAGCTCTGTGATCTCTTTGGTCAATGTATGCTTGATCAGATATCTGCCGTTTTCACCGTAGAAATGGGTGAATTGCGAGAGACGGAACGATCCGGCATCACTGAGTTGTTTCTTCTGTATGATCTTGATGACCCGGTCGTCACCCCGGAGGATCACCTGCATATCAACACCGCCTTAATTTTGTTATACTCGGCACAAGGGCTGTACAGCCCCATGACCGTACAGCCCTTCTGCTTTTGCAGTTGCTCTTGCTGTCTTGACATAATTACTCAAAGCAAGCATCCGGATCGTCAGCCGTGCAGGAAGCGGTGATTACGTCCTCAGCCTCAAAAGCAATGATCTCGAGCTCTGCGTTAGTGTACTTCTGCATTGTTGTGTCACCTCCTCTCAAAGGTGTTGAAAGCCGGAGCTTTCCTGTACCACTTCATTCAGTGTACAATAGTATTATACAACATTTTGACCGATTTGTCAACCCATAAAGTATGCCATTTCAAAATACAGTTGTATACTTTGCTGAAAAAGCGGCTATATTTTATGTACAATTGCCAGAAGAATATGAAATATTTGTTAACTGTATGTAAACGATGTGTGAAATCATATCCAGCCGAATTGCAGGGCGATCCTGGCGGGTTTCCCGGTGAATTGCAGGGCGCTCATGTTGATGCCGATCTTGCCGTACTTCTTTTCGATGACCTCCTCGACGCCGATCTCTTTCAAAGAGTTGCCAAGATCCAGAATGAGCTGCCGCAGATAGCCTTTCTTGTCCGGATCGCCGTCCCACAGCACACCGAGCAGCTCGCCGTGTGTGCAGAAGGCGCCGTTTTTATAGACGAGGTAGGCAAACAGCTCCATCGTCTTTCCACGCTTGAACGTGTAGTTCTCATTGTCGAGGAATACCGCAAAAGGGTCGCATTGTACCCGCAATCTGCTTTCTTCCTGTTCGATGGGGAACCGGAGTTCCTGTAGTTCGTGCAGGATGTCCTGCTCTGTCACAGGTTTGATGAGGATGCCGCTCGGGTGGACGCCGATCGCATCGAGGACATATTCCGGATGCCCCGTCACATAGATGATGTTGAGACGGTTGTACATCTGTTTCAGCTTCTTGGCGCCCTCGATGCCGTTGATCCCGGGCATCTCGATGTCCAGGAACAGGATCTGCACGTCGTCGCTCAGCAGATCAAAAGCCTCCTCCATGTTGGATGCCGTCATGTGTTTGCCGTTCGGGTCGATGTTGGTCAGCATCATTTTCATCAGCTCTGTGATGTCCTTCTGATCGTCTACAGATAATGTGATCATGCCTGATTTCCTTCCTCACTGATCGTGATCCTTGCAGTTGTGCCCTGGTCGCTGGTGATGATATCCAGCACGCCGTTGCTCATGGATGCGAGCCGGGCACGGACGTTCTCCACGCCGATGCCCTTGCGCTTCGACTGCTGCGGGGTGATATTGCTCTTGCCGGAGCCGTCATCAATGACCTCTATGATGATCTTCCCATCCTTCCGGTAGGAATTGATCTGCACGGTCCCGCCCTTGTCATATGTCCCGATGCCGTGCCGGACGGCATTCTCGACCAGCGGCTGAACGCTCAGTGCGGGGATCATGAAATCATCGCATTCGATCTCATATTCCACCTGCAAGCGTTCCTTATAGTTCTGCTGCTCCAGTGTCAGATAGGCTTCGATGTTGAGCATCTCCTGTTCAAAGGGGATGGTCTTGGTATCGCCGAGCGCATCGAAGTGGGAGCGCAGGTACTTGGAGAAGTTCGTGAGATCCTCGTAGATCTCGGGATATTTCGCACATCTTGCGCAGAGCGCCATGAGGGAGTTGTTGATGAAGTGCGGCTGGATCTGTGCCATGAGCGTCTGGTTCTTGCTCTGTTCGAGCTGGAGACGGCTCTCGGTGAGCCTCCGCTTGGATTCTTCCAGCTCACGTTCTGTGCGGATGATGACCTCGGTCTTGTTCTGCTCGTACAGCAGAAAGAGGAGCAGAATGGAGATGATGACCATGAGGCTGTTCAGATTGGCATCCATGTACAGTCCGCCGATCAGACCCATCACAGGGAAGATCGCCGCCGTGATAAAGATGTTCTTGTGGAACGTGCTGATATTCCGCCATTGGGCGATGACGATGACGAGAATGATGATAAAGGTTATGATCGTGGTGATCTGCCAGATATAGTAGCCGGGGCTGCGGGTATAGAGGTTCTGGCTGTTGATATTGTACATGATATCGGTGAACGGTGTGATCAGCAGCAGGATCAGCAGCGGGATCTGACAGAACTGCACGATCGTGATGAAGCGTTTCAGCCGGATCTTGCCGAGCGCCTCGGCGATCTCATCCTTGATGACCTGGAGGAAGAACACCACCTGCCCCCAGCCGATCAGATAATAGCAGAACATGAAGGCGATCAGGAGGATGTGCGATGCGCTGCCGGGTTTGCCGAGTGAGGTGATGATGACGATATCACAGAGATTATACAGCAGCACTGCCAGAAAGTAGATGATGAGATCCCCGGTCATCGGGATCTTGACTTGTCTTCGCTGCTCGTCTTCTTTGTCCTGCTGGATGCCGAACACCATGACGAACAGCAGCAGGAGGATGATGAGCTCATTCCAGCAGTCAACCGTGACATGCATGAATTTCGGGAGCCCGATCCGCTCCAACAGCTCCTGTGGCATGTTATCGCCTCCTTTTGTGCCTCTGACGGCGTGATACGCGGTTCTGAGTCTATTATAGCATATTTCTGCCGGAGATGCAAGGGGAAAAATAGAAGCTGATGCAGAATATAGAAGGGAATTGCAAAATGTCGGTTTTTTATAGCATAATGTATATGGAACTCTTCACCGATGATACTTTATTTATCAAAGTGTACGATTTTTCGGCAAAAAAGAAAAAATGCTTGAAATATGGCGGAAACAGGTGTATAATGATATACGTTCGTTTTGTATAACAGACATATGTATAGAAAGGGATGCTTGTATGGCAGATCAGAACCAGAAACAGAGCGTTGACAAGCTCAAGCCGAAACTTTTCTCGGTCATGAAGGACTATACCGCCGCACAGTTTGCGAAGGATGTCGTAGCGGGCGTGATCGTGGCGATCATTGCGCTGCCGCTGTCCATCGCACTGGCGCTGGCGTCCGGCGTGGGTCCGGAGCAGGGCTTGTATACGGCGATCGTGGCGGGCTTCATTGTGGCGCTCCTCGGCGGCAGCCGTGTACAGATCGCAGGTCCGACCGCAGCCTTTGCGACCATCGTGGCGGGCATCGTGGCGACCGAGGGCATGGACGGGCTCATCATCTCCACGATCATGGCGGGCATCATCATGATCATCATGGGCTTCTGTCGATTCGGCAAGCTCCTGAAATACATCCCCGGCACGATCACCACGGGCTTTACCTTCGGTATCGCCGTGACGATCGTTGTGGGACAGATCAAGGACTTCCTCGGTCTGACCTTCCGGAATTCCCCCATCGAGACGGTGGACAAGCTCAAAGAGGTGTTCTTCTGCATCGACACCTTCAACTGGCAGGCGGCGCTGGTCGGCGTCATCTCGCTCGCTGTGCTGATCCTCTGGCCGAAGAAGCTCGAAAAGATCCCCGCTTCGCTCATCGCTGTGCTTGTCGGTGCAGCGCTCGTGAAGCTCACGGGGATGCATGTCAATACCATCGGCGACCTGTACACGATCTCGTCCGCACCGCCGCACTTCACGCTGCCGGTCGTGACCTTTGAGAAGGTGCGTGCGATGGTGCCGAATGCGTTCACCATCGCCATCCTTGCGGCTGTGGAATCGCTGCTGTCCTGCGTTGTTTCGGACGGTATGATCGGTTCCAAGCACCGCTCCAACATGGAACTCATCGCACAGGGCGCAGCCAATATCGGCTCGGCGCTGTTCGGCGGCATCCCGGCAACGGGCGCCATCGCCCGGACGGCTGCCAATGTCAAGAACGGCGGCAGAACGCCGGTCGCAGGCATGGTGCATTCCATTGTCGTGCTCATCATTCTGGTCGTGCTGATGCCCTATGCATCGCTGATCCCGATGCCGACCATTGCGGCGATTTTGTTCATGGTCGCCTATAATATGTGCGGCTGGCGCAACATCCGCAACACCATCAAAACAGCGCCCAAGAGCGACATCATGGTCATGTTCGTGACGCTGACCTTCACGGTGGTATTCGACCTCGTGGTCGCCATCGGTGTTGGACTTGTCCTGGCGGCACTGCTGTTCATGAAGCGCATGGCAGATGTCACAGAGGCTCATACCTGGGTGGATGTGGACGATGAGGACACCGATCCCGATGCCATCATCCTGAAGAAGATCCCGCCGAGAACCAGAGTTTATGAGATCAACGGTCCGATGTTTTTTGCGGCGATCGACAAATACAAGTATATCCTGCATGACTGGGACATCGACATCCTCTGCATCCGCATGAGAAACGTCCCTGCCATTGATGCCACGGGCGTAGAAGCGCTCAATCGCATCGTACAGCGCTGCGAAAAGCACGGTGTGCAGGTGATCTTCTCCCATGTCAATGAGCAGCCGATGCACGCTATGGAGAAGGCAGGTTTCATCGAAAAGGTCGGCGCAGAGAACTTCTGCCCGCATATCGACACAGCGCTCGAACGTGCGGCTGTGCTGGAGGAAGAATTTGCTGCCAAGCGAGCAACTGCATGATTTCAATGATATGCCCCCTCTCACCGGAGGGGGCATTTGACATTTTGACAGAAATATGTTATAATAAAACTACTTGTAGAAACAGAAGCTCTGAAACAGTTTGTTACCGATTCTCAGGAGGTACATGATGAAGAAGAAGACCAGAATGATCGTGCCGGCACTGCTGGCGGCGCTGCTCATGATGCAGCCGCTGCATTCGGCAGCGATGGAAGAGGTCATCCTGCCGGGGTGTGAGACACAGCTTTTCTACACCTCGGGCGCACTGGAAGTGCATTTTGACCGCAATTACAACGGCGCTACGATCGCTGTTTACCGTATCCAGGAGGAGGGCGTTTTCCTCTACTACAGCTATGATGTGCGTCTCATCGACGAGGCGATGATGCACTGTGACCTCATCGAGGGCGATTATGAGATGGAAGTTACCATGCCCTCGGCGGACGGCACCGATGTCATCAGCTTTCCGCCCTTCGCCTTCACCATGAAGGATCCCGACATGGACAAGGAGCAGTCCTTCGACAAGACAGAGATGGCGTATTATCTGACGGCGGACAGCACGCTGACCGAGGATGTGCTCCAGACCAGCGAACAGACGAAGGAAGTGCGGAAAGATGGCGATGAGGAGGAACGCTGGATCTGCCAGAAGGTGGAGTTTACCGCAGCACGGCGTGATTTCCTCACGGGCGACCTGAATGCAGACGGCACAGTCAATGCCTCGGATGCGGCGCTGACGCTGATCGCTGCGGCTCGGGTCGGTGCCGGCTCTGAATCCGGTCTGACAGCGATGCAGGCGGTGGAGGCGGATGTGACCGGCGATGTGGTCGTGAATGCCTCGGATGCGGCGCTGATCCTGCTGTATGCCGCAGACCATTCGGCGGGCAATTTCCAGGGGGATATGCTCGATTACGCCCGGATCCGGATGGGGAAATAAATACATGACAGATGCGCAGGGCTGCGGTTGCAGTCTTTGCGCATCTGAGGGAATATATAGAAAATGGAGTGAAAGCGATGTACCCTTTTCAGGACACCGGTCTGTCTCCCCGTGAGCGTGTCGCTGACCTGCTTGGTCGGCTGACGATCGAGGAGAAGATCGGATTTTTATCCACACACAATATGCCGGTCGAACGGCTCGGCATCGGCGAATGGTTCGTCGGGACGGAGATCGCCCGGGGACTTGTCAACCGGGAGCCGGAGAACCCGTCCACCGTTTTTCCGCAGCCGCTCGGGATGGCGGCTTCCTTCGACAAGGAGATGATGTACCGCATCGGTCTGACTGCGGGCAAAGAAGCAAGAGCGTACTATAATATCCGCAAGGACAGCGGTCTGATGGTGTGGGGACCCACGGTCGATCTGTCCCGTGACCCGAGATGGGGACGCACGGAGGAATGCTACGGCGAGGATCCCTGCCTTGCCGGTGAGATGAGTGCGATGTATACCAAGGGACTGCGTGGCGAGGAACGGGTCTGGGCGACCCTTCCGACGCTGAAGCATTTCTGTGCCAACAATCACGAGCAGGAGCGGAATGTGGACAATGCCAATCTGCATCCCCGTATCCGCCATGAGTATTACTATACAGCCTTCCGCACGCCGGTGATGTACGGCGGTGCGCACAGCGTCATGACGGCGTACAATGACATCTGCCATGCGCCTGCCGTGATGAACCACGACCTGAAAAACGTCCTCAAAAAAGAGTGGGGGCTTGGCTTTGTCGTGACGGACGGCGGCGATTTTGTGCAGAATCTGACGGCGCATGAACTGTTCGATTCCCATGCACAGGCGTTACAGGCATGTCTCCGGGCAGGTGCCGACACCATGACCGACAATGCCGACTGTGTCATGACTGCGGCAAGAAAGGCGCTTGCCGAGGGGCTTCTGACGGAAGCGGATGTGGATCTTGCAGTCGGGAACCTGCTCGAAAGCCGGGTGCTGCTCGGGCATTTTGATGCGGAAACGCCCTATGACAAGCTGACTCTTGCGGATGTGGATACCCCGGAGGATCGTGCGCTCAACCTGCGTGCGGCAAAGGAGGGCATGGTGCTCCTGACTAACGGCGGGGGCGCACTCCCGCTCGATCCGGCAAAGCATAAGAAGATCGGGCTGTTCGGTCAGAATGCCGACTGCATCCTGAAAGACTGGTACACGGGCTACTGGTCGTATCAGGTCACAGTCAAGGATGCGCTTGAGGAACGTGGCTGTGAGGTGGTGTACGATCTCGGCTGGGATATCGTCATCCTCGGAGCGCCGAACGGGCAGTATCTCTGCATCGGCGAGGATGACTGCCTCTATGCGGATACAGACGCAAGCAATGCCGCACGGTTCTATCTCTGCAAGCACGATGACAGCGGCAAATGGACGAATTTCCGCCATGTGGAGAGCGGGCGCTTCCTCTGCATCGACGATAATTGCCTGAAACTCGGCAAGACCGAAGTATACGGCTGGTTCACCTCGGAGACGTTCTCCGTCAAAAGGCGCCAGTTCTGCGCCGACGGGGAAAACCCGGACATCATCGCCGATTATCTGCACGGCAATCAGCTCACGCTCGATGAGGACAACCGTGTGATCGTCCGCCCGAAGGCGAGACCGGATGCTTCCGTCTGGTTCTGCATCTGCGTGGTGGATGACGGCTGGGAGCGGCTCGGGGCGCTTGCCAGGACCTGCGATGCCGTGGTCTACTGCGGCGGCAATGACCCGGAGCAGACCGCCCGGGAGTGCTTTGACCGGACGTCGATCCTTCTCCCGGAGGTGCAGATGCAGCATGTCTGGGACATTGCAGATGATCTGCACGGCACGGGCATCCCGCTGATCTTTGTGCTCGTTTCGAGCTATCCCTATGCGCTCGGCGAGCTGACCGACAAGCCGGATGCGATCCTCTGGACGAGTCACGCAGGTCCCGAGATGGGTCATGCGCTGGCGGAGACGCTGTTCGGCGAGAACGTTCCCGCCGGTCGCCTGCCGGTGACGTGGTATGCCAGTGATGATGACCTGGCGGACATCGGCGACTATGACATCATGCGGACGAAGATGACCTATCTCTATTTTGACGGGAAACCGCTGTTTCCGTTCGGTCACGGTCTGAGCTATACGAGCTTTGGCTATGCTGCATTCCAGGCGGCTGTCACGGAGGAGGGCATTGCCGTTTCGGCGGCGATCACCAATACCGGCAGCACGGATGCGGACGAGGTCGTGCAGGTCTATGCCCATGCGCATTCCGAAACGATACAGCGCCCGCAGCAGTGGCTGGTCGGATTTGCACGGCTGCACATCCCGGCAGGGGAGAGCGTGCAGTTTTCCGATGTGATCCCGCTGCGGAAGTTTGCGATATACGATGTGTCCCGGCAGCGCTTCTGCGTGGAGGCGGGACAGTATGACCTCCGGCTCGGTGCTTCCTCTGCGGACATCCGCTGCTCTGTGACGGTGGATGTGCCGGGCGAGACCATCCCGCCGAGGGATCTGACAGCAGAGACCCCCGCCGAGTTCTGGGATGCGCAGTGGCAAACGGAGATCTTCACCGATGCGCTGACCGGCGAGACGCATGTCCGTGGTCTGGCGTGGGACAATGATCTGTATTTCAGGAACTGCGACCTGACGGGCGTGCGGGAGCTCGTGATCCGTGCGGCTGCGCCGGTCGATCCCGGCACGCTGAAACTGCTGGTCGATGATGAACTTGCCGGCGAAGCGGTCATCCCGGTCGGGGACGGCTTCACGGATTTCCGTGAGCTCCGCATCCCGGTGCAGGCTGACGGCTGTCACACGCTCCGGCTGCACTTCTCGCAGCTTGCCTGCATCCGCAGCATCCGGGCTGTGAAGTGATTTTGTCACACATTTTCTCCGATGTCATATGATGTACTATGGACGGCAGCCAAATGCCTTCCAAATACGATATCCCGAAGGAGAAATGACTTATGAACGGATGCTTTGACGGTAACTGCGGCTGGATCATCATTCTGCTCATCATCGTTTTCTGCTGCTGCGGCAACGGCAATTGCGGCTGCAATAACGGCTGCAACAACTGCGGCTGCGGCTGCTGATACGGCACATTCCTCAGCGTTCCGCCCTCTGCGGTGACTGCTGCTGAGGCGCTTAGAATTGAAAAAAACGAAACAGCCCCCGGATCTGACCAGATCCGGGGGCTGGGTTTGTTTATTCGGCAGCATCCTCTGCGGGCTTGTCAAGCGTGATCTTTGCCTGCTGATTGCCGCATTTGTAGCAGAACATCGCATCGTTGTTGACGAGCGGTTCTCCGCAGAAGCGGCAGAAACGCCGTGTGAGATCGGGCGCTTCCTCGGCAGGCGCTGCATCAGCCACAGGTGCAGCCTCTACAGCCGGCTCAGCCGTCACAGCAGGCTTTTCCACAGGCTTTTCCTCAGCCGGAACAGGCGCCGGAGCGGGAGCTGTTTTCCCGGCTGCGATCTGGGAAGCGATGGCGCCGATGCCGAACACGGCAACACAGCCGAGCAGTCCGAGCGCACCGACTGCAAGCCATGTACCACGCAGTATACGCACGGCATTCTGGAGATAGCCCATCTGCATCAGCTGCACGATCGTCGTTCCGAGCGCTCCCCACAGGAGCAGCACAAGGCAGGGGATGCCGGCTGCGATGCTGAACCGCTTGATCGCCGCACCGACCTGGCTTTTGTTCTGCATGACGATCATCCAGACGAGCAGCGCAAGCAGCAGAGCGCCGAGGACATACCATACCCAGTGGGAAACGGCAGCGTCGATCAGGACAGCGGACAGCCCCTTGGTCAGCGTGTTGGTCAGCCGGGTGTTATAGGCAACGCAGTCCGCCTCGACATTGGCTAAGATCGGCGCTTCGAGCTCGGTGGCGTCGTTCAGACCGGTGTGCAGCCGGATGGTGGAGGCGTTCAGCGTGATGGCATAATACACATCCGCCGGCATGATCTCCGGGACGGAAACGTCCTCCGGATGGCTGCGGTGCAGTGCGATATACTGTGCGATCATGCCGAAATGCTCGCCGACACGCATGTGGAAATCGCCGTCCCGGAGCATGTTCTTGACATTGGTCTCGGAGATGCGCTCGTTCCGGATATAGGTGTCGTTGATGTACTGCGCCAGCGTGATCTTCGAGCCGTCCTGGCTCCTGACGGTCACATCCTGCAGCGGTACGGAAGCGGCTGCATCGGCGATCGGGTCGTAGTAGACATGCCGGTAGGCTGTCACGCAGCAGAGCAGCAGTGTGCTGACGAGCAGCACCAGTAGGAATGCCGGCACCGTGAGCCCGGATGCCTTGGTATCGTTTTTCTTCATAAATCCTCGTCCTTCCATCTTTCATACTGATTCGCAAAACCAAAATAGATCAAGCGGGTCAAGGGGGCGCAGCCCCCTTAAAACGCCTTCCTCCCACGCTTGCGGCGGAGGGGGCATGCTTTACTTGTCTATCAAGGTAAAAGGGGAATCGTATTATTTCTTGTTTCTCTGTCTGTTGTTTCTATTCTGGGGCTTTGCCTTGGGCTTGTCGCCGAGCATGGTCAGCGAGATGCGGTTGCGCTTGACATCCACATCGAGCACCCAGACCTTGACCACATCGCCGACCTTGACGGCTTCGAGCGGATGCTTGATATAGTGGTCGCAGATCTGTGAGATGTGGACAAGTCCGTCCTCATGCACACCGATGTCCACGAAACAGCCGAAATCCACGATGTTCCGCACCGTTCCCATCAGCTCCATGCCGGGCTTGAGGTCGGCGATCTCCATGATATTGCCGGAGCGCAGCAGGGGCGGCGGGAGCAGGTCTCTCGGGTCACGTCCGGGCTTTTGCAGCTCGGCTGTCATATCATCGAGCGTGTAGGTGCCGATGCCGAGCTCCTGTGCGAGGGTGCTCTTGCCGGTCTTTTTGATGCTGTCGCTCAGACCGCCGAGCTTTCCGGCAGCGGCGTCCTCGAGCGAGAAGCCGAACCGTGCCAGCAGCGACTTTGCCGCATCATAGCTCTCCGGATGCACAGCCGTGTTGTCGAGCGGCTGGCTGCCGCCGGGGATGCGCAGGAAGCCTGCACACTGCTCAAATGCCTTCGGACCGAGCTTCGGGACTTTCAGGAGCTGCTTGCGGTTGTCGAACGGGCCGTTCTCCTCACGGTAGGTGACGATGTTCTTCGCCACAGCGGCGCTGATGCCGGCGATATGGGACAGCAGGGGAGCAGAGGCCGTGTTCACGTCCACCCCGACAGCGTTCACGCATTCCTCGACAACGCCGTCAAGGGCGGTTTGCAGCTCATTCTTCGGCATGTCATGCTGATACTGCCCGACACCGATCGCCTTCGGGTCGATCTTGACAAGCTCCGCCAGCGGATCCTGCAATCTTCTTGCGATGGAGACAGCACTGCGGAGGGCAACGTCATATTCCGGGAACTCCGCCGCCGCCAGCTCCGATGCGGAGTAGACGGATGCGCCTGCCTCGGAAACGACCATGTAGCTGACTTTGTGCGGGAGAGAGGGCAGCAGGTCGGCGATGAAGCTCTCCGACTCACGGGAGGCTGTGCCGTTGCCGATGGAGACCGCCGTGATGCCGTACTGCTTGACAAGGCGTGTGACCTTGCGGTTCGCCTCCTCGATGCGGCTGTGCGGCGGTGTCGGATAGATGACGCCGGTGTCGAGCACCTTGCCGGTGCCGTCCACGACAGCGAGTTTGCAGCCTGTCCGGTAGGCGGGATCCAGTCCGAGCGTCACGGTGTTCCGGAGTGGCGGCTGCATCAGGAGCTGTTCGAGATTGGAGGCAAAGACCTTGATCGCATTGGTACATGCCGCCTCAAACTGCGCAGAGCGCACCTCACGGATGATCGACGGGATGATCAGACGCTTTGCCGCATCGCATCCCGCCAGCCGTACCAGCTCGCCGCAGGGGGAGCTGTTCCTGACATAGGGCTTGGTGCAGGTCTGCTCGGCAAGTCCCTCGGCAACGGTGATGTTCACCTTGAGGTACTCCTCCTTCTCGCCGCGGTGGATGGCAAGCACCTGATGCCCCTGTACACGGGGCACAAGGCTCTCAAATTCGTAGTAATTGCGGTAGACGCTTTCGGCTTCCGGATCGGTCGCCGTGCAGACGAGCGTGCCGAATCGCTGGTAGAGGTCACGCATCTTCGTGCGGAGCTTTGCATCATCGGCGATCTGCTCGGCGATGATGTCCATAGCGCCCTGCAAGGCGGCAGCAGTGTCGGGCACCTCCTTTTCCTCGGAGATATAGGCGGCAGCCTCCTGCTCCGGATCGGTCGCCGGATCCTGCGCCAGAATCAGCTCTGCTAAGGGTGCAAGTCCGCGCTCACGAGCCTTGGAGCCTCTGGTGCTCCGCTTCTCCTTGTAGGGGCGGTAGATGTCCTCGACTTCTACAAGTGTTTTTGCCGCATCGAGCGCCTTGCCGATCTCCTCGGTCATGGCGTTCTTGTTCTCGATCGCCGTGCGCACCTCGTTCTTGCGCTCCTCCAAATTGCGCAGCGCCTGCAAACGCAGTGCCAGCCGCCGGATGGTCTGGTCATCGAGGGCGCCGTGCATCTCCTTGCGGTAGCGGGCAATGAACGGCACGGTCTTGCCGTCATCGAGCAAGGCGACAACGTTCTCCACCTGCTCACGGCGGATCTGAAATTCGTCTGTTAACGTCTGGATAATGTCCATAAAACCTCCTGTGGATCACTTTTTGAACCGGATGTAGAACAAGCGGTTCTCCGGTTTATAACCGGCGCTTTTCAGCGTGGGTATACATTCTTTATTGCCGTACCAGCAGCCTGTGACAGGGGTCAGTCCCTGGTTCAGGGCGATGCGGCTCAGATGGATGACAAGGCTCCGCCCTACGCAGCGCATACGCTGGGAGGGGAGCGTGTAGATGCCGATGTCGGCGGTCTGTTCGTTGTATTTCAGTCTGCCGATGCCGCCGTAGCCGAGCGTTTCACCGTCGGCAGACAGCTTGTAGAAATGGTAATGCGGGTCGCCGTAGCAGCCGCCCCACTGTCCTTCGGTGAGCTTGTCCATCTCGGCATACTCCTCCTCCGGGACAGGTAAAATGCATTCGGAAGGAAATTCGGCAGGACGATCGGGTTCGCCGTAGGTAAAGTGATATGCCTGCATCTCGAAATTCGTGCCGACCTTGTGCATCCGCTCAAAGGCAAGGCTCAGGAACAGGTCGTCGTTGCTTGCCGGGATGGCAGCCTGTACATGCAGTTCCTTGACGATCTGGCGGAAGATCTCCACGCAGTATACCCTTGCGGACGGCACAAGATAGAAGGCACACAGCATGATGCCGTTGTCCCAGGATGTACCGAGCGAGAAGAACCCGCAGAGCGTCCCGTCTGCCGTGATGCGGTAGGCGGTGTTCCCGAAGATCAGGTTGTTGTGGAACGCATCGTTCTTGTTGCCAAGCTCGAAGTAGTACTCACGTACCATCGGTTCGAGTGCGTTCCAGCTTGTCTGCTGGTAAGCAAATGTTTTCATAATCATCACCCCATTGTGTAGAATTATGTTTTGTGGGCATCTCTAAAAACCTCTCATATTTCTTTTCTGCGAAAAGAAATATGGCTTTGGTGCGGGGCTCCGCCCCGCTCCCTGCTTCTAAAAAATGTTTTTTAGAGGTACCCCTATGTAAAAGCCATATGGCTTGATTACCGGTTTCAAGTATTCCCGGAGGCATAGTCCCGGATGACCCGCATGAAGCGGGTGCCGTATTTTTCGAGCTTGACCTGTCCCACACCGCTCACGGAGAGGAATGCCATGTCATGCATCGGTTTTTTGCGGCACATGTCCTGCAAGGTCGTATCCGTGAAGATGACATAGGCGGGCACATGCTCTTTCGATGCGATGGCTTTCCGGGTCTCTTTCAGCAGGAGATAGAGTTTCTCGTCGAGATCCTCCGGAACACCGGAACGGCGCTTTGCAGGTGCAGGCGGCAGCTCCTTGACGATGTTCATGCTGATGGACGGGCGCTCCTTGATGAGCTTTGCAGAATTGGTATTGAGCAGCACGGCATGGAACTCGCCGCCCTGTGACAGCCACTGCTCTGCAATGAGAAAACGGATCATGTCGGTGCATTGCTTCTGGGTGAGCTCCGACAGGATGCCGTAGGTGGAGAGCCGCCCCTCAAAGTGGAATTTATCATACTTCTCCGCCTTGCTGCCGATCAGGATGTCGGCAAGGGCATTCACGCCGAATTGCAGACCGATCTGCTGCAAACGATAGACGCAGGAGACGATCTTCAGTGCTTCGACGGAGATGTCCCGCTCCTCGTAATTGGTCTGGCAGGTGCTGCAATTGCCGCAGTAGCCGGGGGCAGTCTCGCCGAAATATTGCAGCAGATAATGCCGCAGACATTCGTGGCGGGTGCAGTAGAACGTCATGTGTTTCAGGCGTTCCATGTCCTGCTGCCGGATGCGTGCCTGTGTTTCCGCATCGAGGAGGTCATTGCCGGAGCTGTTATCGATCATGAACTGGTTCGTGCGGACATCCTGCCCGTTGTAGAAGAGGATGCAGTCCGCCGGGCTGCCGTCACGCCCCGCACGACCGGCTTCCTGGTAATAGCTTTCGATGTTCTTCGGCATGTTGTAATGCACGACAAAGCGCACATCGGATTTGTCGATGCCCATGCCGAAGGCGTTGGTCGCCACCATCACATCCTTGCGGTCGAAGATGAAATCCTCCTGGTTCTGCCGGCGTTCCTCATCGCTCAGTCCCGCATGATAGCGGGTGGCGGAGATGCCCTGCTCGCAGAGATCCTCTGTGACCTGCTCCACGAGCTTGCGGGTCAGGCAGTAGACGATGCCGCTCTGTCCCTCATGCGTGTGGATGAACTCGGTCAGCGCCCGGAATTTGTCCCGGGGCTGCTGTACGCCGAAAAAGAGATTCGTCCGGTCAAAGCCGGTCGTCAGGCTGAACGGTTCCCGCAGCCCGAGGATGCGGACAATATCGTCTGCGACCTCCTTGGTGGCTGTGGCGGTGAAGGCGCTGATGACCGGGCGGGTGGGGAGCTGTTCGAGGAATTGCAAAATCCGCAGATAGCTCGGGCGGAAGTCCTGCCCCCACTGTGAAACGCAGTGTGCCTCGTCCACCGTGACCATCGAGACAGGTATCTCATGGGCGATGTTGGTGAAGCTCTGGGTCTCAAGGCGTTCCGGTGCAGCGTAGAGGATCTTGACCTCGCGCCGATAGACCGCTGAAAGTGTCTCCCGATAGGCCTCCTCGCTCAGGGAGCTGTTAAGGAAGGCGGCAGGGATGCCGCTTGTCTGCAAAGCCGTGACCTGATCCTGCATCAAAGAAATGAGCGGCGAGATCACGACCGTCAGCCCCGGCAGGAGCAGTGCCGGGATCTGGTAGCAGAGGGATTTGCCGGCGCCTGTCGGCATGATGCCGAGGACGTCTTCACCGGCGAGGATGTGTCCGATCAGCTCACGCTGTCCTGTCCGGAAGGTGTCATAGCCGAAGTACTGTTTCAGCAGGGTTTCCGGGGTCATAGCGCCTCCCCGGGCAAGCCGTTCCACAGATGACGCTCCAGATCCACACAGCCGTCTGCATCGAATGCCACGCCCTCTGCTTCCAGCAGCGCCCGATGCCGTTCGGCACCGCCGAATGCAAATGCCGGTGTCGTCCCGCCGAACCGGTTGACGACCCTGTGACAGGGGATCACACCCGGCTCCGGGTTGCTGTGCAGCGCATAGCCGACGACTCTTGCCCAGTGCGGATCGCCTGCCATGACGGCGACCATGCCGTAAGTGGCGACTTTCCCGGGCGGGATCTGCCGGACTATGGCATAGATACGCTCAAATACGGATCGCTCCATGCTATCCCTCCTCATGACCTACTCTATTCTATTATACTACAGGATCGCATTTTTTGCAAGAGTGCAGACGAAGTATTTACAAAATATTCGCAAGATGCCCCAAGCGGTGCTGTGTTCATCCGCTTCTGCAAGAAAAGCATTGCATTTTGCCATGCCATGTGCTATAATAAAGACAAAGTGAAAAAGAAACAGCCGAGGATCCTGCCTGTGATGGCAGGAGAACGGCTTTATGAGGTGATCAATGTGAAAAAACGTCCCGGGATCAGGATCGTCGGTCTCCGAAGGAAGGTTTTTGTACTCGTGCTGGTATTTCTGCTCGTGACACTTTTGTGCGGTGCGACTTTGGCGCAGTTCTATTCCAGGCGCTTCTCAACTGTGCTCCAGGAAGCGAGCTCTGAACAGCAGCTGTCGATCGAAAAGACCTCGACGGATACGATGTACCGTACCATCGAAGGCTCACTGAGCATTACGAATGCCTTGCAGGCACGCATCTCCAACGATGTGTTTGAATCGGTGCGGAAGGACGTGTGTACGCTCCAGTCGCTTGCCGAGCATGTGTTCCGGGAGCGGGATACGATCGAGCCGGGAGAGGTCGCACTGCCGGATCCTGCCAACGACGGCATAGTGACGGCGCAGGTGCTCTTTGAAGAGGGCGTTGACTATACCGCTTCCGACTATCTGCCGATCGCTGCACATATGACCGATACGATGAAGGCGATGTATGAATGTGCGACGTATTCCACCAATGTGTACATGGGCTTTGAGGACGGTACGCATCTAGCGATAGACCGGATCGCTTCCAACAAATACGATGAGAACGGCGAGCTCATCAGCTTCCCCGTCCGGGAAAGACCCTGGTACAAAGGCGCTGTACAGGCAGGGGAGCTGTGCTTCTCCGGCGTGATCGAGGATGCCTATGCCGGGACTGTCTGTGTCACCTGTTCGGCGCCGGTCTATGTGGGCGGCAAGCTGATCGGCGTTGTGGGCATGGACATCTTCCTTGACGAGCTGGAGGAGATGATCCAGAGCTCGGCAAGCAGAAGCGGTTTTATCTGCATCATCAGCGATCAGGGACAGATCATCTTTGCGCCGCATGACAATGGCATTTTCGAGGTGGAGACCTTTGACACCTCTAAGGATATGCGGGAATCCGAAAACGAACAGCTTGCGGATTTCGTCAAAACGGCGCTCACCGAGAGCACCGGGCTGTATACCGTGCATATCAATGATGAGGATTATTATATGGCTGGCTCCCCGCTCACTGCGGTGGGCTGGACGGTGATCTCGGTCGTGGACAAGAAAGTGGTCGATCAGCCGACCAAAACGATGGTGGAGGACTATGACCGCATCAATGAAACGGCAAAATCAGCGCTCCATACCGGGCTTTCGCATGTGACCTACAGCCTGCTCATCATGGGCGTGCTCGTGCTGATCATCGGCACGGGGACGGCGTTCCTTGTCGCTTCCGGGATCGTGAGACCGCTCGTTGCGATGACCGAGGAGATCCGCACCAACACCGGCGAGGTGTTCGAGATGAAGGATATCTACCGCACGGGCGACGAGGTCGAGCTGCTTGCCGAATCCTTTGCGGATATATCGAGGAAGACCAAACAGTACATCATCGACATCACCCGCATCACCAAGGAGAAGGAGCGCATCAGCACGGAGCTCGAACTCGCACGGAAGATCCAGGCGGAGATGCTGCCGAACACCTTCCCGCCGTTCCCGGATCGGGATGATCTGGACATCTTTGCAGCTATGAAGCCGGCAAAGGAGGTCGGCGGCGATTTCTATGACTTCTTCCTGATCGACAAGGATCATCTTGGCATGGTCATCGCTGACGTTTCCGGCAAGGGCGTTCCGGCGGCGCTCTTCATGATGATGACGAAGATCCTCATCAACGAGCTGGCGATGCAGGGGCTCTCTCCCAGAAAGGTGCTCGAACAAGCCAATTCGATCATCTGTCAGAACAACGAGGAGGAGATGTTCGTGACGGTCTGGTTCGGCATCCTCGAGATCCCGACCGGAAAGATCACGGCTGCCAATGCGGGGCATGAGTATCCCATCATCCGGAAGGCGGACGGGGACTTTGAGGTGTTCAAGGACAGACACAGCTTCCTCATCGGCAGCCGCAGCGGGATGAAATATGTGGAATATGAGCTCCAGCTCGAACGTGGCGGCACGCTGTTCCTCTACACTGACGGCGTTCCGGAGGCAACGGACGGCAACGAGGAGATGTTCGGCATGGAAAGGCTCCTCGATGTGATGAACCGGCACAAAGATGCCGCCTGCCGGGATCTGCTCGACGAGGTCGAAACAGAGGTCAGGGCATTTGTCGGCGATGCAGAGCAGTTTGATGATCTGACATTCATGGGGCTGACGCTGCTGGGGTAGCATGGCAGGATCTGTCAACAGCACCCCTGCAAGAGCTATGCTTTCATGCTCTGCTGCGACCAGCAACTGTGCCGGCACTTAGTCAAGGCACAGTGACCGTAAGCGGATACACCCTTCTGAGACCCGCATCTCAGAGGGGTTTTTGCATGTAGAGCTTGGATATTGGAAAAAAAGAGAAATAATCGTGCGGATCTGCGGGAATCTACTTGAAATCCGGAAAGATCTGTGTTATAATGGAACTATAAGAACAGAAAGTCCTGTTGAAAACGGTATCCCTGCGATCCGGCTGCACTGACAGCGGCTCTCTGACAAGTTGGAGGAACTGCGCATGAAAACAGATGTCATTCAGATCCGTGGCGACCTCTCAGGCTATGAAGATGCCGTGGAGGCAGCGGAGCGATTCATTGCCTATCACGATGTGACCGGCACAGATGCCATGCATCTGCGGCTGCTGACTGAGGAAGTGATCAGCATGGTACATGGCATTTTCGATGACTTTACCGCCCGCATCTGGCTGGAGAGCAAACGCACCCCGAAGGGCTTGTGGTGCCGGATCTGCCTGTCCGCCGACAAGAACGCTGACGTTGAACAGGAGACAAAGATCCTCTCGGTCGCCACGAGCGGACGCAATGAGAACGAGAAGGGGATCCTCGGAAAGATCCGGGAGCTCCTGCGCATCAGCCTGCAATCCGGTTCCTCGGAGGACGAGGCGTATCTGCGGAGTCTGACAAGTGTGCTGCATGACCAGGACAATCCGGTATCGAATGTTGACATATGGTCGCTCCAGGATTACCGCCAGAGTCTTTCTGAAATGGAAGACCAGGAGGAGTGGGACGAGATGGAACGGTCGATCATTGCGAATCTTGCCGACGAAGTCAAGGTCTGGCTGAAAAGCGATGAGACCGAAGTGGTGATCGAAAAGTATATCGCCTGACAGGTCATACCTGCGGGCAAACAAGCTAAATCATGAAAGGAAGGACAAACTATGACCTTACATCCGAAAAAAGAAGGCACAAAGATGACGATCGAGGTAGAAGGCAGGATCGACACCAAAACCGCACCGGAGCTCGATGCATTCATCAAAAATTCCCTCGACGGGATCGAGCTGCTGGTATTTGATTTTGCGGAGACGGTGTACATCTCCTCTGCGGGACTGCGTATCTTGCTCATTGCAGAGAAGATCATGAGCAAGCAGGGGCAGATGAAGCTGATCCACGTCAGCAAGGATCTCATGGAGATCTTTGATATCACAGGTACTTCGACGATCCTGACAATTCAGTGAGACAAAGGGGATAACAGCTATGAGAGAGCTTACCATTGCAGCAACGATAGACGCTCTGGATGCTGTGAACGAGTTGGTGGAGGCGCAGCTGGATGAGACAGACTGCTCCATGCGTGCCCGGATGCAGATCGGGCTTGCCGTGGAGGAGATCTTTGTCAACATCGCAAGCTATGCCTATGCGCCTGAGACTGGGGAAGCAACGGTACAGGTCGGGCTCACGCCGGACGGTTCTGCTGTGTGCATCACTTTTATCGACCAGGGCGTACCCTATGATCCGCTTGCCAAGGAAGATCCCGATGTGTCGCTGCCGCTTGAAAAACGACCGGTCGGCGGGCTTGGGATCCTGCTGGTGAAGAATATCATGGATGATGTGCGTTATGAACATACGGACGGGAAAAACATCCTCACGATCGTGAAGAAGCTGGCGCCGTAAGGGACTGCCGATGATCCAAGGGAGGGGTCAATATGCCGAAGAAGCCCAGACAGCCTTTCAGTGAGGTCGCAGCCACTGCATCAGACCCCAGATGGGAAAAACTGATCCGGCGGCAGTCGGAGCTGTATCAGCGGTCAGACGACATCCGGAGCCCGTTTGCCCGGGATTACACACGGATCCTGCATTCGATGGCATACAGGCGGCTGAAACACAAGACCCAGGTGTTCTATAACATCGAAAATGACCATATCTGCACCCGCATGGAGCATGTGGCGCATGTGGAATCGGTCAGCAGTACCATCGCCAACACATTGGGGCTGAATACGGAGCTGACCAAGGCGATCGCCATCGGGCATGACCTCGGACATGCACCGTTCGGGCATCACGGCGAGACCATCCTGACGGCGCTCTGCAAACGCTACATCTCGGAGGACAGTTCGTTCTGGCATGAAAAGAACGGGCTGCGCTTTGTGGACTGCGTGGAGTTGCTGGCGGATAATTATAACACCTACCGGAACCTTGACCTGACCTATGCGGTGCGGGACGGCATCATTTCCCATTGCGGCGAGGTGGATGACAACGGGCTCAAACCGAGGGAAGAGCTCATCGTCCTCGAAGAGGAGTTCAAAAAAGCCGGTCAGTTCTCGCCGGCGACATGGGAAGGCTGTGTCGTGAAGCTGTCGGACAAGATCGCCTATGTCGGGCGGGATATCGAAGACGCCATGCAGCTGGGTTTTCTCGATGAGGAGGCAAAGAATCTGCTCCGGAAAATGGCTCGTGCCAACGACCAGAACGCCATCAACACGACGGTCATCATGCATAATCTGATCATTGACGTCTGCCAGAACAGCTCGCCGGAATGCGGCATCTGTCTGAGCGACAAGTTCATGAAGCAGCTGAACACCATCAAGCAGTTCAACTATGACAAGATCTATTTCAACCCCCGGTTCGAGGCGTTCAAGAAGTACTCCGAGCTCGTTCTGACGCAGCTCTTCGAGACGCTGTATGCCACGTATGAGGGGAAGCATTCGTTTGACAGCCTGCGTGCCATCCGGAGCTATTATCCGATGCTGGTGAGCTCCTTTGAAAAATGGCTGTCACGCTACTGCGACGCCGGCATCATCCCTAACGGCGATCTGCAAAACGAAGCCTTTCAGTGTGAGAATGTCAAGATCTATGGAAAGCTCGAAACGAAGGAGATCTACGCACAGGCGATCATTGATTTTATCGCCGGCATGACGGACAGATTCGCCGTGCAGCTGTTCAATGAGCAGATCTCGTATTGAGCCTATGCATTCACAGAAATAATGCCCTTCCTCCCGGAAACACCGGAGGGAAGGGCATTTTCATATGTGGATCCCGATGGAGAAGATCCCCTCGTCAAGCGATGCTCGGACGTCCCAGCCGAGCCGGTCACACAGCAGCTTCACCACGTACAGCCCAAGCCCCGAGCCGCCTGCTGTCCGGGCGTCCATCCGGTAGAACGGCTCAAACACACGCTCTATGTCGAGCGAAATGCAGTCCGCAAGGGAGTTGGACACGGTGAGTAGCACCTGTCCGCCATCCTGCCGGAGGGTCACGGAAAAGCGGTCGGCGGTGTATTTCCGGGCGTTGGACATGAGGTTGTCGAGGATGCGTTGCAGGGCGTGCGGATCGGTCTGCACCACGATGCCGTCCGCCAGATCAAACGCCGTGGAGATGCCCCGCTCCTCGATCCAGCCATGCTGCTCCAGGATGCTTTCGGTCAGGAGATTGCTGAGGTTGACGGGCTCCGGGTGAAGATCTCCCTCGTCGTTTTCGAGCTTCGTCAGCTCAAAAAACTCGTCGGAAAGCTCTTTGAGATACCTGTTTTTTTGCATGGCGATCCGGAGATATTCTGCATGTGTATCAGACAGCTCGCCGCTCTTTTCGATCATTTGCAGATACCCGAGTGACGCCGTCAGCGGTGTGCGGAAATCATGGGAAATGCCGGAAATGGCCGTTCCGAGCCGGCGTTTCTGCTGCTCGTACTCCGTTCCAAGCTGCCGCTGCATGTCCGTGTGCTCGTTGACCTTCACGGCAAGCGCCACAAGATCCTTGTCAAAGTCTGTGACCTTGACAGGCTGGCGGTAATCGCTGGCTTTCAGCTTTTCAAGCTCCTGCGTGAAGCGGTGGATATTCTTTTTCAGCGAAAGATATTTCCAGAACAATACACTCAAAATGACAAGAAGGCACACGCAGGCTGTTCCGAGCAGAATTTCCATAGCGTGTACCTCCTTGTTATCTTTCATGCTTTTTTATGCAAGGGATGCATCTCTGAGCTTACATGGGAGAAATGATCTGGATCGCCCACTTCGATTTCAGCGATTTGTATGCTGCGGCGGTCATTGCCGCAACAAGCACGATGGATGAAACGATGATCTTCAGTTCCAGATACGATGTATCCAGCGGCATAGAGATTTGTTCCAGTTCAACGTTGTTGACGCTGCCAAGCATCAGAAGCTGTGTACTGGTCAGCCATGATGCAGCTGCTGTCGCATCAAACGGCGTAAAGTTCTGGATGATGACGAGTGGCATGGACTCAAAGGCGAATGCAAACAGGAAAACCATGATCCCACAGCCGTCCTTGAAGAAGATGCATAAAGCCTGTGCGGCCGCCGTCAGCTTGATCAGACAGATGAACAGCAGCACCAGCATCGGCAGATGCAGTTTTTCTCTGTCGAAGATGGTTAGCAGGATGACCGTCGGGATGTAATACAGTATCGTGACACAGGCTGACGAGACTATGATCCTGCACAGTATCGTCTGCATGGGCGGCGTGCCTTTCATGATCTCGTGGTTGATAAGACGGTTGTTGAATGTGTTGGAGACCAGCCCCACAACGCCGCAGATCACGATCACGACACCGACTGTGACGTGGTCGAAATATGTGATCACGTCGATATGCATCCCCTCGTTCCCGACAAACTGCATGACCGTAGCAAGCAGTCCGATAAAGATCATTCCTGTCATCGTGTTTCCGCTGTGCCTGAGCCGGAATAATTCTGCTTTTATCAGATCATTCATGCCTGCCACCTACCTTCTCGAGATAATAGTCCTCCAGGTTCTGCCCTTCCTCGTTGAGCTTCGTAATGATGAGCCCGCTGTCGGTCAGCGTTCTGGAGATGCGGCGGATGTCGCCGAGCTGCTCGAAAATGTGGATCTCCTCGCCGTGGATGACCTTGTAATCCGCAATTTGCAGCTTTTCCTCGAGGACGGCTGCGGTTTTGTTGATGTCGTCCGTCCGCAGGGCGATGTGGTTCCTGCACTTCACAAGCAGCTCCTCACGGCTCAGGTTCTCGATGAGCTCGCCGTGGCTGAGGATGGAGAAATCCGTACATAGCTCGGAAAGCTCCGACAGCAGGTGACTGGAGATCAGGACGGTCACGCCCCATTCCTCCTGCATCCGCTGGATGAGCTGGCGCACCTCCACGATGCCCTCCGGGTCGAGCCCGTTCACAGGCTCGTCGAGCACCATGACCTCCGGCTTCGGCAGAAGTGCCATACCGATACCAAGGCGCTGCTTCATGCCGAGGGAGAATTTGCCGGCGCGCTTCTTTCCGGTGTCTGTAAGTCCGACCAGCTCCAAAATCTCGTCGATGCGTTTCTCATCCGGGTACCCCCGCAGATAGCGGATGTATTCGAGATTCTCCCGGGCTGTCATCGAGCCGGAAATGATGGGCTGTTCGATCATGAAGCTCATCCTTGCACGGGAATCGTCGAGGTTTTCGGGACTGCCGAAGTATTCGAGCTCGCCCTTGTCCGGAAACATGAGCCCCGCTAAGATCTTCATGATGGTGGTCTTGCCTGCGCCGTTCGGACCGATCAGCCCGCAGATATGTCCACGCTCCACCATCAGGCTGAAATCATGCAGGACTTCCTGCTTTTTGTAGGATTTGCAGAGCCCCCGCATGGTCATGACACTATTTCCCATAGCGCCGCCCCCTTTCGTATTCGTTGATTCTATTGTAGCAGGCAAAGGTTCAGAAAAGGTTAAGCGAAGCGTTAAGAAATGGTTAAGACGTGTGAAAATCATCTTTATCATAATAGCCCCCTCCGCCGCCGTTCGGCGGCACCTTCCCCGCAAGCGGGGGAGGACAGGGGGAGGGTGCTGCGCACCCTCAGACCCGCTTTCATACATGATAATCAGAGCTTACTTTTAGGTCAGCCTGTAACCCATGCCCCAGACGGTCTCGATGTATTCCTGATCGGGGTCGAGCTTTTTGAGCTTGGAGCGGATGTTGCTCATGTGGACTTTGATGGTATTGTCGTCGCTGAGATATGCCTCGCCCCATATGCTCTCGAAGAGATTCGCCTTTGACCAGAGCTTTTGGGGATGCTCCAGCATCAGCGCCAGTATCGCAAATTCTTTGCTTGTCAGCGAAAGGGGAGCGCCGCTGACAGATGCGGTGCCGGCTGTGGTATCGAGCGTCAGATTCTTGTAGGTCAGAGGCTTGGTGTGCTGCTGGCGTGACGTGCCCGCATACCGCCGCAGGACGGCTTCCACACGCACCAGCAGTTCATCCACATCAAAGGGCTTTGTCAGATAATCGTCAGCCCCCATGCGGATCAGGTCGATCTTTGAGGAGGTCTCGCTTTTGGCAGATACGACGATGACGGGGATGTCCGAGAAATCCCGGATCTTTTGCAGCACCATATCGCCGCTCTGAAAGGGAAGCATCAGGTCGAGGATCAGCAGAGCAAGTTCGCTTTGTTCCCGGACGATGCGCACAGCATCGAGCCCGTTCATGGCAGACAGCGTTTCATAGCCCTGTGTGGACAGATAGTTACAGATCAGACGGTTGATCTCCTTGTCGTCCTCTGCGATGAGGATCTTTTGCATGATGTACCTCCGGATTTTCGCCTGTTACACGACCACCCGCCGCACGGCTTCGGGAATGTGCGGCGGGTGGTGTTCTTAGCGTTTTGAGGGCCTTTTTTCGGAAAATAGTGTTACCGTACTGGCATCCAGTGCGGTGATGGTGCGGACGATGACGTCCTGCGGATCGGCAAAATCGTTCTCGACCCATTTGGAGATCACCGCAAGACAGCCCTGCGCACGATAGCAGCAGAGATAGACAAGCTCCTTGTCATGGATATCCACGCCGGATTTTTCACTCTGGAGCTGTAGGAACAGCCCCTCGATGAGGTTTTCCAGCTTCGTGCGAAGGTGGCTGACGATGTTCGGACAGAAGATCATCCGAAAGATCATGCGGTTCTCTGCAACATAGCCGATGAGATTCGAGAAGATCTCCTCCGGAGGCAGCGATTCGAGCCGGAGCACGAGAACACCGAGGTCAAGCAGCGTTGTCTGCTCCATTTTTTCATACAAGTCATAGACATCAAGGAAATGCTTGTAAAAGGTCACACGGTTCACGTCGGCTTTGTCAGCGATCTCCTGGACCGTGATCTTTTGCAGTTCCTTTTCTGTCAGCATTTCTGCAAGTGCATCCCGCAGCGCTTTTTGCGTCCGCAGCGTGCGGCGGTCGGTTTTTTTTTCAGCCAAAAGCGGCACACTCCTTTCTGTCAGGGGACTCTGCCCCATCAGATGCTGTTGAAATAGCAAAGAAGAGAAGCGGCTTCACGGATGTGGTTCGCAGTGATGCACGCTTGTTGCCCATGTCAACGCCATTCTGTGTATATTATAGCATTTTTCAAAGGGGATGTCAAGCGGGAGCTGTAGAATGGCGGATGGCGCCTGAATGGAACGAAAGCAAGGGGCAGGGCGGTGAAATGCTACAGCGAGAGCGTTTGTCGCTGAAAATGCAAAAATCCACTTGACAAACCGCATGGAATGTGCTATAATAACAAAAGTGATGGGCCCGTAGCTCAGCTGGGAGAGTGCCGCGTTCGCAATGCGGAGGTCGAGGGTTCGATCCCCTTCGGGTCCACTGATTTTAAATGCGTAATCGGAACGATTACGAAAACCCCTGTATACCGTGATTTGTCGGTATACAGGGGTTTTTCTTTGCCGTGAAGATGGTGGAAAGTTTGTGGGTCCAATGCGGAATGGGGCGTGACTGACCTGAAATGATACCCATATCCGGGCGCAGTCTATCCCGGAAAAGTGATGGCGAAATGGCGGAGAGGGTTAGCATCAAGCTTGTTTGATATCATTATTAAAGTTATCACTTAGCATATCAATAAAGGCAAGACACAGCCGCTGATTATCAGGAGATAATCCTCGGAACTTATCAACAAGCGCAACACTCATCTCGGAGTGGTCTGAACATTGTACAGCGCCAATCAGCAAATGATCCGGAGTTGTGTCAAGTGCCCGACAAACTCGTAGGAACACTTCAAGGCTTGGAATAGAGCGTGCTGTCTCAATGCAAGAAAGATACTTGTCATTGATGTCAGCCTTTTCGCAAACTTCAACTTGCTTCAAATGCAGTTCCTTTCTGCGGCGGGCGATATTCAATCCTACCTGCTTATAATCTAATTCCATGATACTCACCTCTATCAATAGCGTATCAGAAAAAATAAATGAAATAAACAGTATGAAAGTAGAATTTCTACTTGACATAAGAATTGAATCGTGATATAATAAGAATGTGGTCAGAAAAACCAAAATAATCCTATTGTATACGGAATTTTAGAGATAATTGGTTAGGTGACAGCACATTAAGCATATTTTGGTTCAACTAATAGCTTATTATTCCATTATTATACAGAAGGGAGGTGAAGAATATGTTCAAACTCACAGAGGAAATTATGAAAAAAATCGAATCTGTACTTGTAGTAAAGCAGTTTGCACTGGAAAACGGCAATGGTATCAAGCTCGAAATGACTTGCAGACTGAATTGCTCAAACACTTGTGGCGGTGGCTGCAGAGGCAACTGTACTGGAAGTTGCCACAATAGTTCAAGATGAGTTCTTAGGCATGCCGCAAGGAGATCCTTGCGGCATTGTCCTAATACAAATGAGGAATGATTATGCAAGAAAATAAGTATCAAAACAGACGGAGCGTCACAATTACATTAACTGAGGCCTGCAATCTGGCTTGTACATACTGCTACGAGAACCATAAATCCAATAGTAGAATTTCTTTAGACACTGTGAAGAGTATTATACTTAAAGAAATGACGGAGGACAATGGATTTACAGAAGTTGAGTTTGACTTGTTTGGCGGAGAGCCCTTTCTTGAGTTTGAATTGATAAAAGAAATTGAGAAATACTTTCATGAGATTGTCTCGGATAAGTGCTATACCATATTTGCAACTACAAATGGTACGCTTGTACATGGTGATATTCAGAAATGGCTAATTGAGCATTCAGAAGTGTTTGTATGTGGTTTGTCCTATGATGGGACACAAGAAATGCAGAATACTAACCGTTCCAATTCAGCCAATTTGATTGACCTCGATTTTTTCGCAAAGTATTATCCTACACAAGAGGTTAAAATGACCGTTTCACGCGAGTCATTGCCGGACTTGGCTGACGGTGTTTGCTTTTTACACAACAAAGGGTTTAAAGTTGCCTGTAATCTTGCTTATAATATCGACTGGTCTGATGAATCAAATAAGGAAATCCTGCACCGTGAACTTATGAAACTAATCGATTTCTATTTGAAGCATCCTGATATTGAGCCATGTATGATGCTAAATCAGGACATTAGAAATGTAGGCGCATTATATGGAAAAAAGCAGTATGTACGATACTGTGGTGCTGGAATGGGGACAGTTGCATATCATTTGGATGGTACAATGTATCCATGTCAGTATTTTATGCCTTTGTCAGTTGGAGCTGAAAAGGCAAAGGCATCATTATCATTAAAGTTCTATAACGAAAGCATTCCACAGGAACTGGTTGAACAGAAGTGCTTGAAATGCGTGGCGCAATCTATTTGTCCGACTTGCTATGGGGCAAATTATGCAGCAACAGGAAACATGTACGTACATGATGATAATTATTGCGAATTAACCAAAATCATCATTAGAGCGCGTTCCTATTTCAAAGCAATGCAATGGCAGAATGGACAACTGAAAATGCCGGAAGAGGAAGTTGTTCATTTACTAAACAGTATTAGAATCATACAAAACGAGCTATAAAAAGATTTGCTTTTGATAAGCGGCGGTTGATTGTTTCTAAGAATGAAAATATGCCCTCCACGGGCAGTGGCACTCCGTGCAGGCGGCTGCGCCGAGCAGTGCCACAGTTCCTCCCTTGCGGTCGTCACCGTGTCAGCCCTGACAGGCGGTTTGGAATGTGATGGATCTCTCACGACTATATATAATCTATTATATATATTATCATACTAATAACGTATATATCTGGTATAATAATATTATATCCTCTTTCTCCTGAAACAGGTGGCGAAATGGCGAAATGATCAGATCCCTATGAGGCAGTGGTCTCATAGGGATCATTTTGCGATAACCGTATTAAATCTACTATGTAAATATGTATTATAATTCCGATAAGGTTAACAGCCTTATCGGAATTTTTGTTTTTGGGAGGTAGACGTATGAAACTACTGGAAGCAATGTACCGCGGCAAAGTCCAGAACCTCAGTGAGCTGAACCGGTGGGACAAGCGGTATGCGAAACTGCTGGATCAGATCGTAGAGGTCGAGGAGCGGATCATGAAGATCTCACCGGAGGCAAGTGAGCTGCTGCATCAGTATCAGGATCTGCATGGGAAGCTCGATAGCTTAACAGCCTATCATGAATTCTGCACCGGATTCCGTGTCGGCGCACAGCTCATGGCAGAAATGCTGGAAGATTTCGATTGATCGACCAAAGATATGGAGGTAATTGCTATGGAAGAAAACACAAGGATCTGTGACATCTGCGGGCGTGAGATGGAAGAGGGCGAAGGCGTATGGGTTGGCGACCAGCTTGTCTGTGAAGACTGCTTCGAGGATGGAGGAACAACATGTGACCACTGCGGTGAAAACATCTGGATCTCTGATGCCGTACAGGACGATGACATGACGCTGTGCCAGACCTGTTATGATGATTACTATCACCGTTGCGAATGCTGCGGAAGGATCATTCACGACAATAACACATATTGGCGTGGGGATTATCCGTACTGCGAGCCCTGCTACGAGGATTTCGATGATGAGATCGAGGATTACCATTACAAGCCGCAGCCACGCTTCTTAGGCACAGGTGACCGCTATCTTGGGGTGGAGCTGGAAGTGGACTGCGGCGGCAAGGACGATGATAATGCGAAAATCCTAAAAGATCTTGCCAATGCGGACGGTGAGCGAATCTACATCAAGTCTGACGGCAGTCTGGATGACGGATTTGAGATCGTATCACATCCGATGACACTGGACTATCATATGAATAACATGGACTGGGAAACTCTCTTGCAGGAAGCTGTCCGCATGGACTACCGCAGTCACCAGACCTCTACCTGTGGGCTGCACATTCATGTGAATAGGAATGCTTTCGTGGAGAATCAGGCAGAGCAGGAAGTGGTCATCGGGAAGATCCTGTACTTCATCGAGAAGCATTGGAATGAGGTGTTCTGTTTCTCCCGCCGCAGCAAGCACAACATGAATCGCTGGGCTGCAAGGTATGGCTACGAAAAGACCGGAGAGGAGATCCTGAAGAAGGCTAAAGAGAGTGGTCACGGTCGCTACTGTGCCATCAATCTTTGCAACTATGATACGATCGAGTTCCGGTTGTTCCGGGGCACGCTGAAACTGAATACATTTCTTGCCACATTGCAGTTTGTCGATACCATCTGCGATGTGGCTTTTTCTATGTCCCAGACTGATCTGGAGGCACTGTCGTGGTCGGAATTTGTAAGTCATATCGAATATCCGGAGCTGGTGCAGTATCTCAAGGAGCGTAACCTGTATATCAATGAGCATGTGTTTGCAGAGGAGGATGTTTGATGAATCAGAAGAAGATCGAGCTTTACAAGATGGCTTATTCGGCAGGGACAAGGATCCGTCTTGACCACATGGAGGATCCGTATGCGCCGGTTCCTGATGGGACAGATGGTACCGTGTTCTGTGTGGATGATCTGGGAACCATTCATGTGGATTTTGACAATGGCAGAAGCCTTGGCATCTGTCCTGATGTAGATCGGTTTCATAAGATCGGAGGTGATGTATAATGTGTGCTGTTTTCGGATTCCTGGACTATGGCAAGAAGGTTTCGGCAAGGACGTTGAAGCGGCTTCTGCAAGCGCTTTCTGTTGCTGCGGAATGCAGAGGGAGAGATGCGACCGGCATGAGCTATGTGAAGCGTGGGAAGATCGTGACATTCAAGAAGGCAAAGCCCGCTCACAAGGTCAAGCTGTACTTTCCGAGAGGAACCACTGCGGTGATCGGACATACCCGCTTTACTACACAAGGCAGCGAGAAACACAATTATAATAACCATCCTTTTGAAGGCAAGGCTGGCGGTCATTCATTTGCTCTGGCGCATAATGGGGTACTGTATAATGACGTGAAGCTGCGCCGGGAACAGGGCTTGCCGGAGACAAAGATCGAGACTGATAGCTATATTGCTGTCCAGCTTCTGGAGCAACAGGATGCAGTGGATGAAGAGTCTTTGCGGTATATGGCTGAGACTGTTGCAGGCAATTTTGTGTTCAGCATTCTCAGGGACGACAACACGCTGTTCCTGGTGAAGGGTGATAATCCTCTGACGCTCTGGCATCTGCCGTCAGTGGGACTGCTTGTCTATGCTTCAACGGATGAAATACTGCAAAAAGCCGTGCTTGCTTCCAAGATCCAGAGCGCCATTTTCCCTGTTCCGGTCAATGCGGATGAGATCATCTGCATCCACCCTGACGGCAGCATGACACGGTCGGCTTTTACGCAGCAGATGAGTCCACTTTACTTTAGACCCCTTGTCAACTGGGAGCCTTGCGCCGAGGAAGTTGCGGATTATGAAGAAGAATTGCATCTGCTGTGCCAATGCTACAACGCCGATGAGAAGGAGGTGAGAGCGCTGCTTGAATTTGGCTATGGTCTGGACGAGATCGAAGAGCTGTTAGCGGACGGGTATTTCCCCTATGCACTGGAAGATGTAAGACAATGTTATGAATTTTGATGGGAGGTCATTAGCATGAAGGAATTTTTCGCAGGAATGGTCACAACGCTTGTCCTAGAGGGCATCGCTGCGGCGGCTGTCGTGGTGATCAGGATCACTAAGGAGGTGACGGGCGAATGAAGGAGACTGTACATGTTCTGGCAAAACTGGCTGGTGTGATCATCGACATCATCGGCATTTTCAGAAAGCGGAAGTAAGAGAAAATGGGCGGGGCGTGATGTTCCGCCCGCAGCATGGAGGACACTATGGAAACAGAAAGAGGAACTGTGCAAACAGAAGCAATTTTTACGCAGGCGCATACCCACCGGCTGCTGCTTCGGAAAGTGTGGGACAAGACAAGGCCGACCGCCTCTATCATCATGATCAATCCGCATACTGCCAGCACATTCTATACAGATGCCACAACGATGTACACGCTGAATCATTTATATCAGCTCGGCTTCGGGACGGCAAATCTTTTAAATCTGTATACCAGAATATGTGAACGGCTTGCCCTGCGCTTCAACTCGGATGAAGACCTGCTCGATCCGCAGAATGATGAGATGATCCTGAAATGTGCAGCGGAATCGGATACGATCATCATCGCGTGGGGTAGTGCCGGACACAATAGTCAGCGGGTAAGAGATCGTCAGGCAGAGCTTCTGGATCTGCTAAAAACCTATCCATTAAAGAGCATCACAGATGGCGGTGACACGGCGTATCATCCGCTGTCGCCTGCGGTGCGTGACAGGTGGATCCTGAAAGATTACGTAGGTGTGGAGCATGATGCGTATAACAACGGTACAGGAAATTGATATGATCCCGCAGGAACATTTACGGGAGTATCTCCTGCGCAAAACAAAAGCGATGTTTGCGGAATATGGCGTTGACAGTATGGACAGCATCGGGTGCTATTTGATTTTCAATGAGGACGAATTTTCGCAGTTTCCAATGTCAGCCTCGGAATTCGTGGAAATCGATATCATTGAAGAGACAGCCTATCTGCATGGAGTACAGATACTTTCCGATGACTATGCCGAGGACATTTACATGCCGATCGGGGTGGTACAATGCTGAACATTCAGAGGGTGGCGCTGTATGCAAGATTCAGCTCAGATAACCAGAGGACGGAGAGCATTGATGCGCAGATCCGCGCCATGAAGAAATACTGCCAACAGCAGCACTGGCAGATCGTTGCGACCTATGTCGATGAGGCCAGGAGTGCGACAACGGATAAACGCCCGCAGTTTCAGCAGATGATCGCTGACAGCGCAAAGGGGCTTTTCGATATACTGCTTGTGCATAAGCTTGACCGGTTCAGCCGTGACCGGTATGATTCTGCCATCTACAAGAAGCGACTGAAAAAGAATCATGTGCAGCTGCGCAGTGTTCTGGAAAGGATCGATGACAGCCCCGAGTCGATTTTGATGGAATCGCTGTTGGAAGGCTTATCCGAATACTACAGTCGGAATCTGAGCCGGGAAACGAAAAAAGGCCTTGCAGAAAATGCTCTGAAAGGGAAGTCAACAGGAGGATGCGCACCGATCGGATTTGACTTTGATGATGATAACCATCTGGTCATCAACGAGCATGAGGCTGAGGCTGTGCGTGCCATTTTTCACATGTATGCGGCTGGGCAGGGGTACACGGCAATTCTGGACTATCTGCATGAAAACGGTTACACGACAAAGCGGGGGACGCCGTTTCTCAAATCCAGTCTTGTGACGATCCTTGCTAACGAAAAATATGCAGGGGTGTACGTGTACAATCAGTCGGTGCCGCGCAAGCTCAAAAATCCTGCCTACAAAGGCAGAAAGAAACCGGAGGAAGAGATCATACGGGTGCCGGGAGCGTGCCCTGCCATCATCAGCCACGAACTATATGACACCGTACAAAAACGCAGGCGGCATAACCGTGAGCGGCAAGGCAGCTTCTACAGCAAGGAGCTTTATCTGGTATCCGGTAAGGTCATCTGCGGGATCTGCGGCAGGGTCTATCAGGGGAACCTACGGTACAGCAGCGGCAGCCACAGCCGGTTTGCCGCCTACCGCTGTGAAACGCACAAGGCCAAGTGCGGCAACAAGGAAATGAATAAGGATTATCTGGACTTGTATATCATCGAGCTTCTGGGGCAAAAAGTGTTCAACAAACGGTCATTGAAGAAGCATATCGCCGCGGTGAACCGGTACATTTCGCAATACAATGCCGCCTATGATGAACGATATGCAGTGCTAAAAGCGGAACTGGATGAGGTTGCCGAGAGTCTTGCCAACCTGACCGCTGCAATTGAGAGGGGCATGATCACCGATTCGATGATCGAGCGTGCCGATGAACTGGAGACCCGAAGAAATACGTTGGTGGTACAGATCACCGGGATGCATCAGTATCATGAGGTTGCCTATGAGGAATATGCCTATCTGATCGATGAGTTCCACGATACACCGCATAACAGCGAGAAATACCGTGCGCTGGTGCAGCGGTTCGTGCGGCGCATCACGGTATATCCATATCAGATGGAGACAATGCTCGATCTGGGATTCGGGATCACGGATGAATTGACTGAGACGATAACGATCCGCCGAGGCGATCTCTATGCAAAATACAAAGGAGGACAGGATGTTTGAAAAAAGCAAAAGCAGATACCTGACCAGCGGCGTCAATGCGACCATCCCATTGGAACTACAGCTCTTCATGTGGGAGGCCATTGACAGACTACCGGAGCCAAAGGATTACCTGCAGGTGTTCCGGCTGTCGGTCGAGAACGGGTTGCAGGTAATCCGGCACAGCTCGGAGCAGCCGGAGGTTGACATGACCTATATCCTCGCAGCAGCGGATACGCAGATCACTGAAAAGGTCTATGTGATCGATGACGGGGAGAACTGCACAATGTTGCTGGCAAGCGAATATTGACAGAAAAACGGCATCCTCGGGTGCCGTTTTTTGGTACCGTTCGTTCCGAAATCATGAAGTTCTGCCTGAATTTTTTTAAAAATTCTATATGAACAAACCCTTATAAGGCGATGGCGCACGCCGGAATAAGGAGGTTCAACATGAATGCTGAAATCAAAACAAAAGTGGAGAAAGCCATCACTTCAATCAATAAAAGTGTTATCGCACAGATGCTAAACGAGGAAAAGAACAGCTACGATGAGGAAATACGACTGCCAGAAAATGTGACAACGCCGGATGCTGTACACAAGAGAGCATATAACAAAGATAATGATACAATGGACAATGCCAAAAACAAAAAGCGCCGTGAAAACCGCCCAAGCGTACTGGAACAGTACGTGCTGGAAGGGGAAAACGAGAAAGCCAAGAAGTACATCCGCAAGCAGCACTACACTGCAATGAACACAGTATCACAGATGCTGGAAGATACCTGTAATGAAAAAACAGCAAGAAAAATCCTAAAACAAATGTTCACACTGGTGGGATACAAAGCAGAAATGATACCAACTGTGATGGTGAGCCAAACAATACAATGTGTAAAAAACTGGATGCCATATTCCAGAACGTTATACAAATATAGCCAAAATATGGAAATGAAACCACTGAACATGAACGAAGATGAAATGAACTGCACCTACGACACGTACATCCTGACGAAAACAATCCTGCTGATAAACAGTGCCACAAAAGAAGAATATCACAACAACATAGAGAAACTAAACCAAAAACTAAAACCAGTGTACGCAGCGATAAGAGCGCTGAGAGAAAATGAATAGCTGTAATAAGCACCATATCTCGAAATGAGATATGGTGCCATTTTTTCGGTAAATTCCCTGGCGAAAGACGGACTATATTTTGGTATTTAGCTTATGCTATAATAAAACCAGCAAAAGGGAAAGGCAATGCCGAGTCCCCAAGCTAATAATATCTATAAAGGAGAAATGAACATGAAATCTTTTAGTTTATCCAACGCTGTTTCTCTCGTGAACAGCAACGCAAACAAAGCACTCACGCTGGTTCCAAGCTCGAACGGAGCCAGAACCAGACTCTCAGCAGAGCTCTGGACGGAGCTCGAGAGCCCGGAGAGCGTGGAAGTACTCCAGGTCGGTGACCAGATCGTGATCCTGGCAGCTCGTGAGGGCGGAAACGCACTGAAGTTGGGCAAAGGGCGCTACCTCTACGATACATCGATCGCAAAGGGTATCGCTGAGCTGGCAGGCATCAATCTTGGCGAATCTAAGTCTGTATCAGTCGGTAGATATGAGATGTGCACGAGCGAGGAGGATGAGAGTGTCAAGCTGGCAGTCGTGAGCTTCTAAACCCCAACCACCCAGGGAGCAGGGCACCGCTCTGCCCTGCTCTCAATATAAGGAGGAAATGAAATGATAGTTGAAGTATCAAATGAGACGTTCTATGTGCCGGATGGCACCTATACCGCAGAAATTAAAAGCATTCTCGGCTACAGCGACAATACCAAGGCTTTGGTCAAGCTCGAACTTGAGACCGGCGAGGTTCTCGTTAAGACCTACGATGCTGACGAGCTTGGCGCTTACCCTTGGAACAGCGTATTTAAGGCGCTTAACACCACTGATACAGACGATCTGGTCGGCCATCACGTTGAGCTGGAGATCAAGAATGCGATTTCCAAGAAAACCGGACATGAATTTGCGAATATCAAAAAAATTCGCCTGATAGATGCGTAAAGTCCCATTGCCGCGGGCGTGGGGCTCATGCCTGCGGCAACCGATAAGGAGCGTGATAGTTTGTCTACTATAAATCCGACATACCATGCCGTCCCCGTGACATTCACGGTTCCGCAGAACGGGGCGGTCAGCATTTCAATCAATGATTACACAGCTTTGCTCCGCTACTCCAAGGAGTGTACAGTTGGAAGCGGCAAGACCAGCATGGTATACAGTATCGTCCACACAACAGCCGGGTTTGTGAGTCTCGGTATAACGAAACAGGGCGCAAAGGCTGAGTGGGTGGCTGACGACTTCACCATCACCGCAAAATATGTGGATGATAATGGCAAGTACAGCTTCGGTCTCGAGGTAAACAGGAAGAACTCTGTTCTGCCGTTCAGAGCGCTCGTTCCGAAGAACATCGAAGCAGAGCTGTTCGACGCCGGTATAGCAATCAGCACGCAGAATCGGGCTCATGAGGCGCTCTCACAGTATTTACAGTGGATGCTTAGCAAGTTCCCCGTGCAGGATGCCAATCCGGTACTTGGCTGGAAGATGAGGCAGGATGGGCTTGTATGGATGCCAGCGGTTCACGATCCGCCGCTTTTGCAGTATAGAAACAGCGTAGGATCCGATTTTGCATACATGGAAACGCTGAATGAGCTGATGCGCGATTGCCCGCCGGTGCAGTTTGTTGTCTGCGCGGCAGCAGCATCGACGCTGCTTGGCTTTCTGAGAATGACGAAACAGCTTCCTGTTGAGACATTCGAGGTATCCCTGAAGGGCGATACCAGCAAAGGTAAGACCACGATGCTAAAGCTTGCGGCCTCGCTGTTCAGTTCCCCCGCCGATGAGGAAGTGTACTCTGACTTTTTTGGGACGGAGAATGCACTGATCGACGCACTTGGTAGACACTACGGCGTGACGCTCTGCTATGATGAACTTACGGTTAGCGGCGGCGTCAATAAGACCGACTTCGTATACACTGTTGCAATGGGCAATAGCAAAAAGGCGCTTGACTCGCAGAGAAGGCAGAGAAAGCGCGCCAGGTGGCTATGCGTAGCGCTGTTCAGTTCGGAGATCGATCTCATCGACTACGAAAATGATAATTTAGGACTGCTTGCGCGCATCATTCCGCTCGAAGGGCTGACATATACCAGAAGCAGCGAGCACGCGGATCAGATAAAGACGTTTACTGCAAATAACTATGGCATCATCGCCAAGCTGCTCTCCAAGCTTCTGTTAGCGTGTGACCCGGATGTGATCATGCAGATGTATAACGCAGCCAAGGCGGAGCTGGGTGCTGCACAGGGGCTATGCACATGCAGCTTGACTGAGCGTATGATCTCCAACCACGCTTCGATCATTGTCACGGGAAAGCTGTTGACGGAAATTGGTCTGGAGCTTGATCTGACCGGGATAACAGCGATCAGCGTTGCCGCCATGAACCGCATCGCAGAATACGCCAATCGCGGTCAATATCTGATCCAGAGGATTTTTGGCTACATTTCAAGCAACTATCACCGGCTGGAGGGAATCGAATGGGATACCAACGGCAATTTGGAGCCGATATCGGTTTCCATTGAGGTCGGCACATTCGACGCTATACTAAACGGTATAAAATACAAGGATGCAAAAGCGGCTTTAAGTCAGATAGATAAAACCGGTTGTTTGATGCGGCAGTCCGAGGGCAGATACAAGACCAGGACAACGCGGGATAATGTACCATACTATTCCTATCGCTTTGATATGAATAAGGTGAAGGAGCAGTTCACCGGCGATTTTGAACTGAATTATTCAAGCATTAAGCAGCGCCAGCACTGGGATCGTTATACAGACAATAGCCTGACCGTTGTGGACGATTCGGAGGCGATCGTGAATGGATACAATTGCAAGATTAACGGTGAGGGACGTACATTTGAGGGGAAACTATTTTTCTTATGATGGCTGTGAGCTGTTTCCTGCCGATACAGATACAACAGAGGATGAAGAGAAGCTCATGAGACTTGCCGCCGATGTGCTGCTCGACATTCTGGAGAAAATGAGAGGTGATGACGCATGAGAATGGTGTTTTTAATTAGAGCACCGCCTGATCCGGGTGGCGATAACAATAAGAGAAAGGACGTATTATTATGCAAAAATATAATAGTTTGAGCGCTGTAGCCTACGTTAGGTACAGCTCCCATATGCAGGATGACGGGAACAGCGTAGCAGCGCAAACGACCAGTATCTCCACCTACGCGGAATCAAACGGAATGGAAATAGAGGGCTGGTACATCGACATGGCGAGAACCGGTCGTAATACCAACCGTCAGGAATACCAAAGAATGAAGCAGGATATCGAGGACGGCAAGGTTCAAGCAAAGGTTATACTTGTAAGAGCAATCGACAGAATGCACCGTAACGCCAAGAATCAGCTGATAGACGTCGAATGGTGTGAAAAGCACGGTATCCGCATCATAGGCGTTTCTGACGGAACTGATACAGCAACAGAGGCGAGCAAGCTCCTGATCACAGTCAAGGCGGCGGTTGCGGAAGACTTCTCTAATACGCTGTCGAAGAATACGAGAGCTGCACTACTGGAATGTGCCAAGGCGTGCAAGCATCTCGGCGGTACTCCTCCGCTCGGATATACGGTCAACAGCGAGGGTACATACGATATAGACGAAAGCACTGCCCCGATCATCCGCGCCATCTACAAGCTGTATCTGCAGGATATGGGCTACAACTATATCATGAAATACTTGAAGAATAAGGGTTACAAGACCTCAGAGGGCAACGATTTCAGTAAGGCTTCGTTGAATGCGATTCTGCGCAATCCGAAGTACAAAGGGACATATACCTATGACCGTACTGCACCGAAGGACTCAGACGGCAAGCGCAATTCTCATGCGGAGAAGACACAGTACACGGTCATAGAGAACGGAATGCCTGCAATCATCTCTGCCGAGGACTTCGACAAGGTGCAGGCGAAAATGAAAGCAAATGCCGGCAGACACGCTCAGAGAGCCGGCAGCAACTACTATGCATTAAACGGCAAGATCAAGTGCGCAGACTGCGGCAGAGCTGTTACCGGCAATGTGAATTACAGCAAGGGCAAGAAGTATCTCCAGTACCGCTGCACCTGTGACTGCAAACACAAATCCATCCAAGTGAACAGATTCAACGATGTGACCTTCTACGCTCTGCAGCAGTGCCTGTTCAGTGCTGATAATAAGGAAAGAATCGTTGGGATCATGAACGATCAGCTGAGATTAGAGGCACATCAGAGATCGGCAGAGGTTGCTGCAATCAAGGACAAAATCGACAAGCTGAATCTCGCTCAGAATCATCTTTTGGCATCTCTGGAGGCGGGGCAGGCTACTGATACGATCATGAAGAAGCTGGAGAAGAATGAAGCGGAGATCGCTGCTCTAACGGAGCAGCTCGAAGCAAAAGTATCTGATGTATCAGCCGTGGACGACAACACCTATAACGAGCTTGTCAAGCACTTTGTGAGCTATATGGGAAACCAGAAGACACCACAGGCGGTTGACCTGAGAAACGCTGCAATCGACCGCATTGAGGTCGGCAGTGACAAGACCACGATTTTTTTTAAACATGGTGTCAGCATCAACCAGGATACACAGACCTATTTCGACAACGAGAAGAACTGGGAGGCGTGACATGAATTGCAGCTTTGTAAAAAAGCAGGACATTACAGAGGTCATCGCCCTCAGCATGGAACAGCATGAAGTAACGGATAATTATGTGATAAAGGTCATGGGGAAGAGCGCAGACGGCAACTACACCAATGCAGGCCAGCTGCTCCTGACCGAGACTGAAATGAACGAGCTGATCGCCGGTCAGCACATCGAGAATCCCATGCAGCTGATCGGTAGAAAATTAGCGGTTGTAAGCAATTCGATCTGCAAGCAAGCGGGAATTCAGCATTTAAATACGATGCTTGCAGCGGGTGAGTGGAAGACGTTACAATCGTACAGAAACAAGCTCTGCGATGAACCGATCGAGGTTGTGGAGCTGAATCTGGACTGATCGGCAATGATCAAACCGGGTGTTACCGGAATAAAAGATAAAGGAGAAAAATTATGTTTATAAAAAAATTCTTTATAGAAGCATGTAGAGAGTATGACCCGTTCTACTGTATGCCAAGATTATGTGATGAAATGCCAACGGAAGGCGATTGTATTCAGGTCAACTTCATCAATGCGGATGCCTCTGAATTCTTTGCATTGGGCGATGGAAAGTACCGTATCAAAGGAACTGAGATCACCTTCAAGGATCCCCGTAACGTGATGTCCGGAATGAGCGATGGATTCGTTCATTTGGTTCTGACCACCTATTATGACCGTGTAAAAATGGATTATGAGGATTTCATTCCAGAAACCGAGGCCATTCATGCCGGGGTAGTTGATCGCGATCATGAATCGGTTTTTAAAGCGTTCGTGTATACCTGTAATGGGAAGCCGAGAATCGATGTAAGAAAAGAACCAAATAATCGCCTAAGATGGGGTTCTCATAAGAAATCAAAAGAAATGAACGCCCCCTACATTATCGGGATCGGATCTCATTCATTGATGTGCCACAGCATCAAATTAGATCATGGTTTGATAACGCTGAATGATAAAATAATAGAAGATCTCTGGCTGGATCTAGGTGACTATAATAAATTGTCGCTTAGCAGTATTGTGCAGGTAGATCTGGCAACCGGTTTAGCCGATTTTTTTGATGATCAGGAAGGACCAAGCTACGCGGAACTTTTAATGCAAGACGTTACTATAATTAATGAGACTTCAGGTCAGTGTTATTATGCCCTGCATGAATAACTTAGCTGAGCCGCTCCCTGTTATGGATCTGGAATGATTACAGTAGTTACTGTGCCGGTAAGCACAGCATATCCGGCACAGTCAATATACAAATACTATCCACATTTCCGTGGGAAAGGATTATAGGTGAAAAGTATGATAACGACGAGCAATTTTGATTTATACTGGAAATTGAACGACAGCAGAAGATTCAATAAATGTTTGTCAATTGTAGATGACTGGGCTAACACCAGCACGAATACCTGCGAAGAATTAACCGTAAAAGAAATCATTACTTCAATGGCTCCTGGGCTGTATGACAAGCTTTCTGCGCAGGATAAGAGACTTGTTGGACGAGCTGTCAGTAATAGATATATAATAAAATATTATCATCGTGTTGTCAAGGCGGGCAAGAAAGGAGCCTCGCAGACATATAAACATTTCTGACATTTGCCGGATGCCCCTATGGTGCATCCGGCTTTTGCTTTTGTAGGGAACGGCACTGTAGAGCGCTCCCATTTTGTGTGTTCTGCAGATCTTCCGCCGGAAGCCTTGCATTGCCTGCAAGAGCCTGATAAAATAAGAATGACCGATCAGGCGTTACATAAGGGGGGGCATCAGCATGGAGGATCATACGCTTCGGGTAGCGTGCTACGGACGTTATTCTACTGCATTGCAGCGGGAAGAGTCAATCTCCGCCCAGCTCAGGGCTATGAAGCGCTACTGCGACGAGAACGGCTGGACAATCGTCAGATGCTACATTGACCGGGCGTGCAGCGGCTCGACCGACAATCGTCCGCAGTTTCAGAAGATGATCAAAGATTCCGATGATCACGGATTCGATATCGTTCTTGTACACCAGCTGAGCCGGTTTGCCCGCAGCCGGTATGACTCCAATATCTACAAGAACAGGCTGCGCAAAAACGGTGTGCGGTTGTGCAGTGTGCTGGAGAAAATAGATGATTCGCCGGAATCCATTTTGCTGGAAGGTCTGCTGGAAGCGATCAACGAGTTTTATATCGCCAACATAGCAAGGGAAAGTTTGAAGGGCTTGAAGGAAAATGCCTACAAAGCGCTGCACAATGGCGGTTGTCCCGGGCTCGGGTACAATGTGGACAAAACGAGGCATCTTGTGGTCAATGAGGAAGAGGCCAGAATCGTTGCAATGATATTCGGAATGTACATAGCCGGATATAGCTGTACACAGATTGCAGATCTGCTGAATGAGGACGGCTACTGCACCAAAGCAGGAAACCCGTTTACCCAAACAGCCGTCCGCACCGTGCTCCGCAACGAAAAATACACAGGCATCTACATCTACAACAAGCGGGAAGCCAAGGGCTATGACCACAAGCGCCCCTGCCGCGACAAGCCTGCTGAAGAGATCATCCGCATCGAGGGAGGCATACCTGCGATCATCAGCCGGGACATCTGGGAGGCGGCACAGCAGCGGCTGCATCGTGGCCGCTGCACATTCCGAATCACAAAAGCGATGCACCTGCTCAGCGGCAAGGTCAGATGCGGCATTTGTGGAGCCGTCATGCAGGGAACGATCCGGCAACGGAAGGCCAAAGAGCCGTTTCGCAACTACGTCTGCCGGACGAAAGCGGCAGAGTGCGACAATTTCAAGGAGATCGACAGTGACAGTCTGGAGCGCTGCGTCATCGAATTGGTGAAGGCACACTGCAATGCTCCTGCCACGCTCTATAACGTCTCACAGGGCTCTCCGCCGTTCCGCTTGGCACTGCAATCCTGCATCCATAGCATCACCGTGTACAAGCGTACTGTGATCATACGGCTGTATGTGAACGGTGAGGTCAGGACTTTCCGGCGAGGACGTAAGGCATTCAGGACACCAACGCAGAGGTGCTTCATTTAATTGCCCTGTGCGGCTTGCTTTTACAAGGGAAATGATGTAAAATAACAGCTATGCGCTGCCGTTTGCGGCAGACCGACGTAAGCTGTACAAGATCGGTGTGTCCTTCGATTCCGAAAAGAGAATGCTGGAGGATTGGAAGGTTCGGGAGTGAGGAGATATGAATAGCACAGTGATCCTCACGCCATAAGGTAGCCCCCTAAGTCACCCCACAAGTCAGAAAGCTTGCGGCTGCTTTTTGATGACATACCGGATAACCCACGAAGCAGCTACCAGCGTTACAAGAACAAGACAACATAAGAGAAAAGCGCATTGCCCGAAAGCAGAGAGCAGTGCGCTTTGAAATATTATGGAATTACATACCGTTTTTCACTGCCACGCCCCTGCGCCAGAACAAGCCCCTTCTGTTTCATCGTTTTCATAAGGGCATAAGTCCGGGCTGTCTTGATTTGCAGTAATTCCTGGACGATCTCATCCGTGATATAGCCGTTTTGGCTGATATAATCCAAAACGCACTGTTCCTGTGCGGTGGCTGTCTGATCGAGGGGCACAGCATTGGTGTTCGGAAGGATCAGCTTAAAAGTATTTGCTGTGGCAATGCATTGGGGTTGGACAAGTTGCCCTTCGTAGGATCTGAGGATTCGCCGGATACCTGTGCCGCAGGCTTCCATCAGATTCAGATGTTGAAAGACAAAAGCAAGCTTGGGGTTTCGCGGCTGTGAGATACCATTGCGGATATCCTCCACTGTAAGCTTTGGGCAAAGGCCTCCGATGGAAACAAACTCTATCCGCTGGTCATTTGCATTGATCAGTATACTGCCACTCATACTGTAGTCACGATGCACCAGGGCATTCACAAGCGCTTCATGCAGAGCCTCCTCCGGGAAATTGCACTTCTGATCCCATTGTCTGAGATAGGAAAATCCGTCCTCCAGTTGCCTGAGTACAGATCCGTCGAACTCCTTACGGTTTTTGACACTGGTGTTGGAGGGATCATCATATTCAACAAAGCAAACTGCGTGATGACACTGATCCGAAAGAAGAAGCGCAAGATTCGAGAAAACAACGTCGTTCTTCTTGTTCTTCTTATGATGTAAACACAGCTGTTCAAAATCCAGATCAGATCCATGTTTTGTAAAATAAGCATGCGCGGTATCAAATGTCAATGTCTGTTCGGGTGAACGCACTTCTTCAAATTGCTCCCCATCAAATCTGCTGACAAGGTATCTCATCTTTTCGATCAGTGCCGAATAATCGGAATAAGATTCATTCTCCACGCTCATCACCTCTTTGCCCTAATTATACGACAGAAAAGCGATGTTGTCAAGCGAAAAAGCAGAAAAGATGGAATTCCAGTTTCTTGGAATGGAAAACGGACCGTAACTGACCTTGAATGCGAACATCTGGAAACGCAAAAACAACGCAGAATCGCCACTCACCATTGATAAACCTTGCTAAAACGCATTTAGAGAGAGTTACGCATCGGGTCCACTGTTTGAAGATGCGTAATCGGAAAGGTTACAAAAAGCCCCGGAAACACGTAAAATAGCGTGTTTCCGGGTTTTCTTTTTTTATGTTTTTTTACGGGTTCAACGTGAAAAACGTGCAATCATAATGAAATTGATTGTGGAAAATTTCGATCACCTATTGTAAAAAAATAGTCAGAAAATAGGAATTGGGGTTCAGAATGAGAAAGGAGCATGACCGAACGAAGCAAAAGCAAGTGCATATTATTTAATAAAAAAGTTAGATATATTTGTGCAAACTGCCAATTGCATATTATGAGAAAATGTGCTATAATTAAATACTACCTCAGGATATGAGAGGTCTGTTGAAGGTAGGTATAATGGGGGATGAAAGGAGTCTCCATTAATTAAGTGATAATAACTCTCGCTATTGTTATTGATAATAAGTGTTATTAATAGTATGGTTACGCCGATGGTGTACCAATTAAGTGTTATTAATTCTATTTATAGGTCAACAGCATCAGCGAGAGAACAGTGATAGGATCATTGCCGCTTGGTGCGTGTTGACGTACCAAGCGGCTTTTTGCTATCACCATTAAAACAGGAGGCAGAATATATGATAACCAAAAAACGAAATAAGTTAAATTTAATAGAGAAAAAAGGTAGTTCGAACCAAGAACAGAGCAACCCCACTCAGAAGCAAATGGTTAATAATAAGCAAGTTCAGAGCGTCCCCGATCAGAAGCAAATGGTAAATAGTAAGCAAGTTCAGAACATCTCCAATCAGAAGCAAATGGTTCTTAACGAGTTACCGGTGGGTAAGTCTGTAGAGGAACTGTTAAGCTATATCAGTGTTAGTGCTGATGGTACTAAGGTGTACCATCGTGAAATCGACCACTTTGATACGATCGAGATTACAGAGGATGAGGCTGATATTTGCAAGAAGATTGGAATTAAGAGCTTTTACTTTGACTCATGCAATAGGCCACACCCCTGCACCGTTGTTAAAGCACACATGGCTTGGGCGATGCTCAATCCCAAAGAAGAAGATAAGCCGTATTCACTAACATATCTTGCGAAAAGCTTTGAGCTGATTCGTAAGGTGAAGGCAGCGGACGGAACGGTATACCTTGATATTAGAATCGGAGATGACTTGAGCACAAAGGACATCAGATTCCCGAGCACGGTCACTACCCAAAAAGGGGTTACGAAACTGGAAAGGTTCAATATCGCTTTGAATCCAAGTTTCAGTGAAACAGTTGCTTTTGCACTCGGGAATATCGCTGAAAAGCTCCCGACGGAGGATGCATCTGCACAGCTTGGTGTTGTTCCAGATCCCACTACTGGAAAACTGAGATTTCTTGCGTATGGGGAGAATGGAATGTTCAAGATGCATACCAATTATGAGCGACATGATGACTTCATTGCAGATTTTAATGATTTAATCAAGAAAAGCAAACCGCTACAGTATCTATTGTGTGCAACTATGTCGGCAACAGTTCTGACGATTTTGCAGAAAGACTACACTCTCCACCTTAACTCGTACTGTATTAATATTGTGGGTCCAAGCTCTACGGGAAAAACAATTGCGCAGAGAACTTGTGCTGCTGTTTGGACAAACCCAAATGACGATGCAATTTTTTCGGCAATGTTAAGCACTGGAAATGCAGCGTTAAAGAGACTTTCCGGGCGATACGGTATTCCCACTTTTGTAGATGAGAGCACAGTCCTTGGTGGTGTGAAAGCGAGTGAATATGCCTACTCAGTTTATGAGGGTAGGGAGAAACGTAGACTGAACTCTGATTGCTCCGAAAAGCCTTCCGGCACTTGGTCTACAATTGTTTGTATGTCAAGTGAGGAGCATTTCCATGATACTGGTAAGAACCAGAATGGTGGACTTGCTGTTCGGGTTCATTCAATGGAAAACCTTGCTTGGACTGTTAGTAAGGAGCATGCTGAAGATTTGAATGAATTTATTCGTAGAAATTATGGCATCATAGGGTACAAATATACGCAGCTATTGTTTGGCGAAACGATTTATAAATCACTTCCTAAGCGTTATCGTAAAGCAAAGGAATGTATGGAGCAGTATTGTGATCCCTATCGCAACCAGTTCACGGATCGTTTGTGCCAGACTTATGCACTCACGTATATGACTGGAGAACTGCTATCGGGTCTGTGCTTGGAAATTGACCTGAAGGGGGTAGCCAACATCATGGTAGAACACAATCAGATGGTCGGAAAGGAGCAGAACATCGCTCAGAACGCATTTAGAACCATCGTGTCCTATATGACTCGCAATCCTCTGAAAAGCGGAATTCGCCGTTACCAAGATAAACAATCGAGTGCTGTTACCAAGATCGCAGTTGAGGAGAGTCTACTCAGAGAGATTTTGAGTAAAAATGGCTTTCATGACTTTTCGGTGGCAATTCGTGAGTTAGACAAGGCAGGTTTTCTCATTCGACAGGTGGAGAAGGGGTTGAAAAGCAAATTGACAATTGATGGAAATTTGTGCTGGTGCTACCAGATTGATATGGGCGAGTTTTGTAGTGACTCCATTGCAACCCAGACCAATCCAGCAACGCATCATGATAACCACATTTCAAAATATTTGGATGATAGCATCAATCTTGAGGATAGTGAAGAGGATGACGAGGAGTATGACACTCTCGATGTAGACGAGGACGAGAACGAGTCATCTGCTGATTCCGAGGATGAGGACGAGTCATATGCCGACTTCGAGGATGAGGGCGAGTCATTTGCCGTCTCCGAGGATGAGAACGAGCCATTTGATGACTTCGAGGATAAGAAAACCATCTCGGATGATCTGGATGAACCCCTTGTTTTTAACGAGGAAGATGAAGAACGTCTGTTTTATTTCAACTAAGTAATTAGGTAAACGTATAGCAGCCCGGAGACATCACTGCCTCCGGGGTGCCATCGGAGGTGAAAACAAAATGAAACTCAAAGAAATTACTCTGGAACGAAACGGATCCGATTTCTATATAATGAATTCGGTTGTTAATAATAAAACGGATCAGACTGCAGAGAAACTGCTTTATGATCTGAGTACAGTGCTATTAGAAATCTATACTATGGTTACAAAAAAGGATGATGAGGAATGAAGAAACAGGAATCAGTGCTGACGGCAGTTATTTATGTCCGTGTTAGTACGGCAAAATAAGTCGATAATTATTCACTTGATGCACAAACCAAGATTTTGAAAAAGTATGCAAAAGATAATAATTTTCTGGTTTTACAAGTTTTTCGAGAAGAGGGAAAATCTGGAAAATACAAAGAGAATCGCCCGAAATACCTGGAGATGCTGAGATATATTAGTCTCTCCTCACGTCACAAAAAAGCTACGAAGTATCGACAAAAGCAATAAAACATGGTATAA
>JAIKWY010000083.1 GCA_024684395.1 Oscillospiraceae bacterium
CTCGGTGATCTTGAGTATCTTCCACTCCCAGAGCACATTGCCAGAGTCGATGAGCAGCAGGTTCAGCGCCGCTGTAAAGACCAGGATCGGCAGGATCGGCTTGATGCTGCGCCAGCTCATCTTCATCGGGATCTTCGACAGGATCTGCACCATCAGTACAAAGGCAGCTCCCACGGCGAGCGTCCAGATGCTGTTGCCAGCAAAGAGTATCACGACAAATAAGATCGTGAATATGATCTTGAACCTCGGATCCATTCTGTGGAGGACGCTTTCCACGGGGAAATACTGTCCGATGGTGATATCTTTCAGCATGTGCCCTCCCCCTTTCGCAGGAGTGAGAGCATCGCATCTCTTGCCTGTTCGACCGTGTAGATGTCCTGCGGGAGTTCCACGCCCTTGCTGCGCAGCGCCCCCATCACAGACGAGATCTGCGGCACGCGCAGACCCATCTCCTTCAATTCGTCCGCACGGCGGAACACAGCGGGCGTATCGTCGTAGCAGTACAGCTTCGCCTTGCTCATCACAAGGAGCTTTTCCGTAAAGCCGGCGACGTCCTCCATGCTGTGTGATACAAGCAGCACCGTGCTCTGCGTGGTCTTCTGGTAATCCCGGATCTGCCGGAGCATCAGGTTCCTGCCCTTCGGGTCAAGACCTGCACACGGCTCGTCAAGGATCAGCACCTTCGGACGCATCGCCATCACACCGGCGATCGCCACGCGGCGTTTCTGTCCGCCGGACAGCGCAAACGGCGAGCGGGTGAGCATTGTTTCATCAATGCCGAGCATGTGTGCCGTTTCTACGACACGCTTCTTGATCTCTTCCTCGCCAAGACCCATGTTTTTCGGGCCGAAGGCGATGTCCTTGAAGACGGTCTCTTCAAAGAGCTGGTACTCCGGATATTGGAACACAAGACCCACACGGAAGCGCACCTCACGCATTTTCTTCTTGTCCGCCCAGATGTCCTCGCCGTCCAGCAGTACCTTGCCGGAGGTGGGTTTCAGCAGACCGTTGAAATGCTGCATCAGTGTGGATTTGCCGGAGCCGGTATGCCCGATCACGCCGACCATCGTGTGATCCTCGATCGAAAGTTCCACATGGTCAACGGCTGTTTTCTCAAATGGGGTGCCTGCGCTATAGGTATAGGTCAGACCCTCGGTTTTCAGGATCGCCAATGTGCATTACTCCTTATCTATCTGAACATTGCTGCAACAAGTTCTCCAGTGCAGCAACGCATTCCTCCTCGGTAATGATCTCCGCCGGGAGGTCATAGCCCGCCTTGCGCAGCTCCCAGACCAGTTCTGTGACCTGCGGGACATCGAGCCCGAGCTCCTTCATCCGGTCTACCTGCGCAAAAACCTTTGCCGGGGTGTCATCCAGAACGACCTCTCCCCCGTCAATCACGACCACACGGTCGGCTTCTGCCGCCTCCTCCATGTAGTGGGTGATGAGGATGATCGTGATGCCCTGCTCCCGGTTGAGGCGGTGGATGGTCTCCAGCACCTCCTGCCGTCCCTGCGGATCGAGCATGGCTGTCGGCTCATCGAGGACGATGCAGTCCGGCTGCATGGCGATCACGCCCGCAATGGCGATGCGCTGCTTCTGACCGCCGGAAAGCTGCGAAGGTGCATGTTTCCGGTATTCATACATGCCGACCGTATAAAGTGCATCATCCACTCTCCTGCGGATCTCCTCCGGCGGTACACCGAGATTCTCCGGCGCAAACGCCACATCCTCCTCCACGATCGTTGCCACGATCTGGTTATCGGGATTCTGGAACACCATGCCCGCCTTCTGGCGGATGTCGAAGAGATTCTCCGTCACCTTGGTATCCAGCCCGCCGACCGTCATCGTTCCGCTCTCCGGGATGAGAATGGCATTGATATGCTTGGCAAAGGTGGACTTGCCGGAGCCGTTATGTCCCAGCATTGCCACAAAGCTGCCCTGCTTCACAGTCAGGGAAATATCTTTCAGGATCAGCGGCGATTCGAGCTGATTGCCCTTCTCGTCGATCTCCGCCGGATAGCGGAAGCTGATATGGGATGCCTCAACCATTTCTGCCATAGAACGCATCCTCCTGTTGATCGGCGCACCAGACAGCTGTGGAGCCGCAGGGCAGGCACATGCCGCACGCTTCGACCGGCAGACCGATCTCATCGGAATAGACATGCCCGCCGAAGCGCTTTGTCAGCAGGCTGCCGAGAATATAGCCCATAACGGACGGAGAAAGTCCCGTCGTATAGCTGTTGATGAGGAAGAACAGCGGCTTGTCGCTCAGGACATCCACACAGCTCTTCACGAGGTCATAGATGCAGTTTTCGAGCTTCCAGACCTCGCCGCCCGGACCTCTGCCGTAGCTCGGCGGATCCATGATGACGGCGTCATAGCGTCTGTCACGGCGGATCTCCCGGAGCGTGAATTTCTCGCAGTCATCCACGATCCAGCGGATCGGCTTGTCTCCGAGCCCGGAGAGCGCCGCATTGTCCCTTGCCCACTGCACCATGCCCTTGGAAGCATCCACATGGCAGACCGAAGCGCCCGCATTCGCACATGCCAGCGTTGCGCCGCCTGTGTAGGCAAAGAGGTTCAGCACGCTGACCGGACGTCCGGCATTGCGGATCATACCGTCCATGAAATCCCAGTTGACCGCCTGCTCCGGGAACAGTCCCGTATGCTTGAAGCCCGTCGGACGGATCCGGAACGTCAGATCACGATAAGGCAGCTCCCAGGCATCCGGGAGCTTTGCGTGAAATTCCCACTTTCCGCCGCCTGACTGGCTGCGGTGATAGTGCGCATCTGCCTCCCGCCAGAGGCGCTCTGTCCTGTCAGTCTTCCAGATGACCTGGGGATCGGGACGGATCAGGCTGACCCCGTTCCAGATCTCCAGCTTCTCGCCGTCGGATGCATCAATGACCCGATAGGCTTCCCATTTATCGGCTGCTCGCACGCTATTCTCTCCTTACTTGCATATCCTTTGCCGGATCAGCTCCGCTATCTCCATAGCGATCACGTTGATCCGCTTGAAATCGCTTCCTTCGATCATGACACGGATGAGCGGTTCCGTGCCGCTTTCCCGTACCAAAATCCGTCCCTCGCTGCCAAGCTCCTGCTCATACTGGTCGATCAGCTGCGTGATGACCCCGTCATTTTTCCAGTTCTCACGCTGGTAATGAGGGATGCGCACATTGATCATCACCTGCGGGTAACGCTTCATGATGGATGCCAGTTCGCTCATCTTCTGACCGGAATTGTGCATGACCTCGAGGAGCTTGGCACCGGACAGCAGTCCGTCGCCTGTCGTCACATCATCGAGGAAGAACAGATGACCGTTCTGCTCGCCGCCGAGGTTATAGCCGCCGAGCATCATCGTATCAATGACATAGCGGTCGCCGACATTCGAGGTGATCCGCCGGATGCCCTCCTGCTTGGCAAACTGCGTAAAGCCAAGGTTCGACATCACCGTCACGACCACCGTGTTATTGTTCAGTTTTCCGGCGTCCTTGTAGGCTTTCGCCATGATGGCGATCATTTTATCACCATCCACAAGGTCGCCTGTCTCGTCCACGGCAAGGCATCTGTCTGCATCGCCGTCAAAGGCAAGTCCGGCATCGAATTTGCCCTCTGTCACAAGCTGCATCAGCCCGTCGATATGCGTCGAACCGCAGGCAGCATTGATGTTGCAGCCGTCCGGTGCCGCATGGATCACCTCGACCTCCGCACCGAGCCGGTGATAGAACGACTCTGCGACCGTCGAAGCGCTGCCGTTGGCGCAGTCGATGGCGATGCGCATCCCGTCCAGACGGGTGGGGATCAGATCCGCCAGATGGGTGACATACATTTCTGCCGCATTCTGGAAACGGCGGAGCCTGCCGACCGCAGTACCGGCTGCGACTTTGAGCTCCTCCGGTCTGTCGAGGATCAGTGACTCGATCTCTGCTTCCATCTCATCGGACAGCTTCCTGCCGTCCGCCGCAAACAGCTTGATGCCGTTAAATTCGACGCTGTTGTGCGATGCGGAGATCATGACACCGGCGCAGGAACCGCTTTCCTGCACAAGATAGGCGACCGCCGGTGTCGGCAGCACGCCGATCAGCCAGGCATCCAGCCCGACCGAACAGATGCCGGCACAGAGCGCTGCCTCCAGCACATCGGAGGAGGAACGTGTGTCCTTCCCGACAATAATGGCAGGGCGCTCCGCTTTGGAACGCATGATATGCGCCAGCGCACGCCCAATCTGCATGGCGAGCTCGCATGTCAGCTCTGTGATGGCAATCCCTCTTACGCCATCCGTACCAAATAGTCTACCCATCTTCCACTCCTTTATCGGTTCACATCAGGGGTCCCTCGTGAGTTGCGGGGCTGCGCCCCGTGCCCCCTTCTCTGAAAACAAGTTTCAGAGCGTTGCATTATCCGTCTATCAAAGGCATCTGCCCTGCATCGGCAGCGCTCTGCGGTGCAGGAAAGCCCATATGTTCATAGGCGAGCAGCGTTGCACAGCGTCCACGGGGCGTTCTCGAAAGGAACCCGAGCTGCATCAGATACGGCTCACAGACATCCTCCAGCGTGACAGCCTCTTCACCGAGCGCCGCCGCCAGCGTCTCCAGTCCCACAGGACCGCCGCCATAGCCACGGATGATCATTTCCAGCATCCGGCGGTCATTGCTGTCGAGACCGAGTTCATCGATCTCGAGCCGGTCGAGCGCCGTTCTGACGATGACCAGCGTGATCTCGCCGTTTCCGAGCACATCCGCAAAGTCACGCACACGTTTGAGCAGGCGGTTGGCGATACGTGGCGTCCCTCTCGAACGTCTCGCCAGCTCCATCGCACCCTCCTCTGTGCAGGGGATGCCTAAGATCATGGCGCTCCGGCTGATGATCTCGGCAAGCTGCTCCGGGCTGTAGAGCTCCAGACGCTGGATGATGCCGAACCGGTCACGCAGCGGCGCAGAGAGCTGTCCTGCCCGTGTCGTGGCGCCCACCAGCGTGAACTCCGGCAGATCCACACGCAGCGAACGTGCAGAGGGGCCCTTGCCGACGATGATGTCGATGGCATGGTCTTCAAGTGCCGGATACAGGATCTCCTCGACCGAACGTGTCAGGCGGTGGATCTCATCAATAAAAAGCACATCGCCCGGAGACAGATTCGTCAGGATCGCCGCAAGATCACCCGGCCGCTCGATGGCGGGTCCGGTGGTGATGCGGAGATTGACTCCCATTTCCCGGGCAATGATGGCAGAAAGTGTCGTCTTTCCTAAGCCGGGCGGGCCGTAGAGCAGCACATGATCCAGTGCGCCCTCACGGCGTTTCGCCGCCTGAATGTAAACGGACAGATTTTCCTTGACCTTGTCCTGACCGATATACTCGGACAGTGTCAGCGGACGAAGGCCCCTCTCAAGGGCAAGGTCCTCGTCCGTCTCTTCTGTAGACACAATGCGGTGATCCAGTGTCAAATCGCCGGTCTCAATCATACAAGACTCCTTTGAATACGCTGAATGGTTTGCTGATACAGTGCTTCTTATTTCTCAAAGAACCGTTTCTTGCGGACATAGAACGGTGTCACGCCGTCGGCTGCTTTTTTTGCGATGTTCTGCTCATAGCTCAGGAAGCAGAGGTGATCGTTGCTCTTGGTCACCTTGGACAGCGTTCTGGCAAGCGGTACGAACAGCTTGCGGGTGTTGCCGAGCATATCCACGATGATGAGGATCTGAGGCTTCTCGCCGCCTCTGGTCATCTCGAGGATGAACGCTCTGTCCACGTTCGGCTGCTCCTGGAAGAACTTGGAAGCTGCCTTGGTGATGTGGCTCAGCGAGCGCTGCGGCAGACGGTAGCTGATGGTCTCCGCCTCATTGTACGAGATCGCCTTGATGTGCAGATTTCTGGCGATCATGAGGATGCTCTTGATCTCCTGGGAGCTGAACTCCTTACCGTAGGAGTTCGGATTCAGAACCGCCGAAACGTTCTGGATCAGGTCGAAGAAACGCAGACAATTGAGCTTGTAGCATTCCACATACCGCTTGGCGAACTGCTGCAATGCACGATGGCTCGTGAAGAACGGGATAAACAGATCCCCCTCCGGATTCTGGATGGTGATCAGATCCATCTGGACACCCTCGCCACGTTCGCCCGTCTTGACAGGATTCTTGCAGATGACATACACATCACTGCGGATGAGCGTTTGCAGGAACACGCTCCGCTTCGATGGGTCACTGATCGCCGCCTTCAATAATTCGTCAAGATTCATACTAATTCCTCCTCTTAAAAGTAGTGCATATGATGTATCATTAAGATGTACTTATTTTGAACGTTTTCCCATTTCCTTCAACGTCAGCCGGATCAGCTCCTCCGCAGAGGCTGTCTCATCCTGCTTGACAAGCACCGGCATGACCTCCTCCTGCCGGTAGCCGAGCACGAGCAGCGCCGCAAGTGCTTCGGACAGTTCGTCCGTTCCGGAAGCGCCCGCCGCAGCAGGTACATCCTTCAGGGCTGGATTGCTCTTGGCGAGCTTATCCTTGAGATCGACCACGATACGCTCCGCAGACTTCTTCCCCACGCCCTTGACCTTGGTCAGGGCGGAGCTGTCACCGGATGCCACCAACAGTGCAAAGCGGTTCGGTGTCAGGTCTGAGAGGATGGCGATCGCAGCCTTCGGACCGATGCCGGATACGGTGATGAGCAGTTCAAAGCAGGCAAGCTCATCCCTGTCCGAGAAGCCGAACAGCTCCACGGCATCCTCCCGCACGGACATGTGCGTGAACAGCCGCACTTCGCTCCCGAGCTCCCCGATCGCCGCCAGCGTCGTGCTGGTCGTCCGGCAGGCATAGCCCACACCGCCGCACTCCACCACGGCAAGCGAAGGCTCTTTATGGATCAGCTTTCCGGTCACACAATAGATCATGTTCTCTCCTATCTCTGATACTGCATCAGTCCCCTGGTACTGTGCCCGTGACAGATGGCGATCGCCAGCGCATCGGCGGCGTCATCCGGTTTCGGGATCTGGGCGAGCTTCAGGATCCGGCGTGTCATATCCATCACCTGATGCTTCTCCGCTTTGCCATAGCCTGCAACAGCCTGCTTGACCTGGAGCGGGGTGTACTCAAATATGGGGATGCCCTTCTTTGCGGCGGCAAGGATCAGAACGCCCCTTGCCTGCGCAACGTCGATGGCGGTCTTCTGGTTCGTGGTGAAGTACAGCCGTTCGATCGCCATACAGTCCGGCTGGAAGCGCCGCAGTACTTCCTGCATGTCCTCCTCGATGGAAACCAGACGCCCTGTGAACGGCGTATGTGCCTCCGTCAGGAAGGCGCCGTATTCAATTGCCTTGAACGCTGCCCCGGCATATTCCACCACGCCGAACCCGACAATGGCATATCCCGGGTCAATTCCTAAGATCCTCAACCGCTTCACTCCGATCGGCACTTTTTCATGTACTGTTCTATTATAACATAAAACCAAATACTTTTCAATACCTAAATTTGTACTGATTCACAATTTTTTTAATTTTTTTGAAACGCAATGTAAATTTTTGCTGTGACTGGGCGATTCTTTACTGTTAAACAAAATACGGACATGAAACATGTACAAAATGACTATTGATTTTTCGCCTGAAATATACTATAATATAATAGATTATGTATGCAATGGAGGAATCATATGGATCTGGACGAGCTGAGGCAGGGCATCAACGCCTGCGATCAGATAATCATGGAAGAATTTGCCAAGCGCATGGCACTCTGCAAGCAGGTGGCTGTTTTCAAACAGGCGAACGGTATGCAGATCTTCCAGACTTCCCGTGAAAAGGAGATCCTTGACCGGGTACGCAGTCAGGCACCCGAGGGCATGGACGGGTCCGCAGCGTTGCTGTTCGAGACGCTCATGGACATCAGCAAATATCTCCAGTACCGGGAACTGCACAAGGAGGTCAGATCCTACGTATTCCAGCCCCTGCACATCACAGCGGCGTCCTCGGTCGCCTGTCAGGGCATGGCAGGTGCCAATTCCGAGACGGCTGCGCTCCAAATCTTCGGACAGGACTGCAAGCCGACGTTCCTGCCGACCTTTGCGGATGTATTCGATGCCGTCCAGCAGGGTTCCGTGGAGTTCGGCATCATCCCGGTGCAAAATTCCACCGCCGGCAGCGTGGTGCAGGCATACGACCTGATGAGCGAGTACAATTTCTACATCACCCGCACGACCGTCGTGGAGATCACCAACTGTCTCGCCGTGAGACCCGGCGTGAAGCTTGCGGACGTCAAGGACGTCTACTCCCACCCGCAGGCGCTGTCCCAATGCTCGCACTTCATCGTGAAAAACGGCTTGAAACCGCATGAGTACTCCAACACCGCCACCTCCGCACAGCTCGTGATGCAGTCGGAGGAGCCGATCGCAGCCATCTGCTCGGAGAGCTGCGCCGCCCTGCACGGCATGGAGATCCTGGCGGATCACATCTCGGACTATGTGCCCAATTACACCCGTTTCTTCTGCATCTCCAAGGAACTGCTCCTCTCGGACGATGCCGACCGCATTTCCGTGGTGCTCAAGCTCCCCCACGAGGAAGGCTCGCTGCACCGCCTGCTCAGCAAATTCGTCATCGCCGGTCTGAACCTGCTCAAACTCGAGAGCCGTCCCATCCGGAACGGCAGCTTCGAGGTCATGTTCTACCTCGATTTCAGCGGCAATATCCACGACCCGGCAGTCAGCGCACTGCTGTCTGACCTGGCGGAAAATCTTGAATACTTCAAATTTCTCGGTAACTACGGAGAGATCTGAAACTCGGAGAATCGCTATGTATTTATGTTGTGCCATCACAAACAAGGGCATCCGTCCGCATAATGAGGATGCCATGCTCATCCATAAAACAGTGCTGACCGACGGTGTCACGGAGGCACAGCTCGGTGCGCCCTTCCTCATCGGCGTCGCAGACGGCGTATCCGGCGAGCGTTCCGGCGAGATGGCTTCGCAGCTCTGCATGGAAATGCTCAGCACCGTACAGTTCAACAGCCGTACCGACCTTGACAGCAAGCTCATGGAGATCCACCAGACGCTCTGTGAACGGGGCACGGCGGACGATGAGCTGCGGAACATGCAGACCACGCTCTGCGCCGTCGGGATCGACGAAAACGAGCTCATCCACACGATCAATGTCGGGGATTCCCGGCTCTACCGCTACCGGAGCGGCATTCTCGAACAGCTGTCCCGGGATCAGTCGCTCGTGCAGATGCTCTATGAAGAAGGCTCCATCACCCGTGCGGAGCGGGAGCATCACAAACGGAAGAACATCATCTTCCCCGTGCTCGGCAATCTGAAATCGCTGCCCATCTTCGACATCCAGGAGCTGGAACAGAGCATGGAATACGGCGATGTCCTGCTGCTCTGCTCGGATGGTCTGTCGGACTATGTGTCCAGCGCCGAGATCGAAGAGGGGCTGGCAATGGCAAAGCCGCTGGTGCGGCGCCTACAGCTCCTGATCGAGCTGGCTTTGCAGAGCGGCGG
>JAIKWY010000207.1 GCA_024684395.1 Oscillospiraceae bacterium
CATCAGATAGCTGCTGGTATTTATTATCATTTGGAAGGATCCCGGTTTGCACCGGGATCGCTCCATTGTATAAGTCTCGAATTGAAGTGAGTGCCATTGCTCAGACCTCCTCCGTCATCATTGCACGTTCAAAAGCACCCGGACAGAAGAGGAAGTCCTCGATCTCGTCGCAGGAATACCCCATCTCCCAGAGCTCTATGACCTCTTCGGCAGGGACACCGAAACAGGAATATATTTCTATCAGATCCATCAACACATCGTCATCGTTGGAAGTCTCATAGTTGGGAGAGTACCACTTGTAGGTCGGTGCAAGCAGGAACGGATCGAATCGTTCGCAAGAGGTCTTGCCGTCAGCGGTGATCTTCAGGATCTGACCTTCATCTACATCGATAACCTCATGCCTGCGCCATAATAGCGGAGAGTTCCGCAACGCCTTCATCATAATTTCCCTTGTAGATGAGTAGACGTACAGCCTCAATTCCGGGAAATAGATCAAGTAGAGAGGTGAACTCCCCTTGACGAACCAGATGGCGTTGTTGCTGTCAAGTATTGTAAAAGTATATGTCCCGCAGACCTCCTCAGCCGTATGCTTGATGCTGTCGAAGTTCAGCTCCCCCTGTGCTTCGATGAGCTGCACTGCAACGTAGGAATCGGTTTCTATCATTGTATCGGGGAGCTGTTTTTGCCGTTTCAGCTCCCGATCGTTATACAATACGCCATTATGGGCCAGGGCAAAATCCGTTCCGGCATTTCCCCGGAACGGATGGTTGTTGTAGTTATTCCTCTCAGAGCCCTGCGTCGTCATGCGGGTATGACCCATCACAGCGGTGGTGCCTTCCGGGACGCGGAAGCGCATCTTGTGGGCAGGCTTCGGGCGCTTATAGATTGTAAGGGAGCTGTCCTTGACATAGGCGATGCCGGAAGCGTCATTACCACGCACCTCTGAGGCATTTGCCAACGCTTGAAGTAGCTTTCGCAAGGTCTTCATCGGCACCTGATGGCCGATGTCGAGGAATCCAAAGAGAGCGCACATTTACTTCCCCTCCTTCCGGTTTTCGTTGATGATTTCAGCCAGGACACAGATGATCTCCCAAGCGATCCTAAGTACATTTTTAACTTTTGTCATGTCAGGTCTCCTTTCTGGTTTGGGGCGATAAACGGAATGATCTCGGGTTGCTGTGGATTAACGTTAACCGCAGGGAAACCGCACATCGGACTCTGCACAGGTGGGATATAGCCCAGCATTTGCGGTATCTGCGGGTTCTGATACATCGGCTGCATTGGGAGTGCCTGTGTTCCGCCGAGGCGGTTCATCGTCTCGTAGATGCGGGCTGCAATACGGACGGCTGCTGATAACAGCAGCATTTGCAGAATGTCACGGAAGCGAAGCTGCATTCCACCCATTCCCTGTAGCATTGCGAGAAAATTGTTCATTTCAAGTCTCCTCCTCATTGAAGATTACATCATTTACATAGAGCCGACGCTCTTTCAGATATTGGATCAGCTCCGGATAGCTGACATTGCTGACAAAATCCGACCAGGAAAGTGCCTGTATCTCCTGATCTGTCAGATGCAGCGCAAGATGGCAGATACGGTCTACCAATTGCAAAGTTGCAAGCAAAGTATTGAGCCTCAAAGTCCCTCTGAATAGCCGAAACTCCACCGTTTTGCTATTACACAGATTGACGGCGACATAGCGGTTGTGGTTGCTTTTTGCCTTGTCCAGCAGCGCTTTGGGATCATGTTCGTAGCCATGACGGGCTGCCCAACGGTTCATGCTGGATTCGGTGCGACGGCTGAACTTCAGCAGCTCATTCCAATGCTGCTCAACAAAGTACAGGATACGGCTGATGGCGTCCTCCTGTTCCTCATAGGAATCGCCGAGTCCAGCTCTGCTGACATGGACATGTAGCCCGCAGGTATTGGTCTGATGGCTGCGATACCCCATCTGGACAGCCCGGTGCAGAATATCAGCCCAGCAGAATTCGTTGAGATGATACTCCAGCGACATGGGATGGGTGACGATCTCAAAACCATCATCCAGGCTCCCGTCCGACTTGATGTAAATCTGTTCCCTGTATTGATTGGCGATGTCAAGTAGTTCCTCTGCGTTATCATCTTCATGTCCACCGTGATCGACCTCCAGCTCTACGCCGAGATAGCGCTTGTCTTTCCCGTACAGAATGGGTGTCGGCTTATAGCTGTATTCACGAATCACCCTGACATGTTTTTCATTACAATCATAGCAGAGATCAATGCCGTCAACGTAGTACGAATCATCGTTATGAACGATACGATCACAGTCATAGCAGCGACTATAGTAATTCTCGTAGCAGCACTGACACAGGAAATGGTCATCATCGGTGATGGCGTTTTCGGCAAAGATAAATGATCCGCAGTGGTTGCAGCTTCCTGCTTCGCCTCATAGCAGGTTGGGCAGAGGATCTTATCCTCAACATCGTAATAGTCATCATCCTCAATCACGTTGCCGCAGCATTCGCAGATGAGGATCTCTTGGTTTTCATCCATGGTTTACCTCCATAAAATGCGTGAACCCCGCCGTATGGCGGGGCTCTGTTGTTTGTATTCGGTTCAGTATTCGCTTGCAAATAGCATGGTACTGTGTTCGCCGTCGTCGATGGCGTACAGCTTTGCAGAGATGGGCTTGTCCGACGGGATCACGTAGGTCATGCGGTGGGACGGCTGCTCAGAACTGTGGGTGATGCTCTGCATCTGCCCCATCGGTTCAAGCTGAAAGACCTGCAAATAGTCCCGTTCGGGCGGGAGTTGGTCGATCAAGCTCCAGAGAAAGAGTTGAAGCTCCAAGGGGATGCTTGCGTTGACACCGCTGGTGAGATAACGCTGGTTTTGGAACATGTTTTTTTCCTCCTTTCGGTGTGATTTGAAAACAGATATGACCGCCCGGAGGCGGTCATTGTATGTGTTCCATCAAATAATATATATATGAAAATTATAAATAAAAGACCAAAAGGTAATACCATATGGTAAAAAGCGACCGCAGGGAGCGCCTGTATGTCTAATTATTTATCTATCTATTATTATCATTATAACTCTTAATAGTATAACACATATGAAAGACATACACACTTATTAATATATATAAGATAATATGGATATGTACATATGCATTATTGTTACTATAGTAAGAGGAATAGTATACTAATGAAATATATAGAAGCACTTATGCTATTACTATAACAAATAGATGGTTAAGAAGTATACGGGTATATACTATAATCCCTATGGTTGTGAATAAGAATTAAGGGAGTTGTTATTATGAGAGATCCTAAGGAAAAAAAGACAAAACCCATCACTATGAAAGTGACAGAGGAACAGGATCAGCAATTACGAAAACAAGCTGCTGAACAAGGGGTTAGCGTCAGCAATTATATCTCCACTAAGGTGTTTCATAGTGAAAGCCAGCTGACACCTGAGATGGTGGTTTGTATGCAGAATATTGCTGAACATGCGAATGCGCTGCTTGAAACCGGCGACTCAGAATATGCAGATTTGATCCGGACGGAGGTGAAGGACTTATGGTCTTGGTTAAAGTAAAGAAAGATCTCACTACACCGGAAAAATATCTGAAAAATGCCATCCACTATGTCCATGATAAAGACGGCGTACCACCAATCGCCTTGGAAGGTAATGGTGTGAATCCTCGTTCAGTAAAGGAAGCTTTTGATCAGATGTATAGAGTGAAAAAGTACTTTGGGAAAACCAGTGGGAATCCACTTGTACATATAATTGTTTGTTATGATAAGTATGTTCTTGAGGGTCAGACAGCAGCTCGTCTGTCCTGGAGTATTGCTTCATATTACATGAAGGGGTTCCAGTATATTGTTTGTACTCATGCGAAAGATCATGGATGTAACCACTTTCACTGTCATATTATTCTGAATTCTGTTAGTTTCAAGGATGGAAAGATGTTCCATAGTGGGATCCAAGAGATGTCGGAGTTTTGTGATTATGTTGGATGGATTACAGGTCGTCCTACGAAATTTGTTTTTGAAAAGGTTAATCATAATAAGGACGGGCCAACATCTCATAAGATCGTTCATAATAGTTGATTAAAAGGATACCTCCTGCATACCATCTCCGCATAGAAGATGGTTCCGATCGTGCTGGTGAGATTTAGTCCTTCCACCCGCAATGACATATACTGATCTGCTGCGACGGTTAGATCAACACGGTCGTTGTTAGTGTTTTCAAGGATAGGTTTGAAAAACATGTATGCACCCCCTTGTATTTTCTATGGAAAGTATGGTATAATCAAGACAGAATATCACGTGTTGTCATTCAACCCGCTTGAAGGAGGTCTGAAATTCATGTTTATCAAGCAAAGTCCAAAGGATCGAAAGCCAAAGAAACAAAAATCCAAGAAACAAGAGGAATACAAAGAATGGATGACGCCGGATGAGATGATGAAATTATCCAGAGATTATGTGCTCGAGCATGAAGGGCTGAAAATTCCAACATGGGATGAAGTGATTGAAAACGGAAGAGAATGGGATGATACGATCGGTTGGGATAATTACGGATACAGGATATGTGATTTATCCGGCGGGATGCAAGTTCCGTTTACCGGTCTGCTGTACGAACTGTTTGATGACGGAGATCTTGGGTGGTATGGATATTATGAAGACGGACTTGAGATCCGCGAAGATGTAGAATTCTGGGGTTCGGGAGAAGTCAGGGTCTATCATGGCCCCGGAATCTATTATGAATGGCGCGTAGACGGGAATATCAGAGTGGCAAGAGTCCGCAATGAGAAGGATTTATACCTGCATATTGCGAAAAACGGAAAGATCACAAGGCTGACATGGGCAGGAATACATGGACTTCATTCTGGGTATTACGATTTGGACTGAGATATTTATATTAGAAATGTAAAAGCCAGGCAAAAGCCTACCCCATCACACATTCAGCGCATTGCGCATCATACGATAGATTTCCAGCCGTGCAGGACTTGGGCGAGTTATTTGCCTGGTTAATTGTGCGGCTGCTTTGTCGTAGTAGTTAATGCCCTCACTTCTTTTGCCATGCGGTTACACCTCCTCTGTGAGGGCATGAAAAAGCAGCCCCGAAGGACTGCTCAGTGTATATTCAGTTCATGCGGTAAGTCAGATGATATGTACTACGATCTTATACAGTCTTCGATCTTTGCAATTGAACTTCAGGTTGAAGCCCAAAGGATAGTGTCCTGCCTCGAATTCTATAGAAAATACTTCAGTCCCTTTTTTCTGTTTCAGACAGTATTCTTTATAATCACAACACGGCCAGTCTTCTAATCCGAAAAAGGTTTCGCTTACCTCAAATTCTCTTTTCCCTCTGTCATTTAAGCATTCTTGCACGGGGTTCCATTCACCGCTTTCGAAGTCCCAGAATCTGAGCCAGTCATACGCCTGTTCGAGGCATTCATCCCAATGCTCCAGCGCATCGATCACCAACATGACTGTTTCCTCCGGAATAGAATCTTCCGGTACATTGCAGATATGAAGCTCGCCTGTTTCTTTCGTAAAAATCACTGCTTCTTCGTCACTGTAGTCGCTGTAGAAGTCAAATAAGGAATAGTCCCGTTCACTCAGAAAGAATAGAACTTCATCCAAATCAAAGTGTCCATAGTACGGCACGGCAATCACTCCTGCATGCTGATTTAGCAGGGATCGGGAGTTTGCCCCGATCCCTATTGTTTTAAATTGTTGATGATTGCAGATGCTGAATGTACAGCCCTGAGCCTTACGCAACCACCTGCAACGCATTGTTCTTGATATCTTCAATCGTTTGCAAAAGGGCATTCCTTGTCCTGGCATCAAACATCTTGACGAAGCTATACGGCTTATCAAACGGCGGCTTCATGAGGATCTTCACATCCTCGATATAGCCGTTATTCTCAATATGATGGATGATCTTCAGGATGAACTCGATCTGCTTCTGGTTCAGGGAGCTGTCATTGATAAAGGTGGAAAATGCGGACATTGCGCTGTCATGATCAAGTTTGGCGATTTTCCTGATCAACAGACCAAACGGCGTATCACCATATTCCCGCTTGTAGTCCTCACTGTCGCCGAGCTCCTGCGTAAGAATACGCTCCAGCTCCGCATAATCGTCTTTCAGAAGAGGAAGATTGTGATTCAACTTGTAGATCACAGTATCATCCTTGTGCTCCTCAACATAGCGATTGACCTTCTTGCGGTAATCCTCAAAGTCATAAGCCGCTCCGAGCAGTTCGCCCTCCTGTCTGTCAAGGATGGGATCCGCCAGCTTGGTGAAGATCTTCGGTTTGGATTCTCCGCCAACAAGAAACTGCATCAGATCACGCAGCTCCTGCCGTACCATTTCCAGTGTCAGTATGCTGATCTTCTCCCAGAAGGTATCCGTCTGGATGTCCTTGATGAGCGGGAGTTTCTGCTGAACCTGTGGAATGGTCGCTTTCTTCTCCAGCAGTTCAGCAGTCAGGCAGAGCTGCTTCTTCAGATACGCCATTGTCGGGAGCTGCTCGATGTTTGCCAGCATCATGCCATACATGAAATTGTCGAAACGCTTTGCATATTCATCTGTATCCGTTGATGTGATCAAAGGCGCAATGTGCTTTTCCAGCTCATAGCAATCCATATCCGAGAGATGCACCCAGGCGTCAGCCTTCTTGTATTTCTCGACATATTCTGTTTTCAGCCGCACCGATACCAGATCATAGGACAGTGCATTCACACCGCTGTGACAGATGCCTACAAGCTGCTTGCGGAAATCCTGATAAGCGTCATCGGAGAAATGACTGTCCTGCAGTGCGCAGATCAGCTTCACCTGCTTACAGAAGATGCTTTCAGTCAGGGACTTGGTCTCCCCTGTTTCATAGCCGTTCTGGTGCTCACGGAAATACTCGAAATTGCCGCAGTAATCGAAGATCAGGAACCGGCACTTTCCGGTATATTCGCCGTCGATCCCGTCCATGCATTCGAGGTCTTTGCAGAGGCGTGTGCCTCTGCCGATCATCTGCCAGAATTTTGTCTTGGAGCGTACTTTCTTGAAGAATACCAGATTCACACATTCCGGCACATCAATGCCGGTGTCCATCATATCCACAGACACTGCGATGACCGGCATTTTGTCAATGATCTTGAAATCGTCAATGATCGTCTGGGCGTAGCTGTCAGAGCAGGTCACACGCTGGGCAAATGTCCCGTTGTACTTGGGATAGAGCTTGTTGAACCGCTGCACAATATACTCCGCATGGTCTTTGCTCTGGGCGAAAATGATCGTCTTGCCGAGTCTGTCGCCGCCCTGCACCTTGATGCCTCGCTCCATGAGATCCTGGAGCACAGTGTCCACGGTCGTCTCATTGAATACGAACTTGTTGAGCGCTGCCGACGGGATAAAGTCAGGAATATAGCCATCCTCCGCAAAATCATCCTCATAGCGCTCCTTGTCCTCCTCAGAAAGATCATCATAGGTGATGCCTTCCTCCAGGAATTTCGTCTTGACCTCATAGTTGTAATACGGCACAAGCACATGATCGGTATAGACTGCCGTGTCATAATCATACGCATAGGTCGGCACACCGTTCTCGACCTCAAAGAAATCATAGGTATTCCGGTCAACATCCGTCTTCGGGGTGGCTGTCAAACCGACCATGATCGCATCGAAATATTCGAAAATCGCCCGGTATTTCTTGAAAATGCTCCGGTGGCTCTCGTCCGTGATGATGAGGTCAAAATGCGCCGGCGAGAACAGCGGCACGCCGTCCGCTGTCTTGGTGCTGTCGATGGCATTCAGGATCGTGGGGTAAGTCGAGAACACGATCCGGGCATTCCGGTCGTCCTTGTTGCTGCACAGATTGCAGAGGGACATATCCGGCAGATAGCTCTTGAAATCGTCCTTTGCCTGCTTGACGAGCGCCGTTCTGTCCGCAAGGAAGAGGATATTCGTGATGTACCCTCCCCTGCTGAGGACATCGGTCAGGCTGGACGCTGTCCGGGTTTTGCCGGTACCGGTCGCCATGACGAGCAGCGCCTTGCGGAAGCCCTGCTCGATGTGCTCGCAGACCGCACGGATCGCTTCCTTCTGATAATAGCGGTCGGTGATCTTGTCGTCGATCGGGACAGTGTCGAGCTTCTTGCGGGCATTGCGGCGGTTCATCAGCTTCTCCAGATCGGACTTGGTGAAAAAGCCGCTGACCTTCCGCTGCGGGGAACTCAGATCATCCCAGAAATAGGTCTCGAAGCCATTGGAGGTGAACATCATCGGCCGTCTGCCGAATTTGCGTTCGAGTGCATCGGCATAGAGCACCGCCTGTTTTCTGCCGGTGTTCGGATCCTTGCTGGAGCGCTTTGCCTCGATGACGGCAAGCGGCAGGCCGTCACGCCCGAACAGCACATAATCGGCATAGCCCTTCTGACCGAGCACGCCTGCCATGTCGCTGACCTCATATTCCTCCCATACATCGGCATCCGTGCCGTCAAACTTCCATCCCATCGACTTCAGATCCACGTCAATATAGATCTTGCGGGTCTTGAATTCCGAGAGATCATCCGGGACAAAATGCCGTGTCTCCTGTTTGGTCTCTTTCTCGGCAGTGAGGGCGGCGGACATGGCGGCGATCTTCGCCTGCAATGCCTGGATCTCGCTGTCCTTCTGTTCGAGGAGGGACGCCTGTTCCTTGATCTTGCGGGTGTCGATGACGACCTTCTCCGCCGGGATCAGTGCAGGATCGAAATGCCGCTCCGCATAGTCCGCACCATAGCAATAGTCCACCCATTCGATGAACTCGAACAGGCTTTGCAGGGAAAGCAGCGCATCCGCACTGCTGACCGCCTTTTCGGTATGGACGGAGAGGTTGCCGAGCTTGATGACGAACGGCATTTTCCCCCATGTCTGCGAATCGACCGCAAACCGGAAGCTCGGCTCGTGGATGAGGGATTGCAGATTGTCCTTATAGGGCATGGTGATGGTGTTATCGGCGGCGTACACCCATTTCACGGCAAGTTCAAGCGCCTTGCGGCAGCCGACCGCACACATCGCAGGAGAGGTGGCATAGACCTTCTCGGCTTCGATGGCAGCGGGGGCGAACATGGCGTATTCTTTGATCGTGGCTAAGAAGCCGAAGTTGGACATAAGATCACTTCCTATCCGAAGTATTCCTGCATCAGGGCTTTTTTCAGGGTTTCCGCCCTTTCAAGTACTTGCTGCACGGCAAGTTTTGATTTGTCGGTATGTTCGACAAAGGCGGCGAATTGCTCTTGAGTTTCAAGTGACGGGATTGGGACAATGACCTTTCTGATTTCCGAGAGATTCAATGTCTTCTGAGCAATGCCTTTAACCCTCTCATCTATCTGGCGTTGTACATCATTTGAGAGAATTGCACTATGTAAATATACTGAATTTACAACGCTTGAAATCGGCTTTAAGTAAGCAATATGGCGTTGAAACAGAAACCGCTTGTTTGATTTAACAACAGCAGGATGCCCATAAGAGCCAACGGTTGATAGAACAATATCTCCGATTTCAATAGGCGTTCGCTTGTAAAGCTCGTTATATGTCTCTTCTGAGATGAATTTTTCAGCATTATAGGTGATTTCATTTGTTACGATATTGGATACAAACAGAAACGGGATGCCATTTTCTACGAATTTGGGTGGTTGATGCGTTCCGTCTGTAATAATAGAGCAAATCTCTGCTATGGTTCGTCTATCTTCAATGTCATCAAACATCTCCACAAACCGTGCCTTGACGAGCAGATCCAGCTTTTCCAGAAGCGCATTGCAGAGGTCGATGGTGTGGGTTACCTGGTCGAGGGTGGCGGCGATTTGGCGCTGGGCATCCGGATCTGGCATAGGAATATCAACTTCCTTTAGCCATTTGAAGTGCCTGTTATACCCAGTATTGGGAATCTTAGCATTGCATAAAGCATAATACAGATACTTGTAATTTGCGGTTATATCTTTGGCTTTTAAAAGTTTTACACCGTCAGCACCTAAAAAGAAAGGTGTATCAACATATTTCAATACTCTTGTGTGGTCTCCAAAAACAATTGCAGGAACATCTGAAAATAGCCCCTCATCATTGTTGTAATAACCAGAAATATACTCCTGTCCTTGGTCGATAATTGGATATGGGCCGCTTTCAAGATAATCGTTTGTTGGAATTTTCTTGCCCTGTTTAGTAACATCTTCAAATACATCAAGAAAATTAGCCATTCAACATCCTCCCCAAATCATCCAATTCCCTGCCGAGCTGCATAAACATCGACGCAAGATCCCCCATGATCTCACTTGTCGGGGGATACTCCACCGCCACATACTCGGTCTTCTTGTACTTGTTGATCGAGAGGTCATAATCGTTGTCCACGATCTCCTGCTTCGGCACGAAGAAGCTCTGCTCCGTGCGCTCCCGGCCTGCCTCGCCGTCGGGGTCACGGAACCGGGCGATGATGTCGGGGATATCGTTCTCGGCGATCTCCGAGCGCTTGTCATCGAGGGAGAAGCCGTCCGCCTTCATATCATAGAACCACACCTGATCCGTGCCGCCCGCATCGGTCTTGACAAACACCAGCACCGCCGTCGAAACGCCGGCGTAGGGCTTGAAAACGCCGCTGGGCATCGAGATCACCGCCTTGAGCTGGTGGTTCTCGATCAGCTCCTGACGGATCGACTTGTGCGCCTTGCTTGATCCGAACAGCACGCCGTCCGGCACGATGCACGCACAGCGACCGCCCTTCTGCAGCAGCCGCAAAAACAGCGCCAGAAACAGCAGCTCGGTCTTTTTCGTGTTGGTGACGGCTTTCAGATTGTCGTGGATGCTCTCCGCATCGACAGTCCCCTTAAACGGCGGATTTGCGAGACATACGGTATATTTCCCGCTGACATTGTTCTGCTTGGAAACGCTGTCCTTGTAGTCGATGTCGGGGTTCGTGATCGAGTGCAGCATCAGGTTCATCGCAGAGATCCGCAGCATCGTGTGGTCGGTGTCATAGCCCGTGAAGGTCTTGTTGGAGAAATTCTCCCACTGTTCCTCGGTCATGCTGTCCTCGTAGTGCTTCCGGATGTATTCCGCCGCCGACACGAGGAACCCGGCGGTACCACAAGCCGGATCGCATATCACATCATCGGGCGTGGGTGCCACAAGCTCCACCATCATCTCACGGATATGCTTGGGCGTGCGGAACTGGCCGTTCTGACCTGCCGTGCTCAGCTTGCCGAGCATGTACTCGTAGAGATCGCCCTGCATATCGAGGTCGGCAATGTCATGCTCATAAAGATCATCGAGCCCCGTGATGATTTTCTGCAATACCTGCGGATTCGGGATGACAAAGACCGCATTTTCCATGTAGCGGGAGAAAGCCGTCTGCACCTGTTCGCCGTCCTCACGGTCGGGAATCTCGATCAGCTCGCCCTTTTCGTCGAAGTCGGGGAGCTTGCCGTATTTCATCTTCTTCACGGCTGGAAATACCCGCTGCGAGATCAGGTCGAAGATCTCACGGCTGTCCCTGTCCTTGAACTTGCTCCAGCGCATCGCCTGCCCGATCTCCGACTGCGGGAAGATCAGATCGGCGGTATCGCCTGTCATATTGGCGAATTCCTCGTTTTCAAGCTCCTTTTCATCGAGGGAGCGAATGAACATCAGATAGGTGAGCTGTTCGATGACAGTCAGCGGATTCGTGATGCCGCCCGCCCAGATATCTGTCCAGATTTTGTCGATTTTATTCTTAATGACACCTGTTATCATGGTTGAACCTCCGGAGCCCCGCCGCAGCGGGGTATTGTCTATTTTATTATACCACACTTTGCACAAATAGTCAATGTTTATCATGCGAAAAGTATGCATTTTACTATGGAGGCAGGAAAGAGCTCAGGGATTATGCATAAGGCTGTCCGAACCCACCCTTACGCCTTGCTGCTTGGCATAGGACAGAATTTCCGAGTTATCATCCATCTGCCCGCATATAATAAGAACATCGCTCTTATCGATCATGATCCGGAGAGCGTTTTCGGCACATTCATCGCTATGCTGCGCCTGTACCATCTCCACACTGTCGGCTGCTTCGTGAACTGCAAAGTATCGGTCTCGATGATACTCCGACCAGTTTGCAGCTTGCTCCTCATAGGGCATGACAATATGGAGTTTAATCGGGTTTAGCTTTCTCATAGCAAGAATCATTTCTGCTGTCCAGAGCGGGATTACCAGATCGCAGTTCACATAAAAACTGTCGCATCCCTCAGCAATCAAAACTTGCAGCAGTTCAAACAAGCGCTTCTTAATGCCGGAAACAGGCTGTTCTTCTTCGTTCTGGTAAATATATGTCAATTCTTCACCGGTTGAGATTACTGTACAAGTCATAGCGTTTCCCTCCAAATCAGACTATATATAGACTATTATATCACAATTTCGGCAGAAAGTCTATATATAAACTCCATAGAGATACCAAAAGCTATATACTGATAATATAGTCTATATATAGTCGGAGGGATA
>JAIKWY010000220.1 GCA_024684395.1 Oscillospiraceae bacterium
AAAGAAAGTGACTGCTTCAGTGGATCTTGACGGGAACGGCACGTTTGAAACTGCTTTGACTGATCTGTCGGATAAGCTGGGCGATCTGAACGGAGATGGCATCGAAAACAGCAGTGATGCGGCATTGATTTTGATCGCTGCTGCAAAGAGTGGTACTGGCGAAAATACAGGTCTTAGCAAGTTGCAAACGTTGATCGCTGATGTGAACAGCGACGGTGCAATCAATGCATCAGATGCGGCACTTGTTCTCATTTATGCAGCCAAAGCAGGAGCAGAAGACTTTTCTGATTCGATGCTGCGATTTGTGGAAGGTTCAAAAAAGTAAAACACAAGTGCTCGGATTCCGCTTTGATCTGTATCTGGTTTTGCAAACTGGAATTTGTTTTTCATGCAAATGCCCTGTCTGTGTAGGCTTTCGTTTGAATAGTGCTATGCAGACAGGGCGTTTTGCCGAGCTTAGTCCTGGAGGCGTATATGAAGAAACATAAGCGATTTTACATTTGGGCGTTGTCAATTCTGCTTGCGGGTGTGCCGATCACATCAATGATTACACATGATCCTGAAACGGTTATGATTGTAAGTGCTGAAGATTCTGCGATACCTTTCGAGTATCAAAACTGTGGCGATCATATCGAGATCACCCGCTACACCTCAACGAAATATGTCATGGAGATCCCGACAGAGATCGAAGGACTTCCTGTAACAAAGATCGCACCGGGTGCATTCAAAGGTGATCCGGACATTGCGTACGCCTATTTCCCGGATACGCTCGAAGAGGTCGGCGAACACGCTTTTGAAGGATGCTGGCAGCTTACCACACTTGATTTCCAATCGCCGGAAGGAGTAAAAAAGATCGGCAGTTATGCGTTTTATAATTGCCAGAATCTCGAAGCGATCGTGCTGCCGGATTCCGTTGAGGAAATTGGTGCAGGAGCTTTTGCCAATTCCGGGATTCGTCACGCTGTGCTTCCGGCTTCTTTGAGAGAACTCAGCCAAGAAGTATTTGCGGGTGATACACAATTGGATACCGTTATGTTTCCAGCAAATATCGAGCGTATTGAAGAAGATGCATTCAAGAACTGTGATGCTCTGCATACTGTTTGCTATAAGGGTTCTGAGGATGTGTGGAAAGTTCAGTCTGTTGGTTCTGGAAATGAGCCCCTGCGGAATGCTAAGTTCGTGTATAACTATAATCAGCGGATGATCGAACGCCCCTACACTTTTGACCCAGAAAGGGATTCCTGGGCTTTCACCAACAATGAGGTGGGCTATTATGTCATGTCCGATGAAACATTTGCAGAGCTGACAGCCCAGATGTCCAATCTTGAACAAGAAGCAGCGATGAACTACTGGGAACAGATAAAACAGCAATATGCCGGATGCTGTGCAGGTATGGCAGATCTGGCTTTGTTGGCTGCTGCCGGGATCCTTGATCCTGCAACGCTGGATCCTGAAGCCACCTGTCTGCATGATGTCAAGCTGACGGATGAGGTGCGGGAGCTGCTGACCTATTATCTGATCATGGAAAACTCCGGTACACTATATGACAATGACGTTTATCAGGCTTCGGAGATCTATGATTGCCTTGCAAATGGAATTCCGCTGCTCTTTTGCTATTACATGTTGTATCCTACAGGGAACGAAGAAAGCCCTTACACCATTGCGGGACATGCAGTGATTGCCTATGGTATGGAAGAAGGACTGTATACATTTGATGATACGGTTTATCGGAAGAAGATACTGACTTATGACAGCAATCTCCCCGAGGAACGCATGGAGGAAGGATACATTTACGCAGATCCGGAGGTGGAAGCCCAAAGAGTACCGATCTATGTACCTTACTGGGCTGCCAAAGGTGCTCGGGATATGAATGCACAGTCGATACGCCGCAGCCTTGATATGATCAATCTTCACGGTATTCACAACGAGATATCAACAATTACTGATCGGGAAGCAGACCGGATGGGCGATGTGAATGAAGATGGCGTCGTAAATGCATCGGACGCCGCATTGGTGCTTATCGCTTCGGCAATTATCGGCGCCGGTGATGCCTCCGGTCTGACAGAAAGCCAGAAAAAGGCGGCAGATGTCAACGCAGACGGCAGCATCAATGCATCGGATGCAGCATGCATCTTACAATTTGCAGCGGTCAGGGGCAGCGGTACGGATATGACAATGAAAGAATTTATGGTGAAATACCGAACACAGCGGGACTGAGCTCTTTCTATCATCGAACGCAGAAAAGAACCGTACAAATGAAATATCCGCTGGATTTTAGATTACCAGCGGATATTTCTGACTATGTGCAGGAAATGTATCTTTATTGCATGAGATATCCCTGCATGAATGGCTGTGACGCGAATCAAGAAAGAGGTGTTATGTATGAATAGAATGATGAAGAAAATAGCGGCAGCGTTGGTGGCGCTGGCGTGTGTGCCGGTGACGGGGCTGACAGCATCAGCGGAGACGGAAGGCTATGATTTCGGAACGATCAGCTGGCAAGCTGTTGCGGGATTGCAGCAGTTCAAAGTCACCGAGAATCGTATCAGCTATGTCAGAGAGTATATCGGCAATAGCCCCGGGGAGCTGATTTCGGTCACTCCGCGGCAGGATACCCTGCGCTTTGTGATGCGGGACGGGGTGGATATGAATGCGATCGATGATGAGGTCGTTTCGGTGGTGGAGACCTATATCCCCAATATCCGTGAGAATACGGAATCCCGCTATGGGATCAGCCATTCCTGCGCCGCTGCAAAACTTTCGCAGGTGGCAACGAGATTTATGGGTGAACGCAGAGCATACGATCTGGAGCTATTGGAGGATCTGGAAAACCGGGATGAGATCGAAGCGGGCATTTTGCTTGGATTGGCGAGAAAGCACCTTATCACCGAGTTTTACGGGTGGGGTAAGACAGCAGCGTACATCAAGCCCCTTCCAGACTGAACCAAAAGCTGCCTATGGATAATGAAACAAGCATTGAACTGACTCCGCAACTCATGCGGAGTCAGTTCTGTTCTGTTAGATATGTAGATATTTTCTAATATTAAGTTGTATATCGTTACCGCATCATATCCCCCTGATCAGCGAGTTGTTTACTTTTCTTTCATTTTACTGCATGATAAAAGTCCGCATAGTCATATCTTCACCGGTGCCACCAATCGCTGCATACTGAAGGATCAAAGCCGCATCCGATGCATTGACATCACCCCACATATTAACATCGGCGGCTTTTTCCTGTGCTTCCGTCAGCCCGGATATACCTTCTGCACCAAGCTTTGCTGCTGCGATCAGAACAAGAGCTGCATCCGATGCGTTGATGACCCGATCACCGTTCACATCGCCCAGGTAATCCGTTGCACGATCCACAAGCGTTGTCTCAAATGTGCCGTCGCCGTCACTGTCTGCGAGGACGGAGAGGGCATACGGCGCCGTTTCGGTCAGGAGCACCTGCTTCGCATCTGTGGAAATGGACAGCGAGATCCATGCATCACCTGTTGCGGTGACCTGTATATCATGCAGGTCACTTCCGCTGAGGATATAGCCGTTATCGGTCTGAGCGATGCCGAACTGCTCTGCATGATCACCGGAGAAGGTCAGCTTGTAAAAACTTGTAGCAGGATAGCCCTCATCGGCTGCCATTGTGATCGTAAAATCCGTGTCCTGCCCTGTGATGGAAACAGAACCATCCGGTGCAAAAGCAGCATTGTTAAGCTGGGAGCCTTCCACAGAATACCACCAGTGATCGTATGCCATCGTGCAGTCCAGCGCCTGTGCGTTCTCGACGGCGATCTCGTAGCCGTTCGCTGCATCCGGGAAGGACAGCACCTCTGTGACACCGGTCGTGCCTGCTTCATAATCCGTCTGCATGCTCTGATCGGGCGTGTCTGGCTTGAACGAGGATACCGTATAGGATTCCGGAAGTGCAAAGGAGCGCAGCAGCGGATGGATCAGCTCCGGCTGACTGTAGGGCTCACCGTTAAGCATACCATGCAGATTGAGGATATCAAGACTACAGGTCGTGGTGCGTTCCGACATGCTGACTGCTCCCTTTTTTGCCCAGTAAGGGACATAGATCGGGAGATAGTGGCTGTCGAGATCCGGATCTGTGTAGATATAGCCATCCTCTTTGTTTTCCTCCGAGAGATTGCTGTCATAGGTCAGGATCCTTTTGCGGTATACGATGCCGTCGTATTCATACTCTCCCTCTTCAAGCCCATATGCGACTACCGCATGACCGCCTGCATAAAAGAGCGTGTCCTCCGTCAAGGGAGCGTCGCTCTCCTCCGGTGCATAAAAGGAATAGGAATAGAGCAGCGGGATACCTTGTTCGAGACAAGCAAAGATCTCGTCATTCCAGTAAACATCCCTGTCATAATACATGGTGTTGGAGTTTTCAAGGATCAGATAATAGGTCAGCAGCTCCCGCACCTCATCCGTCAGCGGCACATCATGGAGACAGGTCGCATCAGGATCAAGAGAGGCAGGATCGAGGATCCCGGCAGAAGCAAGCAGTGCTGTATCCGCCATGCCTGCACAGCAGCCAATATATTTTTCCTTTGCCGTTTCCCAGAACTTCTCTGCTGCTGCCTTTTCCGTGTTCGACATGCTGCTTGTAAGCGCCGCAAATGTCTCATCGGGCATCACATAATAACCGACATCCGAATTTGAGAATGACCACTGATCTTTCTCAGGGTCAAATGTACCGGTGCGCTCAGATTTCGTCTGATTATAGTTACAGATTAGCTCGGCATTCTGAAGCGCATCATTTCCACAGTCGATGGATACTACACTCCAGTCAGCGGCAGAGCCTTTGTAGCAGACTGTGTGCAGCGCATCGCAGTGTCGGAAGGCATCCTCTTCAATACGCTCGATGCCGGCAGGAAGCATGACCGTGTCTAACTGCATGTTATAGGCAAATGCCCATTTAGGAAGCTTACGCAGCGAGGCAGGAAGAACAGCGTGGTGCATACCACAGTACGCAAAAGCGCCAAAACCGATCTCTTCTACAGAGTCCGGGAGAATAGCAGCTTCCAGCGCTGAACAATTGTAAAATGCATAAGCGCCGATTTTTTTCAGATGGGAAGGGGCGGAAGTATCAAGGGTCGTCAGTGTCCTGCAATTTTCAAATGCTTCATCACCGATTTCTTCAAGTGTTATGGGCAGAGACGCATAGGCGATGTCCCTATCCCCTTTAAATGCGCCGGGGGCGATTTTGGTGACAGGAAGCCCTTCGATCTCTGCGGGGATCTGCATCACATATTTTTTGGAAGTGTAGCGGGTGATCTCGATATGGTCACCACAGTTGTTGTATTCAAATGGAATAGCTTCTTCTGCTGCGGTTGCAGTTAAGATGGATCCGGGATCCTGTATATCCAAAGAGAAGACAGGCGCTGCGACAAGAAGAATTGACATTGCATAGATCAGTATTTTTCTACTCATAAAACATCCTCCTAAAAACGATTTGTACAAATGATTTGCACGCTTAACTCTAAAGAAACACTTGAAAAGCAGGCAGAGAACGTCATTCGTATTTGCTTCTGGGCATCTCTAAAACCCCGCCTCTAAAAACTATGTTTTTAGAGGTACCCTTCTGTCTATACATACGAGTGAAAGCTGTGAAGTGTTGCATGGTTATGAAAAAAGTAGAAGTGGTCGGTGGCAAATAGCCATGAGGGAAAGACTGAACCTTCTTCACTAAACACTACCCTCACCCTCTTATCCTGCAACCGGAGAAGGCTTCTCATAGCAGTAAGCCCCTGAGTGAAAACACTCAGGGGCTCTTGTATGATCCCGTATATCTGCTGTGTGTCTCGTTGACGGTGATCTGAGAAACATCCGTGATGCGCTTGTCCACTGCGACCAGCACGGCATAGAAGCCCTCGACCGGTTCACCGTTGATGTCCAGATGGTGCATCGTGATCGTCACGCCGCCGTCCGAAGTCTCGATCTGCCGGACTTCCTGGCGGTTGTTCTGGTTCGCCTCATCCGCACAGAATACCGCAAGATTATGCGTCTCGAAGAACGCCGCCGGGTAGGCCGCCATGAGCTCCGCCAGCACCTCTGCGCTGTCCCGATGCGCAAGGCAGTCGGTCATGTTGATGTTCTGGGGCGTGACAGTCTCGGTGAAGTACGTCTCCAGCTCCGCGGGGGAGGTGAGGAGCTCCTTGGTGACGTGCTCGGAGGAGAGCCCTTCCCGGTAGCCGATCGTCACGCGCTTCACGGTGTCGTTCAGCTCATAGAGATAGGACTGCAAGTCCGCCGGAGCTTCACGCTGTGCGCCGTAATACGCCGCATAGATCAGCAGGAGCGCCGCATCCGAGGCGTTTGAGAAGCCGTCACCGTCCAGATCGCCGTTGATCTTCGCTTCCACCATCCTCGGATCGAGGAACGTGGCATCCTGTGCGCCTGCCATCGCCGCCTGTACCAGGATCATCGCCGCATCGCTGGCGTTGTGGATGCCGTCATGGTTCAGGTCGCCGAAGTCGTTCAGATAGTGCTCCGGGAAGAAGGACGGGTATTCATACGCCGCCGTGAATACGACATAGCGGGTGCCCTCCACAGAGGTAAGTACCAGATGCTTTTCGCCGTGCCATTCCGTGAGATAGTCGGCATACTGCTCGTCCGTGAAGAAGCTCCCGGTCTCGGTGAAGGTATCCTCCGCCGCATAATTGCCCTTTACATCGGGCTCTCTGTACATGGACTCCCACATGGGC
>JAIKWY010000100.1 GCA_024684395.1 Oscillospiraceae bacterium
TGTTTTACAGGACATGAACGCCGATCATCTTGTGATAGAAAGCGATATTTCCGATGAGTCTTCCGTGAAGGACATCTACTCGGCTGTACTCGCTCGCTACGGGAAGGTCAACATCCTTGTCAACAACGCAGCTGACGGTGACATGGACGGCATCGACACCATCGAACAGATCACGCAGGCTGTCATTGATGATACATTTGCGGTGAATGTCCGTGGCAGCATTCTCATGACAAGAGAATTTATCCGGCACCACGGAGAGGAGGGGCGGGTCATCAACTTCTCAACGGATGCTGCGCAGATCTTCGCAGGACAGATCACCTATGGCGCAAGCAAGGCGACATTAGAGGCGCTCACCCGCAGTATTGCCCTCGAAGTGGCAAAGTATGGGATCACCGTGAACTGCATCGCTCCCGGACCGACACAGACTGGCTGGATAGATGCGGCTCTGGAGAAGGAAGTCGTTCCGCTGATACCGCTGGGAACGCTCATCCAGCCGGAGGATATTGCAGAAACGATCCTGTTTTTAGCAAGCAGACAGGCAAGGATGATCACAGGACAAGTCATCAAAGTATCCGGCGGACATGCTCTGTAGAGCGGATCCCGTCAACAGGAGGAGATCGTATGCCCCAGAATGTTATGATAACCGGTGCAGGAAAAGCTGTCGGTCTCGGCTACAATCTGGTACTCCGGTACCTTGAAGCCGGTGATACGGTCGTTGCAACGATCAGAAAACCATGCCCGGAGCTTGCTGCATTGCAGGAACAGTACGGCGAAAAGCTGACCGTACTGACGATGGATATTGGCAGCACAGCCTCCGTGCAGGCGGCAGCCGATGCGCTGGCAAAAAAGACGGATCATCTCGATCTTTTGATCAACAACGCTGTTTCTGTCTCGCCGGACTGCGACAAGGGCTTTTTTGATGCCGATCTCGACTATATTGCACGGACTGTCGATATTACCGCTGTCGGAGCGATGCGGGTGATCAAGGCGTTTTATCCGCTTCTGAGAAATAGCATGACCACTGCTCTGATCATGAACATCTCCTCAGAAGCCGGCAGCATTTCCAGGTGCTACCGCACAAATCTGCTTGATTACGGCATGGCAAAGGCAGCGCTCAACATGGCGACGATGAACCTCTACAACACCTTCAAGGAGGAACGTGCTGTCAATATCTTCTGCGTGCATCCGGGATGGATCCGGACGGACGGCAGACCCGATAATCCGGCGCCGCTGTCCTCTTATGAAGCAGCCGAGATCCTGCGGGTGCTGTTTGAGACGAAGCGCCATGATTTTGACGGGTATCGGTTTATCACGAACCTGAATGAGGACTATCCGTTCTGACATCGTTTGATTATATTCGCATCATAGAAATAAGAGCTTTCTCCCATTATCCGGATCTGCATTCTTCACAATTAGCCGGTTCCACCCGAAACTATTGCACACAAAAGAGAGTCTGTGCGAATGCACAGACTCTCTTGTTCTGCGATATGTCAGGCTGGATCATTCTCAGCCTTCTGTGGCGTTTCTCGCTTATCGCCGGATGCATCGCTCTTTTTCAACAGCAGGATCAGCGGGATGTATGTGATGATCGGCAGGAGGATGCCGGCATACTGGAGATCTGACTGCACCAGCAGATTATAGGTCGCATGGTAGATGATCGCCGTTGAGAGCAGCGCAAATGTACCGCACCAGAACAGCTTGCGGCGCTTTTTGATGTAGGAGATGCCGTATCCGACCGCAACTGTACAAACGCCGTGTACCAGACCGGATCCGAAGCCCCGGACAAGCGCCCAGAAGATGGAGACATCGTAGATGTTCTCCACGAGGATCAAGATGTTCTCCAGCAAGGCGAACCCGACACCGACCGCATAGGAATAGCCGATCAGCGTCCGGCGGTCGTCTGAGATCACAATGGCATAGTACAGCACCGGGATCGCCTTGACGATCTCTTCCGTGACCGGCGTGATCGTTGTGGTGACGTAGTACATATCATTGTGGAAGGATCTGAGCAGGACGTTGTTGAGTTCGGAAACGAACAGGCAGGAAAAGATGCCCACGATCATGAACGCCACAACGCCCCGTGCTTTCTTCTCCATCAGCGGCAGCATCAGAGCGAACGAAACAATGATACAGATGAATACAATATAGCTCAGGTTGTCCATTTCTTCACGCCTCCCTCCAGAACAGGTACAAATGCAAGCAGAGCGATGCACATGAGCACATACACAATGACGGTGCAGGCTGGCAATCGGATGGCAGTGAGCAGGATCTCCGCCATGCACAGGAAGGCATAGACCAGCGCAAGGAGATTGTATGTCCTGAGCGACCGGATCACGCCATAATCCACATCCGGTATGATCACATGCTTGAGATGGAAGTAGGATGACTGTGCAATGACGAGCGATTCGATCCCGCAGACCACTGTACTCTCACAGAAGCCTGTCAGGCAGAAATAAAAAATGTACATCCCGAAGACGACAGCAGGTGCCGCTAAAGCGATCAGACGATACTTGCGGAAGGTCTTTGAGCCGTCATCGACAAGGGACGCCATCTGCCCGTAATTCGAGGAATAGAAGAACAGGAAGCTTCCCACAACGCCCAGCACGCCGACATGAAATCCGGAATGGATCGAGCCGTTGCTAAAGAGCTGTAACGTTTCAAACAGCCGCCCGAGCATGGCACAGCCGATGCCGTACACGATCATTTTGATATACAGAGCAGATTTCTTCCGAAAAAACCGAAACAAGCCGTAGCCGAACCCTACAGCGGCACTGATCGTCAGCGCCAGAAACAGGTGTTTTTCCATTTTGACCTCCAATTCGCATTGAAAAGAGAGCTGACAAAGAAACGTCGTATCCCGGCAGCAGTCTGAGAAATAGTATGGCATTGTGCGCCAAACCAGGCTGACTGGAATACTGCGACAGATTCTGCAAAAAGCACCTGCTGCCTCCTGCAAATAAAGTGGATCACGTAATACGGCAGCACCGTTCCTCTCATCAGAGTGAGATCAGCGGGGCTTACCTCATTTTTAATATACCATATAAAGGCAGCACAAGTCAAGCCTTATCCTTAAAATCATGGCTTATGCATGTCAGATGACAGCCGGACTGCTTTCGCTGCATCTGCGCTTGCATTTTCGGAAGTGCTGTGTTATAATAGAAATGCATCATTTTATAGGGGGAAACGCCGCATGTTCTTCAAAATGCTGAAAAGCGATCTGAAACGGAAACGAGGGCTCAATATCATACTGTTCCTCTTCATCACAGTCGCAGCCGTGCTGGTCTTCACCGGTTCGGTGCAGATCTATGCGAATTTCTCACGGGAGCGGATCAAGGAGGAGCTCTGCAAGCCGTCCGATCTGCTGCTGTTGGGCTTGGTCAGCTATATGCCGGAGGAGGAGCAGCTGGAGAGGCTGTCTCCCGTGCTCGATGCGGATCCGAATGTGCAGGACTGGAGCCGTGAGACGATGCTGCGGATCTATTCGCAGACGATCGACTTTCCGGACTTTGACGAATCGGAGCGCAGTCCCTATTACGGACAGTCGTACCTCTGCCCCATGCCGCAGGCGCATGATCTTCCTTATGACATGAACGATGAGCCGTTCTATGTACCGAACGGCTGCATCGCCATTCCCGTCGAAGTCAGCCTCCGGACAGGCGTCAGCGTTGGCGATACTGTCCGGTATACCGCCGTTACAGGCGATGTCTATGAGCTGACCGTCAGCACCATCTTCAAGGACAACCTCCTGAACAGCATCGCACGCTGCATCGTCTCTGATGCGGATTTTGAGGTGCTTGGCGCCGATTCGCCCCGTGCGCACTACATGTACTGCATCCGGCTCTATGACAGCTCCAACGATGCGCTCGAAGAGATTCTGTCAAGTGTTGATGCAGCCGAAGTGCCTGCTGCGGTCATGGGGGATGTTTCCTCTGTCACGGATGAATTTGTCATGATGGAGGTCATTTCCATCTTCTTTGTCGTGGTCAGTGTGTTCATCATTCTGATCATCCTCATGACCATCCGCTTCACGATGATCGCCGACCTGAAAGAAGAAGAACGGGAGATCGGCATGATGAAGGCACTCGGTGTGGATTCGTTCCGCTTCCGCTGGATGTTTGCGGCGAAGTACATTGCCTTTGCCGTTGTCGGCGGCGTGATCGGCATCGGTGCCGGACTGCCACTCTCCTCGATGCTCGTTGATCTGTTCGGACGTGACTGTATTCTGCCTGAGCACTGGAAGCTGATCGTTCTCGGTGTGAGCTGTGTGCTGTTCATCATTGCGGTGATGATCGGCTTTTCGCTGCTCGTCATGCGCCGCATCCGGAAGATCTCCGTCATCGAAGCGCTCCACGGTGAGAACAGCGGCGAACGCTTCACCAAGGGCTCGCCCGTCTTCCTGCATCATACGAAGCACATGTCCGTGCCCCTGTTCTTAGCCATATCCGACATCCTCAGCCGTTTCAAGCGCTATCTGTTTCTGCTCATCGCCTACACGCTCGGCGCAGCGATCCTGCTGCTTGTCTTCAACGTCCGGCATTCCTTCATATCCCCCAACTATACCCGCTGCTGGCTCTATCACAGCTTTGACTATGACCTGCATTTCTCCGTCGAGACAAGAGACGAGATCTACACTGTCATGGAGCATACGGGCAAGAACTTCTATACGGTCGTCAACGAGCAGATCACCGAAGCCGGCATCCCTGCCTATGTGGATATGATGCACTCGGGAAGCGGCTATATCCTGTATGACGGGCATGAAAAGAACTACAGCGTATACTGGGGCGAGGGCGATGCCGAAAAGCTGACCTATCACAAAGGCGGACACGCTCCCGCACAGGAAAACGAAGCCGCATTCAGTGCCTATACGGCGGGTCAGCTCGGCATGGCAGTCGGTGATGCGATCGAGCTCACCATGTACGAATACAACGAAGACCGCACGGATTCTGTGGAGCGCACGTTCACCGTCACGGTCACGGGCTTCTATGATGATATGGAGGGCGGTGTCCCGTCCCTCGTCCTCTGGGATGGTTACGAGGCTGGCTACGTGGATTATGATCGCGTGACCGGCTATGTGATCGACGCACCGGACAAGGAAAAGCCTGCCGTGATCGAGCAGCTGCGAGAACTTTACGGCGAGGAATGCGTCTATACCCCGCAGGAGGGCATCCGGTGGGAACTCTCGGATTTCGACGAGCTGTTCTTCTGGCTCGAATACGGCGTCGGCGGCGCAGTCCTGCTCGTGCTGATGCTCATCACCTATCTCTATGTGAATGTCTTTCTCTCCGAGGAAACACCGGAGATCGCCTTGCTCAAAAGCATGGGCTTTACACACGGATCCATCCGGAAATGGCAGCTTCTTCGGATGCTCCTGCTGGAGATCGGCGCCCTCGTGCCCGGCGAGGTGCTGCACTGGACATGCGGTCCGTACTTCGCCGGTCTCGTCATGCAGCAATATCAGGTCACGGGCATCGGGCTTGACTTTGAGTTCCCGGTGAGCTTTCTGGTGATACCTGCGATCCTGGTTGCAGCGGTTCTGTTCGTCACAGCGCTGACTTTGCTGAAGATCCGCAGCATCGACATCCGGCGCATTACCGAAGAATAAGGAGGAGAGACATGGAGACTGTTATCACTGTCAAGGAGCTCTGCAAAACCTACACGGTCAAAAAGCATGATACCGAGGTGCTGAAAAACGTCAGCTTCTCACTGCATGAGGGCGAATTTACCGCCGTAATGGGACCGAGCGGCAGCGGCAAATCCACGCTGCTGTATACCGTCAGCGGCATGGACGCCATGACATCCGGGAGCGTCGATTTTTACGGGAAGGATCTTGGCACGCTGCGCTATCAGGAGCTTTCCAGGCTGCGTCTGACCGAGATGGGCTTTATTTTCCAGCAGATGTATATGATGAAGAAGCTCTGCATCTTCGACAATATCGTCCTGCCCGCATATCAGGCGGGTATGCCTCACAAGGAAGCGAATGACCGTGCATCAGAGCTGATGGAGCGGCTCGGTATCTCCGACATTGCCAAGCACGAGATCAACGTGGTCTCCGGCGGTCAGCTCCAGCGAGCCTGCCTGTGCAGGGCGCTCATCAACGAGCCGAAGATCCTCTTTGCCGATGAGCCGACAGGTGCGCTCAACTCCAGAGCAGCAAGCGAGGTCATGCGGGAGCTTGTGGCGGCAAACCGTGCAGGCACCGGCATTCTGATGGTGACGCACAGTGTGCGTGTCGCTGCGATGAGTGACCGTGTGCTCTATCTCATGGACGGCGGCATCGAAGGCGAGATGACGCTGGGACGGCTCACGGAGGATGCCGATATGACCGAAAGGGAACACAAGCTGAGCAGCTGGCTCATGGAGCGTGGCTGGTAAGGAGCGGATGGCATGAAGAAACACTATCTTGCACTGATTGCGGCAGCAGCTCTCCTGCTCACAGGCTGCGGCAGGAAAACGTATGCGGATTTTACCCCGCCGCAGCAGGGAGAAAGCAGCTTACAGCCCGTGGATTCCATCTACCGGGAGAGCCATTTCGAGGGCATTGCACCGACACAGGAGCCCACGCTCCGGACAGTACGCTCCGCCGATGGCATCTGCGTCATCGACTGCAAGGAGAGCTACTACGATGTGACGCTCGACTACACGCAGGGAAGCTATTATGCCGCCGGTGCCGCCTATGCAGAGGCGATACGGCTTGTCCGGGAGGACTATGCGGCATACTGCGAGGGCTATCTCTACGAAAATATCAAGGCGGCATTCCCCAACCTGAACAACGACTACTCCGGCATCCAAAAGCGTGTGGAGACCATCTACAACACGCTCGACCGGAAGTATCAGGAAGAGATCGACGGCTTTGCAGATAAGATGGACGAAGGGGCGGAGGGATTTGCCGAGGACGGCATCCTGTCGCATGATGAAGTCGTCCTGATGCAGCTTGTCCCGGATGTGCTGCGTGGGACTTCGTGCAGTGCGCTCACGGCAAGCGGCGAGGCAACTGCGACCGGCGAGCGCATCACCTGCCGTGTGCTGGAATGGCAGCTCGGCAGCGAAAACCAGATGTGCTCCGGTCATTCCGTCCTGCATGTGCAGAACGGCGACAAGAGCTATGTCTCGGTGTCGATGCTCGGGTTCCTGACCATCCTGACGGCGGTCAATGATGACGGTCTGCTGCTGGGGGAGCTCGATGTCGGAAGCTTTCATGATGTGCCGTACAAGCTTGACGGCAAGACGAGCTACACCTATGCACTGCGGTATGCGCTGGAGGAGTTTTCCACTGCAAAGGAAGCAGCAGATCATCTGACGAAAAACGCCGCCCGCTATCCCTATTGCGTGAATGTGCTGTGTACCGATGCGCAGGATGCGTATATTGCAGAGCTTGCCGTCAACGAGAAGGATGGCGAACCGGTCATCCGTGACGGGGGTTCTGCACTCAATGACGGTCTTGTCTGGGACGATCCGGCATACCTCTGCGCTGTCAATTCCTTTGCAGCGAAAGGAAACGCCGACGGGCTCGTCCACAATGTGGATAACATCGTGCGCTGGAACCGCTATGCGGATCTGTTCTGCGGACAGCAGGATCTGACACTTGACCGCTTCAAGGAGCTGATGACGAGCGAGAAGACGGACAATACCCTGACCCGCATCCGCAGTGCAGGACTCGTCCATATGCTCATCGCCGACTACAGCACCCACCGGATGCAAGCCATTCTCACCGGCACGGAAGGCGTGACGGATGAGCAGGTATTTGTGGATCTGGGCAGCTGGGACTAATCGACTTTTGCCTGTTCAGATACAAAAGAAAACGCTCTCTGAAGGATCATCAGAGAGCGTTTTTCTGTTATGAGATCATCGGACATCTGCCTCCTTTGCTTGTCTTGATCAATTATCATGTGAACAGATACGTAAAGATCTGATCGTCGGCAACACCTTCCTCAAAGTCGTTCCATGTGAGCAAATTGCCGCTGAATACGATACAGCCGCAACCGTCGGTGTAATCATAAACATCCACGAGCTTGGTACCGTCTTCATCGTAGACGAAGCACTCACATACACAGTCCTGATAGTCGAGGAGCAGCATATCATCGATCTGTGCTACGTTTCCGGTCATCTCCCATGTCCTTGTCTCAAATGCGCTGGAGCTCCAGGAGACATTCACGACCGCCTGATCATTGCCCTTGGCAGATACGGTCATCATCGCACTGCCGTTGCTGTAGCTGCCGATAAAGTTCATGACCGGGTTCTGACCGTCATTGCAGGTCTCTTCCTGCTCTGTCGGTGTTGCATTCTCCTGATCCGCATCATCGGGCTCTGTCGGTGTTGCACTCTCACGATCCGCATCAACGGGCTCTGTCATCTCTGTCGGCTCCGTTGGCTCCGTCGTGGTTGACTCTGTGGAGGAAGATGCTGTGTTCGCTGTCGTTGCTGCAGTTTCCGGTGCATTGGTCGATGCTTCTGCGGATGTCACAACTGGTGCCGGAGCGGAAACGTGGGCTTCTGTCACTGTCTGCGTGGAAACTGTGATCACCGCTGCGGTCGTTTCGGCTTCCATGGGAGCTGCCTTTGTAACGGTCTCCGATGCGATGACATTCACTGCTGCGTCACGGGGCATTTCTATCCTTGCATACCGTGCAGCGGTGATCGAGCGGGGGCCGCTGCTGCATCCGGTGATGACTGCTGCCGCCAGTGCTGCTATCGAAAGAATACCTGCCATTACAATTGTCTTTTTCATGATCATACTCTCCTTTTTCACAATCCAATATTTTCAGTAGTTTCATTCCCTTTCGCTGTATTTATCATACCACAGATCCCGGCTTGTTTCAATCGCCGATCTGGCGCTGTTTTGTAGCTTATGCTACATATCCATGTGCATGTGTAGCTAAATCAACAGCCTGAGCCGAAATTGTATCACATCTACGATGTCAGAATTTCACTCTTGACAATCAGTCAAATAAATGGTATGATAATTTGGAAGGAGTGATGAACATGTGGGCATATGAAAGTGTATTCTATCAGATCTATCCGCTTGGCTTCTGCGGTGCGCCGTATCATAATGACGGTATCCCGGAAGCGAGGATCCGGAAGGTCATCGACTGGGCTGACCATATCGAGCAGCTCAACTTCAATGCCGTTTATTTTTCGCCGGTCTTTGAGTCGGATTCTCACGGCTATGATACACGGGATTACACAAAGATCGACTGCCGTCTGGGCAGCAACGAGGATTTTGCAGACGTGTGCAAAGCACTGCATGAACGTGGCATCAAGGTCGTTCTGGACGGCGTTTTCAACCACGTCGGCAGAGGGTTCTGGGCGTTCCGGGATGTGCTGCAAAACCGTGAAAACTCCCGCTATCGGGATTGGTTCCATATTGATTTCGGCGGAAATTCCTGCTATAACGACGGTTTCTGGTATGAGGGCTGGGAGGGTCACTATGAACTTGTGAAGCTCAACCTCTGGAACAACGAAGTGGTCGAGCATATCTTCTCCTGCATCCGGGGCTGGGTCGAGGCATTTGACATAGACGGACTGCGGCTCGATGTGGCGTATTGTCTCAACAAGGATTTCCTGAAACGGCTGCGCAGCTTCACTGACGGTCTGAAACAGGATTTTGTCCTCATCGGCGAGCTGCTGCACGGCGATTATGCGCAGTTTGTCAATCCCGAAATGTTGCATTCCGCCACGAATTACCAGTGCTACAAGGGGCTGTATTCCAGCTTCAACAGCATGAATCTGTTCGAGATCTGCCACTCGCTCAAAAACCAGTTCGGACCGGAGCCGTGGTGCCAGTACAAGGGGATGCACCTGCTAAGCTTTGTGGACAACCATGATGTTTCAAGGATCGCAACGATGCTTTCTAATAAAAACCACCTCCGTCTCATCTATGCGATCATGTTCGGGATGCCCGGTATCCCGTGCATTTATTACGGCAGCGAATGGGGCGCAGAAGCGGATAAGAAGGACGGCGACCCTGCGCTGCGAGTCTCCTTCGATGCGCCGGTCGAAAACGAGCTGTCCGCTTATATCGCAAAGCTGGCGAAGATCCACCGTGAGAGCAAAGCGCTGTGCCACGGCGACATCACCATTCCCCTGCTCACGAACAAGCAGTGCATCATCCAGCGCAGATTCGAGGACGAGCGCATCCAGATCGCCATCAATGCAGACGATCAGCCGTTCACGGCGCATTACGATGCCGGCTGCGGCATGGCGGACGAGCTCATCACCGATACCAAGCATGATTTCGGCGGCGGGAGCCAGCTGCCCCCGTACTCCGCACAGATCTGGAAGATGGAGCGGTAAGACAAAACTGCGAAAAATACCCCTTGACAACCGTCCAAAAACGTGCTATAATTAGCAAGGCGCTGAATGTTCAGTGTTTTCATACAAACAGGGGAGCTTTTAGAAAGGCTGAGAGGGAGTTGTGTACTCCGACCCTTTGAACCTGTAGGTTAAGACCTGCGCAGGAAGTATCTGTCTATCTATCAGGATAATTGCGGAGCTTTCTGTGGAAAGCTCCGTTTTTATTTTGGAGGTAGATTCAATGCGAGAGTATGCGACACAGATGGAAGCCGCCAAGCGTGGCATCATCACACCTGAAATGCAGACGGTAGCGGAGAAGGAGAACCTTTCTGCGGAGATCATCCGTCAGCGTGTTGCGGAGGGTACGGTCTGTATCCCTGCGAATATCCGCCATACATCCCTGTCTGCCGAGGGCATCGGCATGGGGCTGAAAACCAAGATCAACGTGAATCTCGGCATCTCCGGCGACTGCAACAACTATGAGAATGAAATGAAAAAGGTCGATATGGCGCTGCAATTCAAGGCAGAAGCCATCATGGATCTGAGCAATTACGGCAAGACCAACAAGTTCCGTCAGGAGCTGGTCGCCAAGTCCCCTGCCATGATCGGTACCGTTCCGATGTACGATGCCATCGGCTATCTCGAAAAGGATCTGCTGGAGATCACGGCTGAGGATTTCCTGCGTGTGGTACGTGCCCATGCGGAAGAGGGCGTCGATTTCATGACGATCCATGCGGGCATCAACCGCCGTGCCGTTGAGGCGTTCCGTCGTGAGGGCAGACGCATGAACATCGTCTCCCGTGGCGGTTCTCTGCTCTTTGCATGGATGGCAATGACCGGAAATGAGAATCCGTTCTTCGAGCATTATGACGAAGTGCTGGAGATCCTGCGTGAATTTGACGTGACCATCAGCCTTGGCGATGCGCTGCGTCCCGGCTGCATCGACGACAGCACCGATGCCGGACAGATCAGTGAGCTGATCGAACTCGGCGATCTGACCAAGCGTGCGTGGGAGAAGGACGTACAGGTCATGGTCGAAGGTCCCGGTCATATGGCAATGAACGAGATCGCCGCCAACATGACCTTCCAGAAGCGTCTCTGCCACAATGCGCCGTTCTATGTGCTCGGACCGCTTGTAACGGACATCGCACCGGGCTATGACCATATCACCTCTGCCATCGGCGGTGCCATCGCAGCGGCAAACGGCGCAGATTTCCTGTGCTATGTCACCCCGGCGGAGCATCTGCGCCTGCCGGACATCAACGACGTCAAGGAAGGCATCATCGCCAGCAAGATCGCTGCCCATGCGGCAGATATCGCCAAGGGCATCCCGAATGCCCGTGACATCGACAACAAGATGGCAGAAGCCCGCCACAAGGTGGATTGGGACGAGATGTTCCAGTATGCCATTGATCCGGAAAAGGCAAGAGCCTATTTCGAGAGCACACCGCCTGCCGACCGTCACACCTGCTCGATGTGCGGCAAGATGTGTGCCGTGCGGACGACTAACATGATCCTTGAGGGCAAGAAGGTCGAGTTCTGCACCGAGAAGTAATTTAGGAAGCACTGAACAAATTGATACTACAGTACTTCGGGGATAGTAAAAGCCTATTTGTGGGGCTTCGCCCCATACCCCATGTACTGGTTTATGGATAAACCAGTACTTCCATTATCAACATACGCCGTGGGGAGCGCCACGGCGGGCTGCATACAGCCATTCAGCGAGGGAATCCGTGTTCCGGAGTGAGAGGATGCCAGCAAGCATCGACCGCATGACAGTACCACTGTCTGCGGGAGAGCTGTACCCTCCCACGCAGTGCATCATATTATTTTAAGGAGCGGATCACCATGAAAAACCAGAAACTCAGAAAACTTGTCCTGACCGCTGTGCTTGCTGGCATCGCTGTCGCCTGCTCGCCGCTGTCCATCCCGGTCGGCGCTTCCAAATGCTTCCCCGTGCAGCATCTTGTGAACATCCTGACCGCCGTCTTCCTCGGTCCGGGGTATGCGGTGGCTGAGGCATTTGTCGCAAGCCTTTGCCGCAATCTGATGGGCACCGGCACTTTGCTCGCATTCCCGGGCAGCATGATCGGCGCCCTCCTCAGCGGTATCCTGTACAAATGGCTCAAAAAGCTGCCCTTTGCCTACATCGGGGAGCTTGTCGGAACCGGACTGCTCGGCGGTATGGCAGCGTTCCTCATCGCATCGCTCGTCATGGGGAAGGAAGCGGCACTTTTCACCTATGTACCGGCATTTTTCATCAGCAGTGCGGGCGGCACGCTGCTTGCGGTACTGCTTGTCCCGGCACTGAAAAAAGCCGGCGTGGAGCGCTTCTTCCAGGACAAACCGAAGGAGAATACAGACCATGCACAGCCTTCTGACTGACATACGGGCACAGCGCCCGCTCGTGCTCGATCCGGTGATGGTATCCACGAGCGGTCATGCACTGCTCCACATTTTCTCTTTGACAACGGATCAGCGTTTATAACATAAAGCGATCGCAAATGTTCAGCATATAAAAAACCGTCGGACTTTCTGAAAGCCCGACGGTTTTTATTTCAGGATCCGACCACGTCTTCCTTGGATGGGAAGACGTCATCTTTCAACGTTCGTGAAGCAGTGATCACATCTTCAGC
>JAIKWY010000115.1 GCA_024684395.1 Oscillospiraceae bacterium
ATCGAACCGGATGATATTGAGGTTTCTGATACTGTAACGGTCGTATGGGAGATCGCCTGATAAATCACGACTTTGCATTCACAAGAACAGACCGCAAAGCAGCTGCTCCGATCAGAAAAGGAATGGCATAGCGGTCGGATACTGGAACTGAATTATGTACCGGACGCATTCCGGCACATTCAGAAATATAACGACAGGAGCTAAGACACATGAAAGTACTGATTCTCAACGGAAGCCCTCACCCAAATGGCAACACCGCAACTGCGATCGCAGAGCTCGTCAAGACCTTCGCTGACGAAGGCATCGAGACCGAGGTCTGTCAGATCGGCAGCAAGAACATCCGTGGCTGCATCGCATGCGGAAAATGCGCCGAGCTTGGGCGCTGCGTGTTCGAGGATGCGGTCAACGAGATCGCTCCGAAATTCGAGCAGGCAGACGGCCTGATCGTCGCATCGTCCGTCTACTATGCTTCCGCAAATGCAACGCTGATAGCCTGCCTTGACCGGCTGTTTTACAGCACGCATTTTTCTAAGACAATGAAGGTCGGCGCAAGCGTGGCCGTGGCAAGGCGTGGCGGCTGCTCTGCGACCTTGGACGAGCTGAACAAATACTTCACCATCTGTGGCATGCCCGTTGCATCCAGCACCTACTGGAACATCGTCCACGGAAGAACACCTGGTGAAGCAGCCTTTGATGTCGAAGGTCTGCGCACCATGCGCAATCTCGCCCACAACATGAGCTTCCTGATGAAGTCTATTGCACTCGGCAAGGCGCAATTCGGAATGCCGAAAACCGAATCCGGTGATATGACAAACTTCATCCGTGACGACCTGAAATGAAAGGAGACAGCGATGAAACGATTTGTGGAAGTCCATTACCACCTGAAGCCCGGCATGCGTGACGAATTCTACCAGGCGGTCATAGCGCACGGCATTGCCGATGCCTCCCGTGCCGAGGAAGGCAACGAAAAGTATGAGTACTATTTCAACCAGGACAACGAAGATGAGCTGCTTCTCCTGGAGATCTGGAAGTCCGCAGAAGCCGTTCAGTTGCACGGGCAGACAGCGCATTTCGCCTGGCTTGGCGAACTGAAGAAAAAGTATGTTTCCGAGACGGTGATCCGGCGGTATGAGATCTCGGAGAAATAACGCTATAGACCATTACAGGAAGTATTTATGAAAATCACAATCATCACCGGAAGCGCACACAAGAACGGGACATCCGCTTACCTTGCGGAGCAGTTCATCAAGGTCGCAAAAGAAGCAGGCCATGAGATGGAGTTCACCACATGTGAAACTGACACATAGATACCATCGTAGAATGCAACGAAATATAACCAGATATGTCATATTCTGTTATCTTTGGTTGGTTGACGGATACGCAACTATATGTTACAATATTCATAGAATTCACACGGGGAGGTCAATGCTATGGAGCTCGTAACACTCAGCGGCATCTGCAAATACTATCCTGCATTCCGTCTGAATAATGTTTCATTTTCGTTGGAAAGCGGAAAAATCACCGGTTTTATCGGACGAAACGGCGCAGGAAAAACCACCACCATCAAGTCCATGCTCAATCTCATCCACACGGACAGCGGAGAGATCTGCTATTTCGGAGTACCGCTTATCGGGCACGAAACAGAGATCAAGCAGCGAATCGGCTATTCAACCGGAACGGTCAGCTGGTATCCGCGCAAAACCATCCGGCAGATCATTGACGTGACCAGGTGTTTCTACCCGAACTGGGACGAGACTGCCTGCCACCGCTACATGGAGCTTTTCTCACTTGACGAGCGCAAAAAGCCGATGGAGCTTTCCGAAGGCATGAAGGTGAAATGCAACCTGCTGTTTGCGCTGTCACACGGTGCGGAGGTTCTGATACTCGACGAACCGACAAGCGGACTTGACCCGTTCTCGCGGGACGAACTGCTGGAGCTGTTCATGCAGCTGAAAGAAAACGGCGTGACGATCCTGTTTTCGACACATATCACATCCGACCTGGAACGCTGTGCGGACAATATCATCTATATCAGCCACGGCGAGATCCGTGCGGATTGTCCCAAAACGGACTTCATGCAAAATTACGGGAAATCAGACGAAACACTGGAAGAGATCTTCCTGCGACTGGAACGGGAGGCGAGAGCATGAAAGCATTATTACAAAAAGAAATTCGCCTGAGTGCATCGGTTCTGTCCTATATTTTCATCGTGGCGGCGGTCATGACACTGATCCCCGGATATCCGGTTCTTTGCGGCGCGTTTTTTGTCACGCTGGGTATTTTTCACAGCTTTCAGAATGCACGGGAAGCCAATGATATCGTATATTCTGCATTGCTTCCCATTGCAAAAACGGATGTCGTCAAGGGAAAGTATCTGTTTTCCGTGATGATTGAAGCTGCGGCATTCTTCATCATGGCACTGCTGACACTCCTGCGTATGACTGTTCTGTCGGACGCACACCCCTACATAGCGAATGCCCTGATGAACACAAACCCGTTCTTTCTCGGCATGGCACTGGTCATTTTCGGACTGTTCAATCTGATTTTCATCGGCGGCTTCTTCAAGACTGCCTACAAACTGTCTCCGTTCGTGACCTATATCATTGCAGCGTTTCTAACGATCGGTGCAGCGGAGGCGGTACATCACATTCCTGGGCTTGGGGCATTCAATGCCTTTGGTTTTGAACAATTCCCGCTGCAAATGTCCCTGCTGCTTGGCGGTTTGGCGCTTTATATCCTACTGACTGGCGTTTCCTACAAAATCGCCTGTGCAAGATTTGAGAAAATCGATCTGTAAGGAAGGTGCAGTATGCTAAAAGATAATCTCATCATGCTTCGGAAACTGAATGGTTACTCGCAGGAGCAGATTGCTGAAAAGATCGGCATTTCCCGTCAGGCATATGCCAAATGGGAACGCGGACTGACGATTCCGGATATTGAAAAGGCAGCGCTCATCGCCAAGGAATACGGCATTACGATCGATTCTCTGATGAGAACGGAAACAGTTGACGGCATCGGAACGCTTCCGCCTGCACCGCAGGGTAAGCACATCTGGGGTACTGTCACGATCGGCGACCGCGGACAGATCGTAATTCCGAAGTCAGCACGGGATGAATTTGACCTGAAAGGCGGCGACCGACTGGTCGTTGCAAGCGATGAGGTGGGAATCGCACTGTTTCCTGTTAATTATTTTGAGGATATAATGCAGCAATTCATGGGAATGCTCTCAGAAAAGCCGTAATGCTTTCCACCCCACACTAACCTTCTACAATTTACATCGCTATATCCTAACACACATACCATATTAGGAATCCCATATAAAACTATGCCCGCAGAGGGAGAGCTTAAAGAACTTCCTTTGCGGACATTTGTGTTCGGGGGATGTGAGCTGTAGGATGAGCATTTTTGGATTGCCTATGATGCAGCATATTTGGCAGGAGACCACAGAATTGAACTGTAATTAACGGTTTTGGAGACCGTCGTTCCGCAGGCAAGGAAGCGACCAGCACCAAATCATAGATTTGGGCTGTCTGCTTCTACCATTGAACTACTCTCCTATCTGGCGGAGAAGAGAGGATTCGCGCTTCGCAAGTAAGCGATCAGCGGCACTCGCAAGCTCGCTGTCTACCTGCTTAAACCTCCGGTATGGCAATTCCGTACAACAGTTTAGCAAACTGACGCTTTTAGCCACTCAGCCACTTCTCCGTATGGTGGGAGTGGCTGGACTCGGACCAGCGTAGACCGAAGTCGCCTGATTTATCCCACAGGGACTACGCACTTCGTTTGGTCGCATCAGGTGCAATTGCCGCTATGCGACACTCCCATTATTGAGTTTCCGCTGAGAGAGTTGAACTCACATTGCTGGTGCCAAAAACCAGTGTCCTACCATTAGACGAAACGGAAATGGTGCCTCCGGCAGGGGTCGCACTTCGTAAGGAAGCGATCAGCACCAAATCCGAGATTTGGGCTGCCTGCTTCAACCTGCTACGCCATGCTCTTCAGGCATGCGCTCTACCAGTTAAGCTACGGAGGCATAAGCGACTCTGACGGGACTCGAACCCGTGACCACTTGCGTGACAAAAGCAGATGTCCAGTCGGATTTGCCGACGTTGACAGTCGCTTTCTTGCGAAGCGGGCAAGTATTCTAGCCAGCTGAACTACAGAGCCATATGGTGACGAATACGGGAGTCGAACCCATATTTAGTC
>JAIKWY010000167.1 GCA_024684395.1 Oscillospiraceae bacterium
TCTTTGTTCTGTTCTCAGTCGGTGCCGATGGCAAAGAGGTCCCACCCGTTCCCATTCCGAACACGGCAGTTAAGCTCTTTTACGTCGAAAATACTTGGCTGGCGACGGCCTGGAAAATTAGATAGGTGCCGGCATGAACGATGAACCGCCTTCCTTTCGGAGGGCGGTTTTGATTTGCTTTTATGATTATGTGTATCAATCGAAAAGGATGATGGCATCTCTGCCACCATCCTTCTTATTTTATCAAAGCTTCAGCTCTGCCTTGAATGCTGTTCCCGTGCAGGAGAGTACCAGCTTCATCCGGTTTGTCTGTGCGGCACGCTCTGCCAGGGAAAGCCCGAGCCCTGAGCCCTGCGTATTGCTGCGGGCTTTGTCGCCACGTACAAAGGGCTGTGTGAGCTTCTTCGTGTCGATCTGCTCGGTGACGGTGTTCGTCATCGTGATGCGCTTCTTGCCGAGCACGGCTTCGATCGTACCACCCTCCGGCGTGTACTTCACGGCGTTGGAGATCAGGTTCTCGATGAGCATTTCAAAGCTATCCCGGTTTGCCGTAATCGTGGAGCTCCCCGTGATGCTGTAGGTGATCTGCTTTTCTTCGAGCAGCGGCGCATATTTCCGGAATCCCGCTTCGATCAGCTCTTCCGCTTGCAGTTGTTCCCGTTGCCGTGGATCTCTTTGCTCCATGCTGCCGAGCTGTAGCGTCCGGCTGATTATGGTGTCGGTGAACGCCACATTATCCAGGATGGAATGCAGATAGCGTGTCCGTTCCTCGTCGGTCAGGTCGCTCTCGATGAGGTTTTCCGCATAGCCGCCGATCGCCATGAGCGGCGTTTTGATGTCGTGAGCAAGGTGATTCGTCAGGTCACGCTGGTAGTCCTCAAACGCATAGCGTGCCTTGTTGCGCGTGTGCCGGCGCCATACGAGCAGCGCCGCAAGGAAGGTGATGACACCGGCAAACAGCAGGGTATACTTCCAATAGTACCTCTGGATCTGCGGGTCATGTGAATCCAGCATGAACCCAAGCTGTAATGTATAATTCTTCTGGTCGATATAGACGGAAGAACGCGCATAGAATGCATATATATTGTCCTCCAGCACACTGAACCCGCTGGCATTCGTCGTGTCACTCACAGAGCGGAACGGCTCAAACTCCTGAAAACGGTCGAATGTCTCCTGTTTTTCACCCATGAAAGCGGTCAACGCATTGTAAGGGAAGATCTTGCTGTCCAGCGTATGCAGCTCCACCAGCTCATAGCGGTCGCCGGGGATGGTGATGTGAATCGGCTGGGATGCAAGCTCCGTCTCCTCATGCAGCGGACTGTCAGAGTCCGCCGCCTCAATGAGCTGCATGACACCTTCGTGCGGGATAAACGTATGTGTCGCCCGATCCAGATAGACACTCGTGAGCTGAGTCCGGATATAATGCTTACCATTCTCCTGCTCTGCCATCTTTTCATAATCGGCAAAAAGCTGATCCACCATCGGCATTCCGAGCGCCTCTTTGTCGCAGACAAAATAGCCGCTGTCCGGATCCTCCTCGCTGAATTTGACAAAGGTCAGAAGTGCCTGCCGGTTCGTTGCCAGAATATTGTCCTGGTCATCCAGCAGCACCGACGTACTGTGGCAGTCCGGAGAATAGAGCGGAATGACCTCTACCACGCCGGATGACCCATTGGCGGGGAACAGCGGATCATCGAACGTCACATCAAATATATGAACCATCGTCAGCCGTGCCCTGATCTCCTGCATCCGGCTTTCCGGTGTGGATTTGGCAGTAACCTTGTTGATCTCCCGGAGCTGCATGTCAAGTGTTTCAGCGATCTGTTCATTGCCCATATGAAAGATTCTCTGGTCAATCAACGTCCGGAACAGCACTCCGAACAACAGTGAGAGCGCCAGCACAACAATGAGCGCTTTGAGAATGAGTTCCAGCAGCGTTGTCCGTTTCGGACGGTAAGTCATTTTGTTTTTCATCATGATCCCTCCCATAAATGGCTATTGTTCGGTCAGCTTATACCCTCTGCCGATGACTGTGCGGATCTGGGCCCCGGCACTGCCAAGCGCACGGCGCAGGTACTTGATGTGGTTGTCCACCACCCTGTCAACGCCGAAATAGTCATCCCCCCACACATGGTCGAGCAGCGTGTTCCGGTCAACGACCCAGCCTTGATGCTGCATGAGATAGCGCAGGATCTGAAAGCTCTTCTGCGTCAGCTCGACCTCGGTGCCATCGACATAGCAGGTGAGCTTCCGTGTGTCGAGCAAAATGGCGCCGCAGGTCAGAACGTGCTCCGAGCCGCCTGTCTGCCGTTTTTCGATGGCGCAGCACTTGGCATAGAGCGCCGACAGCAGAAACGGCTTGACGATATAGTCATCGCAGCCGAGGTCATAGCCGTGGAGGATATCCTCCTCCCGTCCCCGGGCGGTGATGAACAGCACCGGGATGTCGCTGCACCTTCGGATGCTTCGGCATATCGTAAAACCATCCGCTCCGGGCAGCATGATGTCGAGCAGCACGAGCGTGTAGCCGTCCAGCCCCATTTCCACTCGCCGGAGCGCATCGGCGCCGTTCTGCACCGTGGTGATCCGTGCGCCTTTGTCGGTGAAGTACTTCTCCGTGACCTCGCAGATCTGCAAGTCGTCCTCAATGAGCAGGATGTGCATGGCGTTCCCTCCTTTCTGGTTCTATTGTAGCACAGGGATGTGTCATTTGTGTATGCTTTGTGGGTGATTTCTATATGATGATAGGATCTTATGAAAAACCCCCGTTCCGTAATTGTAGAACGGGGGACGGGGAGCCCCCGCTGGCAGACGCACACCGGGTACTCCCTTAATGTATCATGTAGTTCATGCGCTGATAGTGCATTTTCTCTTGTGGCTCCCCGCTTATTCAGCAGGCTGCTCCTTGACAGCAATGCCCAGAACATCGAGGTTTTCCTTCTCGACAGGGGATGGGCACTGGCTCATGATCTCGGATGCATCCTTCACCTTCGGGAAGGCGATGACATCACGCAGGCTCTCTGCCTGACAGAGCACCATCGACAGTCTGTCCAGACCGATGCCCAGACCACCGTGAGGCGGTGCGCCGTAGTGGTAAGCCTCCACGAGGAAGCCGAACTTTGCTTCGATCTCCTCATCGGTCAGACCGAGCGCACGGAACATCTTCTCCTGGAGCTCATAGTCCGTGATACGCATGGAACCGGAGCAGAGCTCAACGCCGTTGAGCACGAGGTCATAGGCCTTTGCAGTGACCTTGCCCGGATCGGATTCGAGGAAGGGCAGGCACTCATCCTCCGGCATGGTGAACGGGTGATGCATCGCAAGCCATGTCTGGCTCTCCTCATCCCACTCGAAGAACGGGAACTGCGTGATCCAGAGGAAATTCAGCTTGTCCTCCGGGATGATGTCGAGCTTCTTGGCGACTTCCAGACGCAGAGCGCCGAGGGTCGGGAGTACGACGGAATTTTTGTCGGCAACGAACAGCACCACGTCGCCCTGTTCTGCGCCGAGCTTTGCGAGCAGATCAGAGAGCTGCTCCTCGGTGAAGAACTTCGCAAACGAGCAGTTCGGCTTTTCCTCAGCCCAGCGGATGAACGCCAGACCCTTGGCACCGATGCCACGGACGAACTCCGTCAGCTTGTCGATCTCCTTGCGGGAGAGGATCTTGGCGGCATTCTTTGCCACGATGCAGCGGACGCTGCCGCCTGCTTCAATGGCGCCCTTGAAGACACCGAACTCTGTATCCTTGACGAACTCCGATACATCCTGGATCTCCATCGCAAAGCGGGTATCCGGCTTGTCGGAGCCGTAGCGGCTCATTGCCTCGGCATAGGACAGGCGGGGCAGGGGCGTGTCGAGATCTCTGTCCAGTACATCCTTGAGGAGCTTCTTCACAAAGCCCTCTGTCAGTGCCAGGATGTCCTCCACATCGACAAAGCTCATTTCAAGGTCGATCTGGGTGAACTCCGGCTGACGGTCTGCACGCAGATCCTCGTCACGGAAGCAGCGGGCGATCTGGATATAGCGCTCCATACCGGCGACCATCAGCAGCTGCTTATAGATCTGCGGCGACTGCGGCAGGGCATAGAACTGACCCGGATGCACACGGGAGGGGATGAGGTAGTCTCTTGCGCCCTCGGGGGTGGATTTCATCATCATCGGGGTCTCGATCTCGATGAAGTCATTGGCATAGAAGTACTCTCTTGCGCACTTTGCGATCTTGTGGCGCATGATGAGGTTCTGCTGGAGCGCCGGACGGCGCAGGTCGAGGTAGCGGTACTTCAGACGCTGCTCCTCGCCGGCGTTGATCTCGTCCATGATCGGGAACGGGGTCGGTTCTGCCTTGGCAAGGATGCGGATCTCCTCGGCGATGATCTCGATATTGCCGGTCTTCATGTTCGGGTTGATGTCCTGACGGGTGACAGAGGTACCCTTGACGAGCAGGACATATTCATTGCGGACAGAAGCTGCCTTCTCGAAGATGGCACGGTCTGTCTCGTCATTGAACACGAGCTGCACCTCACCGCTTCTGTCACGCAGTACGATGAAGATGACCTTGTTCTTGTTGCGCATGTACTGCACAAAGCCGCCGACAGTGACCTGCATCCCCGGCTCTGTGACTTCCCCGCAGCCGTGTGTGCGGCGAAGATTTCCCATTGATTCTGCCATAATGATTCCTCTTTCCTATCATACTGGGTTGCTCCGATGCATTCAGAGCCCCTGCTTGATGCTGTTTTCAGCCTTCACTGGCGGACAGTTCGGCTCTTTTTTGCAGAAACTCCTCAAAATATTCCTTGGAATTTCTGCCGACGATATAGGTGAACAACGTGGTGAGGGCTTCTTCATCCTCGTAGTCAAACCCGGAATTATCTGCATTCGGAACGATGCCCAGCCCCCGCATGAAGGCGTTCAGCCCTTCCACGTTACCGGCATACCGGATCGTCAGCACATAGTAATACCCGATGAAATCCAGCATGATCTGCTCGGCGTAATCCTCCGGCTGCCCCAGAATGGCAAGCCCGTTCTGATACTCCGGCGACTCTTTTGTCGTTGCGATCAGTTCACGATTGACAGGCATAGGTGCCTCCTTTACGCCATCTCGGTCGCCAGTCTGTCGGCGATCTCGATGTCAAAGAATGCCTCGGCGAAGCTGTCATCGAGCTTCATGTTGATCTTCTCGCCGGTCTTCATGTTTTTGAGGACGGCTTCCTTGTTTTCGAGCTCGTTATCGCCGATGACCATCGTGAAGCGTGCGCCGATCTTGTCGGCATACTTCATCTGTGCCCGGAGGCTTCTGCCCATGACATCCGTCTGTGCCGCACAGCCGTCACGCCGCATTTCAAGCGCAAGCTGCAATGCCCGTGCGGATGCTGCCTCGCCCATCGGGACGATATAGAGGTCACACGGCTCCGGAGCCGCCAGGACATCGCCCTGGTTGTGCAGTGTCAGCAGCAGACGCTCCAGACCCATGCCAAAGCCGAGTGCCGGTGTGGCAGGACCGCCGAGCGCTTCGATCAGACCGTCATACCGACCGCCGCCGCAGATGGTACCCTGTGCGCCGATGGAGGTCGTCACGAACTCAAACACGGTCTTGGTGTAATAATCCAGACCACGCACGATGCGGGGATCCACGGAATAGGCGATGCCGAGCAGGTCAAGGTTCTTCTTGAGCTTCTCAAAATGCGTGCCGCACTCCTCGCAGAGATAGTCGAGGATGACCGGTGCATCCTTGCCGATCTCCTTGCAGATCGGGCTCTTGCAGTCGAGCAGACGCATCGGATTCTTGTCCAGACGCTCCTGACAGGTCTCGCAGAGCTCGTCCTTGTGTGGTGCAAAATATGCCCGCAGCGCTTCATGGTACTTCTTCCGGCAGGCCGGACAGCCGATGGAGTTGATGTGCAGCTCCACATCCTTCACGCCCAGCTCAGAGATGATCTGGTGTGCCAGGAAGATGATCTCCGCATCGGCAGAGGGCTCCGGAGAGCCTGCCATCTCCACGCCGAACTGGTGAAATTCCCGCAGTCTGCCTGCCTGCGGACGCTCATGCCGGAAGCAGGAGAGGATGTAGTAAACACGCTGCGGCAGTGCCTCGTTCAGGAGACCGTTTTGCAGCATGGCACGGACGGTGCCCGCAGTTCCCTCCGGACGGAGGGTGAAGGTGGATTCACGTGCGGTGACGGTATACATCTCCTTCTGTACAACGTCCGTTGTCTCGCCGACGCCCCGGGAGAACAGCTCTGTCTGCTCAAAGGTCGGGATACGGATCTCACGGAAGCCGTTGACATGTGCGGTGGTGCGCAGGAAGCCTTCGAGCGCCTGCCACTCGGCGGAAGCACCGGGGAGGATGTCCTCGGTGCCGTTGGGTCTTTTCAGATTTGCCATAGATTATTCCTTTCCGTATGAACACGGAATGAGGAACAAGGAGCAGGGAATGATGCAGCCGTGGCTGCCGGTCAGGCGAATATGCCGTTACTCATTCCCGATTCCTGATTCCTCATCTCACGTTTGATCGTTGCTTTTACCCGATCACAGCTCGGGGTTGCCAATTTCCCGCCAGTCCAGATCGCCTCTGTCGAGCGCCATGATCAGTGCTTCGGCAGTAGCAATGTTCGTTGCAACGGGAACGTTGTGGACGTCGCACAGACGGAGGAGCGTCAGATCAGCTGCCTCGGAGCCTGTATTCGCCTTGTTGGGGTCACGGAAGAACAGCAGCACGTCGATCTCTCCGCAGGAGATACGGGCACCGATCTGCTCACCGCCGCCCTGTGAGCCGCTGTAATGACGCTGTACAGGGAGTCCGGTCGCTTCGCTGACGACCTTGCCTGTCGTACCGGTCGCACAAAGGTTGTAACGGGAGAGGATCCCGCAATAGGCGATACAGAACTGCACCATCAGTTCTTTTTTGGCGTCGTGTGCGATCAATGCGATTGTCATAATTTATCATTCCTTCCATTGTTATTTATAACGGGAAATTGCCGGGTCGCATTACTTGATCGAGAGCGGGATGGTCTCACCGGTCAGACGCTTCGAGATAGCGTCAAAGGCAGCAAGGCTCGGAGAAGACGGAGCGAGGGGCGTGCCCTTGCCGGTGGCTTCCTTGAGCGCAAAGTCCTCCGGGATGACACCGAGCAGCTGGATGCCGACGGTATCAATGATCTCGTCAAGGTTTGTGATCATACCGGTCTTGATGTCGTTCTTGGACAGCTTGTTCACAATGAGTCTCTGACGCTTGTTGCCACGCTTGTAGAACTCATCGGACATCATTGTCGCATCACGGATACAGATCGGATCCGGAGTGGTCACAACAAGGATCAGGTTTGCCTGCTCCACGATGTCGAATACGTGCGAACTGATACCGGCACCGGTATCAATGATGATATAGTCGAAATACTGACGGACACTCCGGCAGATCTCAACCACTTCCTCAGCGTTTACCTTCATAAACGCATCTTTCGGTGCGCAGACGATGTTCAGGTTGCTGGCGGTCGGTACGACACACACAGCATCGAGGATCTTCTTCTTGCCCGAAAGTACATCACCCAGATCATACTGCACCTTGCCGGACATACCGAACATGATGTCCAGGCAACGCAGGCCGAAATCCAGCTCGATAATCAGGGTACGGTTTCCCTGCTTTGCAAGTGTATAGCCGATGCCGTAGCAGATCGACGACTTGCCGGTACCCCCCTTACCGGATGTGATAGCGATCAGTTTTGGATTCTTCGCCATGCCAAGTGCTCCTTTCCATAGTACGCAGCAAATATCTATGGGCACATTGCTGCCATATACCTACTTTATATTATACCACATTTTCCACATTTGTCAAACTGATTCCGTAAAAAAATAGTAAGATTGTGAAATCTATTATAATTTCACATCTGCTGTTTAGTGATAATCACCAAATATACTGTCGGCTTCACGGCAGTCATGCGCAAAAAAATCAGTTTTCCATTCACAAAGACACAGCCGGAACTGCATTTGCAGCAGCCGGCTGTGATGCATCATCATCTTTCCTATGTGCTCAGAGCGCAGCCTTGATGGCAGCGAGCAGGTCGTCGTAGCTCTCGAAAGCCGGAAGCTCCGGATGATCTGCCTTGATCTGCTCCGTGCTGCGGAACAGGAAGCCTGCCTTGGACGCCTGGATCATGCCGAGGTCGTTGTAGCTGTCGCCGGAAGCGATGGTCTGGAGACCGCAGGACTGGAGCGCCTTCACGGTGGTGAACTTGGACTTCTCGCAGCGCATACGATAACCGGTGATCTCGCCGTTCTCGGCGACTTCAAGGGTGTTGCAGAAGATGGTCGGCCAGCCGAGCTTCTTCATCAGCGGCTGTGCGAACTGGGTAAACGTGTCCGACAGGATGAGCACCTGGGTGACGCTGCGCAGCTCGTCCAGGAACTCCTTTGCGCCGGGCATCGGGTCGATTTTTGCGATGGTCGCCTGGATCTCCTTCAGACCCAGACCATGCTCCTTGAGGATGGCAAGACGGTACTTCATCAGCTTGTCGTAGTCCGGCTCGTCACGGGTCGTTCTGCGAAGCTCCGGGATACCGCTCGCATCTGCAAATGCGATCCAGATCTCCGGGACAAGCACGCCTTCCAGGTCAAGGCAAACAACATTCAGATCACTCATAATAATCTCCTCCATACATACTGGTGTTTTTCGTACATCTTATATTATACTACATTTCAATGCATTTGTAAAGAGGTTTTGCAGAGTTTTTGAAAAAATGACCGCCGGCGGCGGTCATCTGATTGTATATGGCGTACTGCTCAGCCCATTCTGCGGAGCCGGATCTTGGCGAGCAGGATCTCATATTTGTTGAAGAAGCGGCTCTCCTGCCTGCCGTGGATGCTCATGAGCGTGGAAAAATGGCTTTGTGCGGCGGGAAGGGTGATGCGGCAGGTCGATGTGTCCCCGTTGGTGTTTTCGATCCAGCTGCCCCCGCAGGCTTCACAGAAAGTGTTGAGCAAAACAGTCTCCGGATAATTGCTCCCGAAATCGCCGAGGCTGTCCGCCGTGTCGCTGCGGAGCTCCGGTGTGGTCGTCGTGCTGACTGTGACGGTGAAGTTCGTATCCTCCGCCGAGAGCCGGAACGTGATCCCGAGCCGGTGCTCCCGGTCATGGAACGTGAGCGCCAGTGCCGAAAGCACGGCGGTCTGGAAGGCGTCGATGTCGCCGACCATGTACGGCTCCTCCTCACAGAGCTCGCAGCTCACATCGGCAGAACGCCCGAGGATCTGCCGGATCCGCTCCTGCATCTCCGAGATCTGCTGCCGGACGGAAAACTGCTCCTTCTTCCACTGTCCCGCCTGACAGCGTTCGAGCTCCTTTTGCAGGAAGGCAGGACGGTACAGGCGCATACAGTTGCCCCGCAGTGCCATCAGCAGGTAGATATCGTCATAGAGCTCGTTCTCATCCATCACACGGTGCAGCTCGTCCGTGAGGGAATAGATCGAGTGCGCCACATTGGTGAGCAGGTCGGTCTCCATCGGCAGCACAACAGCAGGTGCTTCCTGGAGCATGGCGATCCGGAGACCGTCCTCCGGGCTGCACAGGAGTCGGACGGTAAAGCTGCGGACGCCGAGCCGGATGTTTTTGGTGCAGGTGTCCCAAGAATCCTCCGGGACGCCGAGCAGCTTCGGCAGATAGCCGATCTGCAGCGGGATGTTCTGCCAGATGACGTTCCATCGCTCATCGAGCAGTGTCACCGGCTCCCGGCTGCCGGCATAGCAGCGCTTCATCATTTCGAGGGCGGACTGATCCATTGTGTTCTACCTCCTCACGGTCACAATCCACAGAAAGCGGCGGCGATCTTCATTTGATTCTATTATAGCACGATTTTGGTCAGAAAGCAAGTGTAATTGACGAATGATAGAAATTGGCGTCTGATCCTGCGCTGTATGCTGCACTTGTACAGGTGTCTATGAGCGCTGTACAATTAGCCGAAATCATTGACAAAATATGTAAAACAATTGTGACAGCCTACAAAATTTGAATAGACTGAAAAATATTTGCTGTTTTTTTGTCAAAGCCCTTGCATTTTTCTGAAAAAAGTTGTAAAATAAATAACAGGAATATCACCGGCACACCTGTGACCGGAGGATCCTGAAATTCACCTTAGGAGGTACATTCCAATGTCTGTAAAAGTTGCAATCAATGGTTTCGGCAGAATCGGCCGTCTGGCTTTCCGTCAGATGTTCGGCGCTGAGGGTTATGAGGTAGTTGCTATCAACGACCTGACCAAGCCCTCCATGCTGGCTAATCTGCTCAAGTTCGATACCGCTCAGGGCGGTTACTGCGGCAAGATCGGTGAGAATCTGCACACCGTATCTGCTGACGACGAGGCTGGCACCATCACGGTTGACGGCAAGACCCTGAAGATCTACGCTGAGGCTGATGCTTCCAAGCTGCCGTGGGGTGAGATCGGTGTTGACGTTGTTCTCGAGTGCACCGGCTTCTACTGCTCCAAGGCTAAGTCCCAGGCTCACATCGATGCAGGCGCTAAGAAGGTCGTTATCTCTGCTCCGGCTGGCAACGATCTGCCGACCATCGTATTCTCTGTAAACGAGAAGACCCTGACCAAGGAAGACACCATCATTTCCGCAGCTTCCTGCACCACCAACTGCCTGGCTCCGATGGCTAAGGCTCTGAATGACTATGCTCCGATCCAGTCCGGTATCATGAGCACCATCCACGCTTACACCGGCGATCAGATGATCCTCGATGGCCCGCACAGAAAGGGCGACATGAGAAGAGCTCGTGCTGGCGCTGCTAACATCGTTCCGAACTCCACCGGTGCTGCTAAGGCAATCGGTCTGGTTATCCCTGAGCTGAACGGCAAGCTGATCGGCTCCGCACAGCGTGTACCGGTTCCGACTGGTTCCACCACCATCCTGACCGCAGTTGTTAAGGGTGCTGACGTAACTGTTGACGGCATCAACGCTGCTATGAAGGCTGCTGCTTCTGAGTCCTTCGGCTACAACGAGGATCCGATCGTTTCTTCCGATGTTATCGGCATGAGATTCGGTTCTCTGTTCGATGCAACCCAGACCATGGTTTCCAAGATCGCTGACGATCTGTTCGAGGTTCAGGTAGTTTCCTGGTATGACAACGAGAACTCCTACACCTCTCAGATGGTTCGCACCATCAAGTACTTCGCTGAGCTCGGCTAAGCTGAAGTCTACCAAACAAGCTGCGCCCCTGAGCTGTAAGGTTCAGGGGCTGTTTGTTTCTGGTTAGTCAGGTATAATAAAACCAAGGAAAGGGGGCGCTTATGGAGCAATACAATGTCACCGGCATGAGCTGTGCCGCCTGCACTGCAAGGGTGGAAAAGGCTGTCTCTGCGGTGCCGGGCGTGACGGCGTGTTCGGTGAATCTGCTGACGCATTCGATGGGCGTGGAGGGCGATGCCAGCCCGGAGAATATCATGAAGGCTGTGCAAAATGCAGGTTACGGAGCATCGCCCGCAGATGCAAAATCGACCGAAAAAACCGATACGCTGCGGGATACCGAAACCCCGCAGATGAAGCGCCGCCTGATCGCCTCGATCATCTTTCTGCTGATGCTCATGTACCTCTCGATGGGGCACATGCTCGGGCTCCCGCTGCCGGAGCCGCTCTGCGATGCGCCCGTGAGCAGCGGCATTTTGCAAATGCTCCTCTCCGGCATCGTACTGGTCATCAACCAGAAATTCTTCATCAGCGGCTTCCGGGGACTGCTGCACCGTGCGCCGAATATGGATACGCTCGTGGCGATGGGCGCCGGCGTGTCATTCCTGTGGAGCGTGTGGACACTCTTGGGCTGCTCGATGGGAATGGTGAGCGAGCCGGAATATTATTTCGAGAGCGCTGCCATGATCGTGACGCTCATCACGGTCGGCAAGCTCCTCGAAGCTGTCTCCAAGGGCAGGACGACCAGCGCCCTGAAAAGCCTGATGCAGCTTGCGCCCAAGACGGCGACAGTCATCCGTGATGGCGAGGAGCGTGTGATCCCGGCAGCAGAGGTGCTGCGGGGCGACATCTTTCTTGTGAAGCCGGGGGACAGCATCCCGGTGGACGGCATCGTCATTGAGGGCGAGAGCGCCGTCAACGAAGCCGCCCTGACCGGTGAGAGCATCCCGGCGGAGAAGGCGGCAGGGGATACCGTATCGGCGGCGACCATCAACCAGTCCGGCTTCCTGCGCTGTGAAGCAACGGCGGTCGGCGAGGACACGGCACTGTCCGGCATCATCCGCATGGTGCGGGAGGCGTCCTCGACCAAGGCGCCCATTGCACGGACGGCGGACAAGGTGGCAGGGATATTCGTCCCGGCGGTCATCGGCATCGCCATGCTGACGCTTGTGATATGGCTATTGCTCGGCAGGACGGCAGCTTTTGCACTGGAACGGGCAATTGCCGTGATGGTGATCTCCTGTCCCTGTGCACTCGGACTCGCCACGCCGGTCGCCATCATGGTCGGCAGCGGCAGAGCAGCCCGCAGCGGCATTCTGTTCAAGACCGCCGCAGCGCTGGAAACTGCCGGAAAGACGGACATTGTCGTCCTCGACAAGACCGGCACACTTACCGAGGGTATCCCCGCTGTGACAGACGTCCATCCGGCACAGGGCGTGGCGGAGGAGGAACTGCTCACGGCGGCGGCATCGCTCGAACAGCACAGCGAGCATCCGCTTGCCGGTGCGATCCTGCGCTATACGGCGGAGCATGGCATACAGCCAGGCGCTCTGACTGGCTTTCAGGCATCACCGGGCGGCGGTGTGAAGGGGATGCAGGACGGCAAACGCCTCATCGGCGGCAATGCGAAGCTGATCTCGCAGCATGTCACGATCCCCGCTGACATGACATCGGTCGCCGATGCATGGGCAGCAGCAGGGAAGACCCCGCTGTACTTTGCCGAAGATGCGAAGCTGTTAGGCGTGATCGCAGCCGCCGATGTCCTGAAGCCCGATGCCGTCGATGCAGTACAGGCGCTGCATGGCATGGGGCTGCGAGTCGTGATGCTCACCGGCGATATAGAGCGGACTGCCCGTGCCATCGCTGCACAGGCGGGCGTGGATGAGGTCATCGCCGGGGTGCTGCCCGACGGAAAGGCAGCTGCCGTCCGGAAGCTGTCCCGGGAAGGCAATGTGGCAATGGTCGGTGACGGCATCAATGATGCGCCGGCGCTCACGGTTGCGGCGACCGGCATCGCCATCGGCGCAGGTACCGACATTGCGATGGATGCGGCGAATGTCGTGCTGATGCGCCGTTCCTTGCAGGATGTCCCGGCAGCGATACGGCTCGGAAGGGCTGTGCTGCGCAACATCCGGGAAAACCTGTTCTGGGCATTCTTATATAATTGCATCGGCATCCCGCTTGCCGCCGGGGCATTTGCATGGCTGACCGGCTGGACGCTGCCGCCGATGTTCGGAGCCGCTGCCATGAGCCTGTCGAGCTTCTGCGTTGTGACGAATGCGCTGCGGCTGAATCTGTTTGACCTGCACAGTACGAAACATGACAAACGCCGGAAGATCCGGAAAATCACACACAAGGAGGAACCAACCATGCAGAAAACCATGACGATCGAGGGCATGATGTGCCCGCACTGCGAAGCCAATGTGAAGAAGGCGCTCGAAGCGCTGGACGCCGTGGAGACCGCCGAGGTCAGCCACGAGCAGGGGACTGCCGTGCTGACGCTCAGTGCTCCCGCCGATGATGCGCTGCTCCGGCAGACGGTCGAGGATAAAGGGTATACTGTGACAAGTATTGCGTAACATTGTCGGCTTTTAGCCGACTTAGGAGGGGCTGCTCGCCCCTCCTAAACCTCCCTCGGCAGGACGGTGACCGCCCTGTACTCGCATCTTTTTATATAAAAATAAAACCTCCCGAAACCGGGAGGTTTTATTATATCAGCGGTGATCAGACACCGTACTTTGCAGTAGCGACCGGAACGCCGGGGCCCATGGTGGAAGCTACGGTGCAGCTTCTCAGGTAGGTACCCTTTGCAGCAGCCGGCTTAGCCTTTACAACAGCTTCGAGCAGGGTGGAAAGGTTCTCGTCGAGCTTCTCAGCGCCGAAGGAAGCCTTGCCGATCGGGCAGTGGATGATGTTGGTCTTGTCGAGACGATACTCGATCTTACCAGCCTTAGCGTCAGTTACAGCCTTGGCAACATCCGGGGTAACGGTACCAGCCTTCGGGTTCGGCATCAGGCCTCTCGGACCGAGCACACGACCCAGACGGCCGACCAGACCCATCATGTCCGGAGATGCGATAACTACATCGAAGTCCATCCAGTTTTCCTTCATGATCTTGTCAACCAGATCCTGACCGCCAACGAACTCTGCGCCGGCTGCCTGTGCAGCCTCATACTTGTCTTCCTTGCAGAATACGCAGACTCTTACGTTCTTACCGGTACCGTTCGGCAGTACAACTGCACCACGTACCTGCTGGTCAGCGTGACGGGAGTCAACGCCGAGACGGATGTGGACCTCTACAGTCTCATCAAACTTTGCCTTTGCGTTCTTGCAAACCAGGTCGAGCGCCTCTACGGACTCATACAGCTTTGCAGGATCAATTGCCTTACGGCTGTCAACATACTTCTTGCCGTGTTTCATTATTTCATTCCTCCTGAATTCGTGGTAGTACCGGAATGCTTTCTCGCAGACCGGTTAGCGGAAAGAGATTTCCTCCCACATTTGGTGAGGGCAGTAATCCTGCCTTAGTCCTCTACAACTACGCCCATAGAGCGTGCGGTACCAGCGATCATGCTCATAGCAGCCTCGATAGAACCTGCGTTGAGATCCTTCATCTTGGTCTCTGCGATCTGCTGTACCTGTGCCTTGGTGATCTTAGCCACCTTGGTCTTGTTCGGAACACCGGAACCGCTCTCGATGCCGCAAGCCTTCTTGATGAGAACAGCAGCCGGAGGGGTCTTGGTGATAAAGGTGAAGGAACGGTCAGCGTAAACCGTGATAACGACCGGAATGATCAGACCGATGTCGTTCTTGGTGCGCTCGTTGAAGTCCTTCGTGAATGCCATGATGTTAACGCCGTGCTGACCCAGTGCCGGGCCTACAGGCGGAGCAGGTGTTGCCTTGCCTGCCGGGATCTGCAGCTTGATATAGCCAACTACTTTCTGTGCCATACGATTGTACCTCCATATTTGTGGTAAAGGCGGGCAGATAACGTATGTATTGCCCTCCCACGATGAAAGACCTGTCTTTCGGCGGATCTTTTACTTAATCATCAAGCTTGACAGCCTGATGCAGAGCGATGGTGGTCGGCGTATCTCTGCCGAACATATTCACGAGCACTTCCACCTGACCTGCTTCGAGGTCGATGCTGCGGACGATGCCGGTGAAGCCATCGAGGTTTGTCCCAGTCACTCTGATGCGGTCGCCCACGCTGTAGTCTACCTCGACAACAGGTGCCTTGGACTCAACGCCCATCGCTGCGACCTCTCTCTCAGAGAGCGGTGTGGGGACGGAGCCGGGGCCGACAAAGCCGGTCACGCCTCTTGTGTTGCGGACAACAGCCCAGGAATCATCGGTATAGACCATCTTCACGAGGACATAGCCCGGGAAGATCTTCCGCTCTACTTCCTTCTGCTTGCCGTCAACGATCTCAGTAACACGTTCGACCGGGATGGAGATCTCCTGAATGAGGTCATGCAGCTTACGATTCTCCACCACTTTTTCGATATTCTGTACGACCTTGTTCTCGTAACCGGAATACGTGTGAATGACATACCATTTTGCCGCCTGCGACATAGATCATTCTCCCTTCAGACGAAATGTTACTTAGCGCTAAGACTGATGAGGAACTGCATCAGCTTGAGCAGTCCGGAGTCCAGCAGACCAATGATCACGCTGCCGGCTACAACGACGAACAGTACGACACTGGTGTTGATAACGACCGTGTCTCTGCTCGGCCAGGTAACGTTCTTGAATTCCACTCTCAGATCGTGGAACCACTTGCCGATCGACTTGAAGATGTTCTTCTTCTCGCCGTCCTTCTTGTCAGCCTTCTTAGCTTCCTTCTTGGAAGACTTCTCAGGCTTGGACTTCTCGGCCTTGGTCAGTTCGGTCTTAGCCTTCTTTGTGCTTTTGGTCTCTTCCACAGCGGAAGCTTCAGCGTTTTCCGAAGTTTTCTTCTTATCCTTCGCCATGCGTCAGACCTCCGATCACTTTGTTTCCTTGTGCACGGTGTGCTTTCTGCAGAACTTGCAATGCTTCTTCATCTCGATACGATCGGGATCGTTCTTCTTGTTCTTCTTGGTAACATAGTTACGCTGCTTGCATTCTGTACAAGCCAGAGTGATTTTTACTCTCATATCGGCACCTCCTGATCCAGATTTTCCCGTAGAACGGGCACGTTAGGTTGTTTGCCTCCCTCAGCAGCGGGTGGTAAGAAAGCACAAAAAAATTACCCCCGCAAAGAGGTAACTATATTTTAGCATACTTTTTCAGATTTGTCAAGCCTTTTTCCAAAGTTTTTCGGAAATTCCGTGAATTTGCGTGCAGAGCCGCTCCCGGAACGCCGGATACTGTACATTATAATGGGATAAAAGCACAGTGACCTCTGCACAGAAAGCATGAAAGCGGCTTGGCGAAGCCGCTTTTGCTTACGTCTGTCCTGCTGCGAGGTTGGAGTAGTAGTCGCTCAGGAACTGTGCGATCTGGGCGATGAGCTGGTTTGCCTCGCTGACACGGGTCTTGTTGGCATAGATGCCGTGCCCTGCCTCCTGTGCCGCATAGCGGGCGTGCATGACTGCCGTCTGCATGGCTTCCGTCTGCTCGGAAGCTGCCAGCTGCTTGGCGATCTCGAGGTGTGCGATGCTGCGCAGCGCATGGAGCTCGTCTGCGATCAGACCCGTTGAGTCCTCTGCCTTGAGGAGCTCCTCGTAATTGCCTTCCTCTAAAAGGCGCTTGACATGCCGCAGCGTTGCGATGCAGCTCTGCTCGCTCTCGGTGCCGCCGGATTCCGACAGCAGTTTTTCAAGCGGCAGATCCAGTACGCCGGAAAGATACTCCAGCGTCTTCATGGACGGCGTAGCGGTGCCGCTTTCGATCTGGCTGAGCATGTTGCGGGTGATGAAGCTCCCGACCACATCGCTCTGCGTCATTTTTTTGGCAAGGCGGGCTGATTTCAGCCGTCTGCCGAGCTCTGCATTATCCATCCGATCATCTCCTTCTGCGTAAACCTTGTTTACTGCTTCCGTTATTATCATACCACATTTCGAAAGAAAAAGCAAGTGGTTTTTTCGATTTTTTTGTGTTATGCAAAAATTATTTACTTTTCGTAAGCATTATTTATGTCTGCCAGAGATATGCATTGTCTCCGTACAGTAAAATTTCTAAAATTTTCTTTCCAGACCTCTTGACAAACGGAACGGAATGCGGTATAATGGATTCAGTAAATTAAATTTACATTGAGAATGCCTTGAAAGGAGGGGTTCTTATGCAAGCATGGTGGGGAAGCCTTAGTGACGTACTGCGGGTGCTGTACTGTATCGCCATACCGTCCACGCTCATTCTGATCCTGCAATTGCTGCTGACGATGATCGGCGGACACGGTGATGCCGGTGTGGAGGTGTCCGACACGTCCGGTATCGACGGCATGGATACGGATTTCGATGCTGATCTCGACGGTAACGGCATCCCGGACTATCTCGAAGCGCCGCATATGACCGACGGCGGTAATCCTGCGGATTTCGGGAGCCTCCGGCTGCTGACGCTCCAGACGGTCGTGACATTCTTAGCGGTGTTCGGATGGGTATCCATCATCTGCATCACTGCCGGTATGCCGACGCTTGTGGGCGGCGGGATCGGGCTTGCATGCGGTCTTGTGATGATGTTCGTCGTCGCAAAGCTCGTGCAGGTCTCCAGAAAGCTGGCGGAGAACGGTGTCCTGAACCTGCGCAATGCCATCGGTGAGACTGCGACCGTGTACCTGACCGTTCCGGAAAAGAACGGCGGCACCGGCAAGATCACGATGCGGCTGCAGGGGCGTTTCGGCGAGTTCGATGCGATCAGCGACAGCGACAAGCCCATCGAAAACGGTGCACAGGTCCTCGTGATCGATGTGCGTGGTGATGAATTGGTGGTGGAACGGAATGGATAGACATTTCAGAGACAAAGAAGAGCCGCCGTAGGCAGTGAAACACAGTAACTATCATCGTAAACATGCATCAGGCAATACTCATTTGGTTACCTCTAAAAACTATGTTTTTAGAGGCGGGGTGTGGGGCGGAGCCCTACACCTAAGCCATTTTGCTTTTCGCAGAAAAGCAAAATGGGAGGTTTTTAGAGATCCCCATTTTTTATAAAGGAGAATCATCATGGATAATTTTGTAATTCTGCTCATCGTCTGCGTGATCGCAGTGATCCTGTTTGCGACGATCGTCGCCATTCTTTCCCGCTATCGCAAGTGCCCCTCCGACAAGATCCTGGTCGTTTACGGTAAGGTCGGCACCGATGAGAACGGTATGCCCCGGAGCGCCAAGTGCATCCACGGCGGTGCGGCATTCATCGTGCCGGTCATCCAGTCCTATCAGTACCTCGACCTGACGCCCATCTCCATGAACGTTGATCTCCGGAACGCCCTGTCCAAGCAGAACATCCGTATCAACGTACCGTCGAGATTTACCGTAGGTATCTCCACGGAGCCGGGCGTGATGCAGAACGCCGCAGAGCGTCTGCTCGGTCTGAAGCTCGCTGAGATCCAGGAGCTCGCAAGAGATATCATCTTCGGTCAGCTCCGTCTGATCATCGCCACGATGGACATCGAGGAGATCAATGCCGACCGTGATAAGTTCCTCATCGCCGTTTCCAAGAACGTAGAGATCGAGCTGAAGAAGATCGGTCTGCGCCTCATCAACGTAAACGTAACGGATATCACTGACGAGTCCGGCTACCTCGATGCCCTCGGTAAGGAAGCCGCTGCAAAGGCTGTCAACGATGCAAAGCGCAGCGTTGCCGAGAAGAACCGTGACGGTGAGATCGGTCAGGCAAATGCACAGCAGGAGCAGAGAGTTCAGGTCGCAGCTGCAAACGCTGCCGCCATCGAAGGTGAGAACGAGTCGAGAGTTGCCGTAGCAGAGTCCGAGGCACTGCGCCGTGAGCGTGAGGCTGAGTCCCTGCGTCGTGCGACCGCAGCCGAGGCAGTTCAGCAGGCAAAGGCAAAGCAGGAAGCCTACACAGCTCAGCAGGAAGCCGAGCTGACCCGTGCCGAGCTCGAAAAGGCGACTCAGAAGGCAGACATCATCGTAAAGACCCAGATCGCCAAGGAAAAGGCTGAGATCGACGCAGAGGCTGAGGCTGAGGTCATCCGCCGCAAGGCTCGCGGTGAGGCAGACGCTATCTTCGCTCGCATGGAGGCTGAGGCAAAGGGTAATCAGGAGATCTTGGTACGTCAGGCAGAAGGTATGCGTGCCATCGTAGAGGCAGCAGGCGGCGATGCCAATGCAGCCGTAAAGCTCCTGATCGCCGAGAAGCTCGAGGATCTGGTAGCGATCCAGGTAGAAGCCATCAAGAACATCAAGATCGACAAGGTCACTGTATGGGACAGCGGTCAGAATGCCGAGGGTCAGACCTCGACTGCCGGCTTCCTGTCCGGCATGATGAAGGCGGTTCCGCCTCTGAACGAGCTGTTCAAGCAGGCAGGCATGGAGCTGCCGGAGCTGCTCGGCAAGGAAGTACCGGAGACCGAAGCAGAGCATGTTGAGACCGAGATCGTAGATGACGGGGAGTGATCCCCTCGCCCCTCCCTCTTGCAGGGAGGGGCTTTTTGTGCACTCGGTGCATATAATTTGGATAGATTGCATAATTTTGAAAAAGTACTTGCAGTTTCCCGAAAAATATGATAGAATATAGAATGAGTATCTGCGGTCGTAAAGACTGCGGATGACCCTATATTGATAAGGAGCGATTCATTATGTCAAAGATCAGAGTTGCAGTCCTGTTCGGCGGTGTCTCCAGTGAGCACGATATTTCGCTGAAATCTGCCACCCACGTTATTCAGAATATCCCGCAGGAGAAGTATGAGGTGATCTGCATCGGCATCACGAAGAAGGGCAGATGGCTCTACTATCCCGGCGATGTTGCCGCCATTGCAACAGGGGAGTGGGAGCGTAATCCCGACTGTATCTCTACGGTGCTTTCGCCGGATCCCATCCATAAGGGATTCATCACCATTGAAAATGGCACAGCTTCCGTCAAGAAGATCGACGTTGTGTTCCCCGTGCTGCACGGGCGCAACGGTGAGGACGGCACCATCCAGGGTCTGCTCGATCTGGCAAAGATCCCGTATGTCGGCTGCGGTCTGCTCGCTTCTGCCTGCTGCATGGATAAGGCAGTGACACATACCATTCTGGATTACAACGGCATCCGCACCGCCAAGTGGCGCATGATCCTTGACCGTGAGATGAACCACCTCTCCGAGCGCTGCCGTGAGATCGCAGGCGAGCTGGGCGGCTATCCGCTCTTCATCAAGCCTGCCAATGCCGGCTCCTCCATCGGCGTGAGCCGTGCGGAGAACGAGGAGCAGCTCCTCGAAGGCGTAAAGGCAGCCTTTGCACATGACGACAAGGTCATCGTGGAGGAATGCATCAACGGCAGAGAGCTCGAGGTCGCAGTCTTCGGCTATGATGCTCCGTTTGCATCCTTTGTCGGCGAGATCTCCTCCTGCAAGGAGTTCTATGACTTCGATGCAAAATATGTCCTCGACGGCTCCCAGCTCTCCATCCCGGCAGAGCTCCCGCTCGAAAAGGGCAGAGAGATCCAGGCAGTCGCTCTCAAGGCTTACAAGGCAATGGGCTGCAAGGGTCTGTCCCGTGTGGACTTCTTCCTCTCTGACAAGGATGAGATCATCCTCAACGAGATCAACACCATGCCCGGCTTCACGGACATCAGCATGTATCCCAAGCTGATGCGCCACCTCGGCATGAAGCCCTCCTACCTCATCGACAAGCTCATCGAGCAGGCCATTGACAACAATGACCGTGCGTGCTGAGGAGGCAGAGCATGAATCGTGATGCGATCGGCGTATTCGACTCCGGCATGGGCGGTCTGACCGCCGTCAAGGCGCTCGGAGAGATACTGCCGCATGAAAATATCATCTATTTCGGCGATACTGCCCGCATTCCCTACGGCACCCGCAGCCGCCAGACCATCCAGCGCTATACGCAGGAGGACATCGCCTTCCTGCGGCGCCATCCTGTGAAGATGATCATTGCCGCCTGCGGGACGGTCAGCTCCATGCTCGGAGCGGAGTCTCCCGTGGATGACATGCCCTTCACCGGCGTGGTCTATCCGGCAGCCCATGCAGCCTGTGCGGCGACAAAGAACGGCAGAGTCGGCATCATCGGCACCCCGGCGACCGTCGCCAGCGGGAGCTATGAGAATGCCATACATACCATTGATACTTCCGTGGATGTGACGGCAATGGCATGTCCGCTGTTCGTGCATCTGGTGGAATACGGCTATACCGACCCGGATGACCCGATCACCCGCCTTGCGGCAGAGGAATACCTCACGCCCATCCGGGAGGCAGATGTGGACACGCTGATCCTCGGCTGCACCCACTATCCGATCATTGCGCCGGTCATCGGCGAGATCATGGGCGATGGCGTGAAGCTGATCTCCGCCAGCGAGGAAGCGGCAAAATATGCCAAGAAATGCCTTGAAGAGCAGGATCTGCTCACTGACAGCACCGAGCGGGGACATAATGTATACTACGTTTCCGACAGCGTTTCCATGTTCCGTGACAACGCCCGCCACTTCCTGGCAGATGCCGTCAACGGACAGGTGTTCAGCAGCCGGATCTGAGAGAAGGTTTTGATTTGAGAGAACAGTGGATCATGACGCTGAAAAGCATCCAGCGTGACGGCAAGGAATCGTCCGAATCCGTGCTGGATACGGAGATTCAGTACTACCTCGACCAGAGCGGTGACAGGATCATCGCCTATGAGGAATCCGAGACCACCGGCATGGAGGGCTCGAACATGATGCTCCGGATTTCGCCGGAGGATATGGTCTCCATCATCCGGACAGGCACTTACCAGACGCATCTGGTCGTGCAGAAGGGGAAAAAGCATTACTGCCACTATGAGACGCCGTTCGGGGAATTTGCTGTCGGCGTGGCAGCCAAGTGGGTGCGCAACCGCCTTACCGACGACGGCGGCACGCTGGCACTGCGCTATACGGTGGATGCCAATTCCACACTGCTCTCGGATAATGAGATCAAAATCGATGTGCGCAAGCTCAATATATAAGAGGAGGACACACCATGACGAATATGATGGAAGCTGCACAGGCACAGCTCCGTGAGATGCTCATGAGCGCTCTCGGCGTGCTGGTGGCAGAGGGCAAGGTCGCCGCAGAGCCGGTGCCGCCCTTCAAGATAGAAGTACCCGCCGACAAGTCCCACGGCGATTTTGCGAGCAATATCGCAATGGCATCTGCCAAGGCGCTGCACATGGCGCCCCGTTCGATCGCCGAGCTGCTGGTGAATGCGCTGGTCTTTGAGGGCAGCTATTTCGAAAAGGCAGAGATCGCAGGTCCGGGCTTTATGAATTTCTTCCTGGAAAAGCGCTGGTTCGCCGATACCGTGCAGGCTGTCCTGGATGAACAGGGCGACTACGGCAAGTCCGAGGGCGGTAAAGGCAAGCGTGCGCTCGTGGAGTTCGTTTCCGCCAACCCCACAGGTCCGATGCATGTCGGCAATGCAAGAGGCGCAGCCCTCGGCGACGGCATCGCAGCGCTGCTCGAATGGACAGGCTGGGGCGTGGAGCGTGAGTTCTATGTGAACGATGCCGGCAACCAGATCGAGAAGTTCGGCAAGTCGCTTTCGCTGCGCTATATGCAGCTCTGCACCGACAAGGGACAGCTCGTCTATACCGCACACAAGGACGATGACGATGCCCTTGCGGCAGCGATCTACGGCGAGGACGGCAACAGCGCCGATTTCCCGATGCCCGATGACGTGTACCTCGGCAAGGACATCATCCTCCATGCCTTCCATTACTATCAAGAGAACGGCGCAGCGCTCGCAGAGCTTTCCGAGGAGGAGCGCCGCAGCAAGCTCGTTGCCTATGCGCTCCCGCTGAACATCGAGGGGCTCGAACGTGACCTCCGCAGCTATCGTGTGGAGTACGACCACTGGTTCCGTGAGAGCAAGCTCCATGCGGACGGCAGCGTTGACCGTATCATCGACGAGCTGACGAAGCGTGGCTTCACTTATGAGCAGGAGGGTGCGATCTGGTTCAAGGCAGAGCAGTTCGGTGCGGACAAGGATTTTGTCCTCCGCAGAGCAAACGGCATCCCGACTTATATTGTGCCGGATATTGCATATCATATGGATAAGCTCGAGACCAGAGGCTTTGACAAGGCGATCAACGTGCTCGGCGCCGACCATCACGGCTATGTGCCCCGTCTGAAGGCTGCCCTGAAGGCACTCGATGTGGACACCGACCGGCTCGATGTCGTGCTGATGCAGATGGTCATGCTGTTCCGCAACGGTCAGCCTGCCAAGCTCTCCAAGCGCAGCGGCAAGGCGATCGGTCTTGTGACGCTCCTCGAAGACATCCCGCTCGATGCAGCACGCTTCTTCTTCAACATGCGTGAGGCAAATTCGCACTTTGAGTTCGATCTGGATCTGGCGGTGGAGAAGTCCTCCCAGAATCCGGTCTACTATGTACAGTACGCACACGCCCGCATTTGCAGCATCCTGCGCAACCTCCAGGCTGAGGGTCTCTATGCAGAGGGCACGCCCATGCAGGAGCTCCCGGTCAGCGGCACTGAACAGGAGACGGAGCTGATCCGTCACCTTGCCGACTTCCCGGCAACGGTCGCAGCGGCTGCCAAGGTCTATGATCCGTCGAGAGTGACCAAATATGCCACGGAGCTGGCTACTTTGTTCCACAAATTCTATGATGCTTGCAGCGTGAAAAATGCCGAAACACCGGAGCTTCGTGAGTCCCGGACAGGGCTTTGCAGAGCCACTGCACAGACCCTCCGCAATGCCATGTCCATCCTCAAGATCGACTGCCCTGAAAAGATGTAAACAACCCCTGGTTACGGATCGGTTACAAGCCGCCGTCTGGAATTTGTGATACATCAACAAACAAGTTTGAAATAATTTGCTATTTTCACGAAAAAATCAAGAAATTTAACAATTCGTTCATATTGTGTCTATAATTTTATGTTACTATTTGTAATATGTAGAGAACTGCACGAAAAATGACCTGAGATCATCACCAAATTCTACTTTTTGGACGTGGGTCACGATGCAGACCGCAGAACAGCCATCACACGGCTTACGGAAACCGCCAGAAGGGGACCTCTGAGAGAAGATCCGGAGCGTGACCCGAACAACACAACAAGAAGGGAAGTTAGTTTATGTCCAACAGATTGTTCCAGGGACTTGTACACCAGATGCGTGATACCATGGATGCCACGATCGGCGTTGTGGATGAGAACGCGACCATTATTGCCTGCAGCGACCTGACGAAGGTCGGCACCACCAATGAGTTTGTATCTCTGGATCTGAGCGATACACATGACATCTTCATCCGTGACGGCTATACCTATAAGCCGTTCGGTGCGCACCAGAAGCCGGATTATGCCGTCTTCGTAGAGGGCACCGATGACACCGCCTCCAAGTATGCGAGCATCCTCGCCATCACACTGTCCAACATCAAGCAGTACTATGACGAGAAGTATGACCGCAACAACTTCATCAAGAACGTTGTCCTCGATAACGTGCTCCCGGGCGACATCGTCATCAAGGCTAGAGAGCTGCACTTCAATGCCGAGATCAGCAGAGTTGTTCTGCTCATCCGCATCGTGTCCAGCAACGACATCTCTGCCTATGATGTCATCCAGAACCTGTTCCCGGACAAGAACAAGGACTTCGTGTTCAACATCACCGAGTCCGACATCGTGCTCGTCAAGGAGATCAAGTCCAGCGTGGACTCCAAGGATCTCGAAAAGCTGGCACGTTCCATCGCAGACACCCTGTCGAGCGAGTTCTATACCAGAGTCAATGTCGGCATCGGTACCGCTGTCACCAGCGTCAAGGAGCTGGCACGTTCCTTCAAGGAGGCACAGACCGCTCTTGAAGTCGGCAAGGTATTCGATACGGACAAGATCATTGTCAGCTACGACAACCTCGGTATCGCAAGACTGATCTATCATCTGCCGACCACCCTGTGCGAGACCTTCCTGCACGAGGTATTCAAGCGCGGCAGCATCGAGAGCCTCGACCATGAGACGCTGTTCACCATCCAGCGCTTCTTCGAGAACAACCTGAACGTATCCGAGACGTCCAGAAAGCTCTTCGTTCACAGAAATACCCTCGTTTATCGTCTGGAGAAGATCAAGAAGCTTACCGGTCTCGACCTGCGTGAATTTGACCATGCGATCATCTTCAAGATCGCTCTGATGGTCAAGAAGTATTTACAGGCGAATCCGACCAAGTTCTAAAAAGCAGCTTTTGCATAATCGAAATGTTTTATATGCCTGGTTCCGGGGGGGCGGCTGGGTACGCTCCCGGATACAGGCTTACTCTTTGCCCGATCGCATGAGAAAGAGAGCCATAGCTCCGGTAGCTGTCGGGAAATGAACGAAGGCAGTACTGCGCAGGATCTGTGCTGTATCGCCTGCAAAAGAAAGACAGGTGCAAATTCATCTTATGGTAGAACTCAAGAATGTATCCGTGACGTATTCAAGCGGCGTGGATGCACTCAATCATGTCAGCCTGAAGATCAATGACGGCGACTTCGCCTTCGTGGTCGGCTCCTCCGGTGCCGGCAAGAGCACGATGATCAAGCTCCTTCTGAAGGAGATCGAGGCGACGGAGGGCACGGTCGTTGTCAACGGCTATAACCTCTCCAAGCTGCGCCGCAGCAAGATCCCGAACCTGCGCCGTACCATCGGCATCGTGTTCCAGGATTTCCGGCTGATCCCGTCCATGACCGTGTACGAGAACATCGCATTCGTACTGCGTGTCATCGACGCACCCAAAAGCTATATCCGCAAGAGAGTGCCTTATGTGATCAGCCTTGTGGGCTTGCAGGCAAAGGCAAACAACTACCCGAACGAGCTGTCCGGTGGCGAGAAGCAGCGTGTTGCCATCGCCAGAGCGCTCGTCAATGACCCCAAGCTCATCATCGCCGATGAGCCGACCGGAAACATCGACCCCGAGCTTTCCTACGAGATCGTGGAGCTGCTGATGGGCATCAATGCATGTGGAACGACCATCCTCATGGTGACCCATGAGCATGATCTCGTGCGCCATTTCGGCGGCCGTATCATCAACATTGCCAAGGGCGAGATCGTCTATGACGACATCATGGAGGGCGAAGTCCTCTATGAGGAGACGATCGCACCGGGTGTGGATGAAGATATGATGGAGGATGCAGATGAAGCTTAGCGGTTTTCGGTATCTTGTGGAGCAGGGCATCGACAATGTCTGGAAAAACCGGATGATGGCGTTTGCCTCCTTCTGTGTCCTGCTCGTTTCGCTGCTGCTGGTGGGCTTTTCGGTACTGGTGTACCTGAATGTCAACACCGTGATCGGCGGCATTGAGTCCAAGAATGAGGTCATTGTGTACCTCGATGATGATACGACGGATGAGGAGATCGAGGAGATCGGCACCCGTCTGAAAGGGATGTCCAACGTTTCCGAGGTCATCTTCTACTCCAAGGAAGAAGCCTATGAGTCTCTCAAGCAGAGCATGGCTGAGTACGAGGTGCTGTTCGAGTCCCTCGGCGATGACAACCCGCTGGTCGATGCCTACCGCATCAAGGTCAAGGACATCGCCGGTATCCGGGGCACGATCAACGAGATCAAGCTCCTCGACCATATCTATTCCATCCGGGCGCCCTATGACTTCGTGAACGTGCTGATCCAGCTGCGTTCCATCCTGACATGGGTCATGGGTGCGGTCATCGTGGCAATGGTCATCGTGTCGATGGTCATCATCTCCAACACGACCCGGACGAGCGTGTTCTCCCGCCGTGAGGAGATCCAGATCATGAAGTACGTCGGCGCAACGGATGCGTTCATCCGTTTCCCGTTTTTCATCGAGGGCATGATCACAGGCTTTTTCGCCGGCGCACTGGCTTTAGTGGTGACGTGGCTCGCCTATGACGGCATCGTCAACATCCTCCAGAACCAGAGCACGCTGCTGAATATCATCGGTACCGGCAGCATCATCCCGTTCAACGATATCTATGCGCCTGTGACGGCGTGCTATATCGGCGGCGGTGCGCTGGTCGGCGCCCTCGGCAGCGCAGTCAGCACGAGAAAATATATCAACGTTTGATACAGAGGCGGATTTGTTATGAAGAAACAGACAGGCAGAAGGCTTGTAGCAGCCGTGCTTGCGGCAGTTTGCTGCATCGGCATGGCTGGTCAGAATACGCTCCGCAGCCCCATGACAGCAGAGGCAACTACCATCGCCGAGCTCGAGGCACAGAAGGCGGAGAATAACCGCAGGATCCAGGAATATGAGGCAAAGCTCGCACAGTTCAAGGCCGATCAGAAGGCACAGGAGGCCTATCAGGAGGCACTGAACGAGAAGATCAACGTCCTCCAGGAGAACCTCCAGCTCATGGACACCGAGCTTGAGAGCATCAAAGCGAGCATCAGCCAGCTCTCCGATGAGATCGCTGACATGGAAGTCACCATCGAGCAGCAGGAGAAGGACATCGACAAGGGTCTGAAGGAGTTCAAGGCACGTCTGCGTGCGATGTATGTCAACGGCAACGACAGCCTTGCATCCGTACTGGTCGGTGCAACGGATTTCTATGATCTGCTGTCCAAGTATGAGATGATCTCCTGTATCGCCCGCCATGATGACGAGCTGGTCAACAATCTGCGGGATGAACTTGAATCCTACAACGACAACCTGAAACTGCTCGAAGCCCAGAAGGAGCAGGAGAAGAAGGAACAGGCGGATATGGAAGCCAAGCAGACGGAGATGAAGAACTCCATGAGCGAGCTCCAGCAGGCGTATGCCGAGTCCGAGGCGGAGAAGGAGCGTCTTGCCAAGGAGCAGGAGCTTGCCAACCAGAGCATTGCCAATCTCGAAGAGCAGAACCGCCTTGCCAATGAGGCAGAGGATGCGATCCGCAATGAGATCGCCCGCGCCGAGGAGGAGGCCCGCCGTGCGCAGGAGCAGGCGAACCGCCTTGCTGCCGAGCAGGCAGAGCGTGACAGACAGTCCGGCAACCAGACGGGACAGACACAGACCCAGCAGCAGGAAACCCCGAAGAACTACAACGACGGTTCCTTCGGCTGGCCGTGTCCGGGACATTACTATATCTCGTCCGGTTTCGGTTCCCGCTGGGGCACGACGCATAAGGGCATCGACATTGCCCAGAACCAGGGCGCCGCCGTTGTGGCATCCCGCTCCGGAACGGTCATCCGCTCCGTGAATACGTGTACGCATAACTACGGCAAGAGCGCCAACTGCTGCGGCAACGGCTACGGCAACCACGTTATCATCCAGCATGATGACGGCACCTATTCGACGCTGTACGGTCATATGGAAAAGACCATCGTCAGCGTGGGGCAGTATGTGAACAAGGGCGATACCATCGGCTATGTCGGCTCGACCGGCTGGTCTACGGGCTATCATCTGCACTTTGAGGTGCGCAAGAACGGTACTGCCGTGGATCCGGCAGGCTATCTGAATTATTGATGACAACAGAGGGGACGCTGCCGCTTTCGGCGGCATCCCCTGTTCTGCATGAAGGGAGGCGGCTGCATGAACCATAAGATCAGCATCGGTGTGATGATCAGCATCGTGGCGATCGCCTGTGCTCTGACCTTTATCCTGACGTCTTTTTTCTCGCTCCAGAGCTTCAATGCCAAGGTGCAGGATGTCAAGGAAAAGGCGGCAAAATATGATCGTCTTGAAGCACTTGACACCTATGTCCGTGCCCGGTTTTACCAGAAGGACATCGACGAGGAACAGCTCATGGACGGAATGCTCAAAGGCTATGTTGCCGGACTCGGAGATCCCTATTCAAGATACCTCAGCGCAGAGGAATTTGATGAACTTGTCACCAAAGAAGCCGGTCTGAAAAGCGGCATCGGCATCTATGCGGTTTTGAACGATGACGGCAATATCCGGATCACCCGGATTGAAGAGGATGGTCCTGCGGATGAGGCGGGCATTGAGCCGGGGGACATCATCACGGCTGTCAATGGTGAGCCCGTGACGGAATTGGGCTATAGCGACGCTGTGGAAAACCTTCGTGGCGAAGAGGGCACCGATGTGCAGATCACCTTCCTCCGGAACGGCCTGGAGCGGAAGATCAACATCACACGGCGCTATTATGACGTCCGTACAGTCTTCTACCAGATGCTCGACGGTCAGATCGGCTATATCCGGATTACCAATTTCCGTGAAAACACCGCAGAGCAGTTCCAGCAGGCGCTCGATGAGATGCTCGGAAGCGGCGCACGCTATCTGCTGTTCGATGTGCGGGGCAATACAGGCGGACTGCTCAAATCGCTGGAAAAAATGCTCGATCCGCTGCTGCCGGAGGGCGTGATCGCCACGGCGACTTATCAGGACGGCAAGACCGAAACGGCGATCTATTCCGATGCTTCCGAGACCGATCTGCCGATGGCAGTGCTCGTCGATGGCGGCTCGGCAAGTGCGGCAGAGCTGTTTGCGGCTTCTCTGCGCGATTTCGGCAAGGCAAAGCTGGTCGGCACCACGACTTTCGGCAAGGGCGTGATGCAGACGACACAGCGCCTCGAGGACGGCGGCGGTCTGACCCTGACGGTGGCGACCTACCAGACGACTGTCTCGGAGTGCTATCACGGCGTCGGACTCACCCCGGATCTGGAAGTGGAGCCCGGTGAAAATGTGGATCCCTACGAGATCGACCGTGAGACCGATCCGCAGCTTGCGGCAGGCATTGATCTGCTGCTCGGATGGGAGGAGACACATGACTGATGCAACGGAAGCCCTTTTGGCGATCACGGAGGAGCGGGAACATCTCAGCTCGCTGGCATCGCAGGGGATCAACTTTCTCCGGGAGCGTCTGCCATCGCTGGTGGCAGGGCTCGTGGTGCTGGTGCTCGGGCTTGTCTTCGCCAATCTGCTGACAAAGGGCATGACTCGTGCCATCAAGCGTACCAATGCGGATCCGACGGCAGTGGGCTTTGTACAGAGCTTCATCCGGGTGGCGCTGTATGTGCTGGTGGGCGTGATCGTCCTCTCGGTATTGCAGGTGCCGATGGCATCCATCGTGACGGTGATCGGTACGATGGGGCTCGCTATCGTGCTGGGCTTGCAGAACAGCCTGTCCAACGTGGCAGGCGGCATCCTGATCCTGTTTTCCAGACCGCTGAAGGTCGGGGACTTTGTGGAGATCGCCGGCATCACCGGCACGGTCGAGAACATTTCCATCCTCCAGACCAAGCTGCGGCGCCCGGACGGGACTTCGGTCTTTATCCCGAACGGCAAGATCTCGGATGCGGTCGTGCTGAACTATTCCGAGGATCCCCGCCGGCGTCTGGATCTGAAATTCGGCATCTGCTATGATGCGGATGCTGCAAAGGCGAAGGATCTCATCGCAGCCATTCTGATGAAAAGCCCCTATGTCCTCAAGGATATGCCGCCGCTCATCCGGATCGGCGAGCTGGGCGACAGCGCCGTGATCCTGCATGTACAGGCGTGGACGATGCATGTGCATTACTGGGATCTGTACTATGATCTGCATGAGCAGGTGAAGGCGTCGTTCGATGAGAACGGCATCGGCATCCCCTATCCGCAGATGGATGTGCATATGAAATAAAATGACCCCTGTTCCGCTTCTGCGTGGAACAGGGGTTTTTCTTATGATCCTCAAAACTGAATCGAAAAGGTGGTTTAAGGGGTCGCAGCCCCCTTAAACCACTTACTCCCCCGCTTGCGGGGGAGGGGAACTTTACTTGTCTATCGAGGTAAAGGTGGATCACATTATGCTCCGATGGCATCGAGATAAAACTGCTCGATCTTTTCGAGGAGCGGTTCGTTGACCTCATTGATGAGGGGCTTGTCGGCATTGGCATAGGCAGCTTCCCGCACATCGTCGGGGACGTTCCCGCCGTACTGCTCCCAGAGCGCCTGCCCCTGCTTGTTGAACTCGACCTTATAGGCATTTGCCGCATCGCTGCTGAAAAACAGGTTATGATCGGCATAGGGACCTGTGATCGTCTCAAAGCGGGCATTCGGGTTGGTGATCTGCGCCTGCTTGGAGAGGATGGAGATGTTTTTGTAGGGGACAGTCATGTCCTTCTCACCGTGCAGGACGAGCACCGGGATGCCGGAATGATTGATGCCGTCCACGGCGTTGAGATTGGAGTTGCTGCCGAACATCGCCTTGTTATAGCCCCATGCAAAGGGACGGAATACAACAGAAAGCGGCTTGCCGACGGAATATTCTGCACCCTGCTGCAACATTTCGAGCGGGTAGGCATAGCCGGAGATCGAACAGGCGGCAGTCAGGTCGTGGTCGAAGTTCTGCACGCCGCATACCGCATAGCCGCCCCAGCTGTGACCGAGGAGACAGACCGGAAGACCGGTGAAGCGTTCGTCCTGCTCAGCAAACCGCAGCGCCGCATCCAGATCGAGTGCCGACTGCACC
>JAIKWY010000093.1 GCA_024684395.1 Oscillospiraceae bacterium
TTCGAGGAGGAGCTCAGCCTTCTGCGGGCGGATGGGATTGGCAAAACCGGTGTTCTCCACCTTGCAGGCGATATCAAAGCTCCCGCCCTGCTCACAGGTGGCGCTCAGATCGCAGTCCAGCACAATGAAGCGATAGCCGAGGTGATCCCGCATAAATATCCGGACGGTCTGCCCGTAATAGGCGGAATTGTCCGCCCCCGCCACATCGTACTTTGCCGAATAGGTGTAGTCCTCGTACAGCTTGTAGATATTGCTGTTGATATAGCTCAGATGCGTGGCATACATCTCCGGGATGGCGTTTTCCGGGAGATAGGTGTCATACTTCTGCGCCCATTCAAGGTTGCCGGAGTATTCGCCGCCGTAGTAGGTCGCAGTTGTCTGACGCCCGAGCCACGCCGTCTCCACCGCACGGTCGGAATAGGTGCCAAGGTCGGAATCCGAACCCATGTAGCCGTCATTGTACAGCCCGACACGAGCCTCACGGCTACCGGGCTCCGAAGTCCATGCCGCCATGCCGTCCATATCGAGCCCCTTCCACTCCCGGAAGATATTGGGTGTGCGGACGGTCACGGGGATCTCCTCCGGCACCATATCGAGCACGGCATCGAGGAGCTGCGCCTTATAGGTAAGCGAGGTATACTTGCCGCTGTGCTGCTCGCCCCATGCGCCGACAAAGCCCGATTCCACGTACATGAGGATGTCCTTGTTCTCCGCCAGGAAGCCGTCCTCCTTGATCTGCTCGATATGATGCAGCACCTGCGCAAAGGTCGCAGGCTCGGGGTTCGTCTTGCCATTGGCATCGTACCGGAACCGCACGGCGACCGTGCAGCCGTTCTTCCGGCAGTTGTCGAAGGTCTCCCGCATCGCCTTGAAGAAGGTCTCGTCGAGGTCGTAGTCCTTCCCCTCGGTATAGTTCCCGTCCTCGTCCGTCGTGCCGTTGATGCCGCTCGAGAATGCGCCGATGTCAATGAACATCAGCACGAGATTCCCCGTCGGGTTCTGGGGCTTGGTCTCCCCCGGCTTGCAGACATACCACAGCGTCGAGGTATAGCCGGCGCCGGGGTTGTTGAGCGTCTCGGTGGTCTCCGAGTAGTCGATCCCGGAATCCACCAGCGCCGCCGCATGTCCCTGCACAGGCGGCAAAGCCATGAACAGTATCGCACCGCTCAGAAGCAGCGCTGTCAGTTTTCTATCACGCATCGGATCCCTCCTGTTCTGTGAATTAGGTTAGCTTTAGTATACCATATTTTGTATAGAATTGCAAGAGAGCCCATGCTTTTTTGGATGTAAACAGCTTCCACGGCTTGCAAAATCACCGGATCTATGCTATAATGAATGATGCCCTTGCAGATCCGCAGATCAGAGATCTGTTCCCTGCATATCGGGCAATTATAGCATAACGCTTCGCTATTATGCTATAATGAATGCAAGCATTCATTATGAATGATGCCCTTGCAGATCCGCAGATCAAAGATCTGCTCCCTGCATATCGGGCAATTATAGCATAACGCTTCGCTATTATGCTATAATGAGAAAAAACGCAAGGAGAGGATACCATGCAGGAAATTGCTGTTACAGAAATAAAGCCGCTCAGGATCGGACAGACTGAAAACACCGCAGCCGGGACAGGCTGCACGGTGTTTCTTTGCCCGGAGGGGATGCGTGCCGGGCTGGACGTGCGGGGCGGCGGACCCGCATCCCGTGAGAGCCAGCTGCTCAACCCGCTGATGTCAGCCGAGGTGGTACACGGGATCGTGCTCGCCGGCGGAAGTGCCTACGGACTGGATGCAGCGGGCGGCGTGATGCAGTACCTTGAAGAACAGGGCATCGGTTTTGATGTCGGTGTGACAAAGGTGCCGCTTGTGGCACAGGCGGATATTTTCGACCTGACAGTCGGTGACAGCGCTGTCCGTCCGGATAAAGAGATGGGCTATCGAGCCGCAAGGCAGGCGCTGACTGCCCCGAACTACCAGGACGGGAACTACGGTGCAGGATGCGGTGCGACTGTCGGAAAGATCTGCGGCATGGAGTATTGCATGAAATCCGGCATCGGCAGCTATGCCGTGCAGATCGGTGCCTTGCAGGTCGGCGCAGTGGTGGTCGTCAATGCGCTCGGCGATGTCTTTGACTGGAAGACCGGGCATCAGATCGCAGGTCTGCTGACGGAGGACAAGACAGCGCTGCGCAGTACCTCGGCGCATATGCAGCAGAGCGTGGAGGTCGTGGAAAACAAATTCACAGGCAACACAACGGTAGCGGTCGTCATCACGAATACCGCATTTGACAAGGCAAAGCTATGCAAGATCGCAGGCATGGCGCATGACGGCTACGCACGCTCCATCCAGCCGGTGCATACCTCTGTGGACGGTGACAGCATCTACGCCGTTTCGGTAGGCTCCGTGCAGGCAGATCAGGATGTGGTCGGGCTGGTCGCTGCGGAGGTCATCAGCACAGCGATCCTACGCGCGATCGAACATGCAGAAAGCGCCTACGGGTATCCCTCCGCAAGTGCGCTGCAAAACATATGACAGAGTAACATCACTAAAAAGATCCCCTTGCCGAAGCAAGGGGATCTCGTTTGTTATCTGGTTTGTTCAGAAGCCGACTGCATCAGTTCTGGAATACGAAACGGCAGAAGTTGTAGATATGTGCATAGATGGAGTTATTACCGTGGTAGCCGTTCTGGTAGTAGTGCCAGATGTGCGGAACGCCATTCTTTTCGAGGTTCTCGTGATACGGCTTGGGCGTGTCATAAACGACCGTGTCATTGCCGCCTGCGGTGATCATGATGAGGTACGGCTCCTTGCCGGACTCGAACTTCCAGCCGCCCTTATAGGCATCGTCAACGCCGGGTGCCGGGCAGATCGCACCGATATAACCGAACTTTTCGCTCAGCGTCATGCCGATCGCCAGAGACTCACGGCCGCCCATCGAGAAGCCGGTGATGGCAGTGTTGTCCTTGCCGGTCTTGACGGGGTAGGTCTTTTCGATATGCGGCATCAGATCCTTGGTCAGGTCGTTGATGAAATTATCATACGCTGCATTGTTGGCAGCATCCATACCGGAGCAGTCCTTCTGGGTCGCACTGGAATAGATGTACGGGAAGACCACGATCATATCCTTCGCCTCGCCTGCTGCGATGGCATTGCCGATGATCTCCTTGGTCTGCATGTTGGTGTCGTTGCCGTAGATGATCATACGATCCTGGTTCTCATAGTAACCGTGCATGCAATAGAGCACCGGATAGGTCTTGCTCTCGTCATAGCCTGCCGGGAGCAGGATGTTATAGGGCTTCTCACGGTTGCAGGTCGTGGAGAAGTAGGTACCGGACTTTACGGTGCCATACGTTACGCCTGCCTGCTGCATTCTGGCGGAATCCGGCTCGTGGTCAGCCATCTTTGCCTGGCACTCCTCCGTAAATTCCTTCAAGCTCTTGTGCTGAGAAGGCGGATCGGTCGGTGCCTGTGTAGGAGCCTGCGTCGGAGCCTCTGTCGGCTGCGGAGCTTCGCCGATCGGGAGCTTGTCGATCAGCTCTACCAGGAACTTGAGGATGTTCAGGGAATCGGTCTCGTTGACTACGCCGTTGCGGTCAACGTCAGCGTTCTTCTTGCCCTGCTCAGTGAGCTGCTCACCGGTCATGAGGTTTCTGTTCAGCGTGATAACGTCAAGGATATTGACCTGCTTGTCGTTGTTGACATCGCCGTAGAGCGTGTTGCCAGGAGCCTCTGTAATCGGCTGAGTCGGCTCCTGCGGATCGGTCTTGTCCTGTGTCGGCGTGACATAACCCTCATACGTTGCGCCCTTCACGCCGCCGACCATCTCGTCTACGAAGAACGGGGTAGTGGTGTCATCGGTCTCAACGTAAAGCGTCATGCCGGAAGCACCGGTCGGGATGGTGTAGGAGGTGTTTGCGAGCTGTACCCACTCGCCCTTGCTGCCGTCAGCCTCTGCTACGGTATCCCAGTTCTGCTCACCGGAAGCATCGGTGTATTCAAGAGAGAGCTTGAAATGCTCGGAGGAAGTGGTGTTCTGCATTGCCATAGCGCTGAAGCTGTAAGAGCTGCCCGGCTTGAATACGGACGGGCTCAGGCTTCTGCCAATGCCGTTCCAGTAGTCGGAAAGATCCGTTACGGCTGCGGACTTGCTGCCCTTGTACTTCTCGGCGCTGGTAGCTGCGACCTTGTCTTCGCCTCTCTCTGCCCAGTTGCCCATGCCGTCCTCGAACGTGTCATAGAAGTAGTAGCCGTTGCTGTCGGTCGGAGCTTCTGTCGGAGGCTCGGTCGGTTCCGGTGTACCGCCAACGGTGATGACGTTCTTGGTAACGTTCGCACGGCCGGAGCTCTGATAGCCCTCGGCATTCAGCGCAACCTCGGTCAGGTTGAAGCATTTCATGCCAGCCTTTTCCCACTCTGCGAAGTGATCGGATACTGTGATACGACCGGAAGTGCGCTTGTTTTTACGAACGCTGAAGTACTGCTTGAAGCGCTCACTGCCGCCCTTGATCGTCGGACCTTCATGCCAGATCCAGAAGATGTCGTAATCGCCGCCGTCGATG
>JAIKWY010000181.1 GCA_024684395.1 Oscillospiraceae bacterium
CCCTAAAGCGGCTGCGGTGCGCAGCACCGCCATAAAATCCTCCCCCGCAAGCGGGGGAGGTGCCGCCGAACGGCGGCGGAGGGGGCGGCTGTCGAGAGAATTGCCCTCAAAAACGCACTTTAGCAGAGTAACTGTTTTTGCCCTGTATTTTTCTCCTGAATCACTTTACAAATCTCTTGAAATGTGCTATACTATACTTAACTATTTGCTGCCCGCAGCAGAGATTATGAGGAGGTATTCCCATGTTGACAGATATCGAGATCGCCCAGCAGGCGAACATGCTCCCGATCACCGACATTGCCGCACAGCTCGGCATCGAGGAGGAGGACATCGAGCCCTACGGGCGCTATAAGGCAAAGCTCAGCGAGGCGCTCTACAAAAAGACCGCAGACCGCCCGGACGGCAAGCTCATCCTTGTGACGGCGATCAACCCGACCCCCGCCGGTGAGGGCAAGACCACCGTTTCCGTCGGGCTGGCACAGGCAATGGCGAAGATCGGCAAGAAGGCGATGCTCGCACTGCGTGAGCCGTCCCTCGGCCCGGTATTCGGCATCAAGGGCGGCGCAGCAGGCGGCGGCTATTCCCAGGTCGTTCCGATGGAGGACATCAATCTGCACTTCACCGGCGACATCCACGCCATGACCGCTGCCAACAACCTGCTCTGCGCACTGCTCGACAACCACATCCAGCAGGGCAATGAGCTGCGCATCGACACCCGCCGCATTTTGTTCAAGCGCTGCATGGATATGAACGACCGTGCGCTCCGGAACATCGTTATCGGCATGGGCGGCAAGGCGAACGGCGTGCCCCGTGAGGACGGCTTCCAGATCACCGTGGCATCCGAAGTCATGGCGATCCTCTGCCTTGCTTCGGATCTTGACGACCTCAAGCGCCGCCTCGGCAGCATCCTCGTTGCCTACAATGTAGACGGCGAGCCGGTCTATGCCCGTGACCTCCAGGCACAGGGCGCCATGACCGCACTCCTGAAGGATGCCCTCAAGCCGAACCTCGTGCAGACCCTCGAGCACACCCCCGTGCTCATCCACGGCGGTCCCTTCGCCAACATCGCACACGGCTGCAACTCCGTCCGTGCGACCAAGCTGGCACTGAAGCTCGGCGACTACTGCATCACCGAGGCAGGCTTCGGCTCCGACCTCGGCGCAGAGAAATTCTTCGACATCAAGTGCCGCTTTGCCGGCTTCAAGCCCGAGTGCGTCGTGCTCGTGGCAACTGTCCGTGCCCTGAAATACAACGGCGGCATGGATCGTGCAGAGCTCACCACCCCGAATGTGGATGCGCTCTCCAAGGGCATCGTGAACCTGCGCACCCACATCGAGAACATGCACAAGTACCATGTTCCGGTGGTCGTTGCCATCAACCGCTTCCACACCGACAGTGACGAGGAGCTCCAGTTCATCGCCAATTACTGTGCCGATATGGGTGTCCAGACATCCATGTGCGAGGTCTTCGCCAAGGGCGGCGAGGGCGGCACCGATCTGGCACAGAAGGTATGCGTCGCCATCGCACAGGCAGGCGGCAGCAGCTTCGAGCCGCTCTACAGCACCGACCTCTCCATCAAGGAGAAGATCGAGACCATCGCTCGTGAGATCTACCGTGCCGACGGCGTCCGCTTCACGGCAAAGGCAGCCAAGTCCCTTGCCGAATTTGAAGCCCTCGGCTATGACAAGACCCCCGTCTGCATCGCCAAGACGCAGTATTCCCTCTCTGATGATCCCAAGAAGCTCGGCAAGCCCGAGAATTTCCAGATCACCGTCAGCGAGGTCCGCCTCTCCGCCGGTGCCGGGTTCATCGTGGCACTGACCGGCGACATCATGACGATGCCCGGACTGCCGAAGAAGCCCGCCGCATTCAGCATCGACTGCGACAACAACGGCAATATCAAGGGGCTGTTCTGATGCAGTTCACCTGGGATACTACCTCGCCGGAGGAGACCATCGCTCTTGCGCAGCGCATCGGCGAAAAGCTCCGCCCCGGCGACATCATCGCCTACCGCGGCGACCTCGGGGCAGGGAAGACCACCTTCACCCGTGGGCTCGCCGCCGGCATGGGCATCAAGGAGCTCGTGACGAGCCCGACCTTTGCTCTTGTACACGATTACGAGGGCAAGCTCATCCACTTTGATATGTACCGTATCATGGATGAAAACGAGCTGGAGACCACCGGCTTCTACGACTACCCGCAGGACGAATGCGTCTTTGCGATCGAATGGTCGGAGAATATCGAAGCCGCCCTCCCGCCGCACACGATGTACCTGACCCTCGAACGTACCGGCGACGAATCACGGCATATCACACTACAAGGAGATGAGCGCTTTGCGGATATTGGGACTTGACACCTCCGGCAAGATCGCCTCTGCGGCAGTGCTGGACACAGAGCGGGATCTCCTGCTCGGCGAGCGTTCCCTCTATACCACCCGTGGCCATGCGCAGGTGATTTTGCCGATGGTGACGGAGCTGCTGAACGAATGCGGCATGACGCTGCAGGATGTGGACTGCTATGCAGTCTCGGTCGGACCGGGTTCCTACACCGGACTGCGCATCGGCATCGCAGCGGTTCAGGGGCTCGCATTCCCGGAGAACAAGCCCTGCATCGGCGTTTCGACCCTCGAAGCGATGGCGGAGCACTGCATCACGGCGGAGCACATGCTCGTGGTGATGCACGCCCGTGCCGACCTCTTCTACAGTGCCTGGTTCTCGTTCCGGATCCATGACTGCGATGATGCGCCGCAGGTCGAGCGGGAAACGCCCGACGAGGTGCAGACCGCCGCAGACATCATCCAAAAGATCCGGGAACTGCAAGCGGAGCGCATCGTCATCACCGGCGACGGCACAGAAGAATTTCTCCGGCAGTATGAAGCATCCGGGCAGAAAAAGCGGTCAGTCCTGATCCCTGCCCCTGCATACATGCGCCAGCAGTCGGCGACCGGCGTCTGCGCTGCCGCATCGAAGTACATCGGGCTGCACAGCACGCTCCCCACTGCCGCAGACCTGACAGCAAGCTATTTACAGGCTGTCAATATCACGAAAAAAAGCTGAATCAGCGGGCTTTCCCGCAATATCACCCGAAAGGAAGCATGACAATGATAGCGATCGGCTGCGACCATGCCGCGATCACCCTGAAAAAAGCGGTCATGGCACATTTGGACGAACAAGGCATCGCCTACATCAACCTCGGCACGGACGGTGATCCGTGCGACTACCCGGACATGGCAAAGGCTGTAGCGGACAAGATCCTCTCCGGCGAGTGCGAGAAGGGCATTCTGCTCTGCGGCACCGGCATCGGCATGAGCATGGCAGCGAACAAGATCCCGGGCATCCGTGCCGCAGTCTGCAATGACTGCTTCTCCACCAGATACACCCGCCTGCACAACGATGCGAACATCCTCTGCATGGGCGAGCGTGTCATCGGCCAGGGACTGGCGCTCGAACTGGTGGATATTTTCCTGACCACCGGCTTTGAAGGCGGCCGCCACCAGCGCCGTGTGGACAAGATCACCGCACTGGAAAAGCGCTGATTGTCGGCATTCAGCCGACTCAGGAGGGGCTGCTCGCCCCTCCTAAACCACCCTCGGCAGGAGGCTGAGCCTCCTGCACCTGCATCTTTTTTCTTTTTTAGGAGGAATCACAATGGCAAGCTTACATGTAATCGACCACCCGCTGATCCAACACAAAATTTCGCTGATGCGTGATAAAAACACCGGTACCAAGGAGTTCCGTGAGCTCGTTTCCGAGACAGCCATGCTCATCTGCTACGAGGCGACCCGTGATCTCCCGCTCAAGGAGATCGAGATGGAGACCCCGCTCTGCATGGCAAAGACCAAGATCGTCTCCGGCCACAAGCTGGCATTCGTGCCGATCCTGCGTGCAGGACTGGGCATGATCGAGGGCGTCACCTCACTCGTACCGGCAGCCAAGATCGGACACATCGGCATGTTCCGTGACCCGGAGACCAAGGAGTCCGTCAAGTACTACTGCAAGCTCCCGGACGACATCGCCGAGCGTGACGTCATCCTCATCGACCCGATGCTGGCGACCGGCAACACCGCCGTTGCTGCCATCACCGAGCTGAAGAAGCTGGGCGTGAAGAACATCAAGTTCATGTGCATCATCAGCTCTCCGGAGGGCGCCGCTGCCATCATCCAGAACCACCCGGATGTGGACATCTACTGCGGCATCATGGATCAGGGTCTGAATGATGACAAGTACATCATCCCGGGTCTGGGCGATGCGGGCGACCGCATCTTCGGCACCAAGTGAGTATGGTGAAACTCATCCGCCGCCTTCTGTGCGGCATGACAGCTTTGTGCATGACAGTGCTGCTGCTTGTCCCCTGCATGGCACATGCAGACTATTCGACCGAAAAGCTCGACAGCATCGTGAAGGGCTATTCCCGGAAGGTCTCCGTCATCCTTGCGACAGCGGACGGCGAGATGCTCTACAGCTATCAGCCGGATCTGTACATCTCCGGTGCCAGCCTCATCAAGCTGCCCTATGCGGTCTATGTCTGCCGGAAGCTCACAGCAGGCGTTCGCAGCCTGGATGAAAAGATCACCTACACCAAGTCCTTTTATCACGGCGGTGACGGCGTGATCGTCAAGGGCGCCTACGGAACGGAATACACCATCCGCGAACTCCTCGACTACATGCTCCGCTACTCCGACAATGTGGCCTATGACATGCTCGTCTACCTCTTCGGCATCAACGACTTCAATGCGATGATCAAGAGCTGGGGCTACAGCGTCTCCATCGCCACCCCGAGCCCCCGCTTCCCGGGACTCACGGCGACCTTCATGCACCGTGCCATGCTCGAAATGCAGATGCACTGCAATGACGGCGAATGCTGGCAGGTCTGCTGGAACGCCCTGCGCAACTCCACCAATGTCAAGCTGCGCAATGTCTACCCGGAGGACATCGGGCTTGCTGTAAAGTACGGCGAGGTCGAGACCGTCCATCATGAGGTCTGCTTCGTGGAGGACGAGATGCCCTATGTGCTGATCCTCATGACGGGCATCGTTAACGAAAAGCCCGATGTGCCGTTCATCGAGAGCGTCGGCACCGAGGTGCAGCAGCTCATGGCGGACTACAATGCCACACCGCCTCTGCCCGGTGACATCGACTACAGCACGACCGTCAATGCCAGTGACGCCGCCCGTGTGCTCATTGCCTCGGCAGCGCTCGGCGCAGGCGGTACGCTCGGACTTTCGAGCCGCCAGCAGCGTGCAGGCGATGTAAATGCCGACGGCGATGTGAATGCGAGCGATGCGGCACTCATCCTGCAATATGCAGCCCTGTCCGGCACCGGCAGCGAGACCGCACCGGCGGAATTTTTCGGCGCTGTGGATGCTGAATGAAAATTCGCATATATTGCCTATGGATATTGTAGGAATATACATGCCGAAAGCGATACTTTTTTCTTGACAAATGCCGCAGAATGTTGTATAATAAAAATAGCGGCACAGCTCAAAACTAAATACCCTTATCAAGAGTGGCTGAGGAACTGGTCCTGTGAAGCCCGGCAACCTGGCGAAACGCCGATGGTGCCAAATCCTGCGGTATTACCGAGAGATGAGGAATGTATAGATCCATTCACAGCATCCGGGTAAACCGGGTGCTGTTTTTGTCGCTTTCTGAGGAGTGGACATCCGGGGAGACTGTATTGCGCAGCCCCACAAGGCGGGTTGGGTGCAGTCTGAGATGCATGATAAAAAAGCATGATCTTTCCCGTTTGAATACTCCCGTATTTTGCCATTTTCATCATACAGGAGGTTTACCTATGAGAAGATTATTCACATCCGAATCCGTAACAGAAGGACATCCCGATAAGATCTGCGACCAGATCTCCGATGCCGTTCTGGATGCGATCCTGGCAAAGGATCCGACGGCAAGAGTTGCCTGCGAGACCTGCGTGACCACCGGCATGGTGCTCTGCATGGGCGAGATCACGACCAAGGCATATGTGGACATCCCCACCATCGCCCGCAATGTCGTTGTGGACATCGGCTATGACAGAGCGAAGTTCGGCTTTGACGGTCATACCTGCAATGTGCTGACCGCCATTGACGAGCAGTCCCCGGACATCGCACAGGGCGTCAACGAGAGCTATGACAGCGCGGAAGAGAAGGAGACCGGCGCCGGCGACCAGGGTCTGATGTTCGGCTATGCCTGCACCGAGACCAAGGAGCTCATGCCCCTGCCGATCTCCCTGGCGCACAAGCTGGCGATCCGCCTGACCGAGGTGCGCAAGAACGGCACGCTGCGCTATCTGCGTCCCGACGGCAAGAGCCAGGTGACGGTGGAGTATGACGAGAACGACAAGCCCGTCCGTGTGGATGCCGTTGTTGTTTCCACCCAGCACGCCCCGGAGATCCCGACCGAGCAGATCCGTGAGGACATCAAGGAGCTGGTCATTGATGCCGTGATCCCGGCAGAGCTGATGGATGAGGACACCAAGATCTTCATCAACCCGACCGGTCGTTTCGTTGTCGGCGGTCCGCAGGGCGACTCCGGTCTGACCGGCAGAAAGATCATCGTAGACACCTACGGCGGCTATGCCCGTCACGGCGGCGGTGCCTTCTCCGGCAAGGATCCGACAAAGGTGGACAGAAGCGCCGCTTATGCCGCAAGATACATCGCCAAGAACATCGTGGCAGCCGGTCTTGCCGAGAAGTGCGAGATCCAGCTTGCCTATGCGATCGGCGTGGCAAAGCCGGTTTCCGTCCGTGTGGATACCTTCGGCACAGGCAAGGTCTCCGAGGAGAAGCTGGTCGATGCGGTGAACGAGCTGTTTGACCTGACCCCGGACGGCATCATCAAGATGCTGGATCTGCGCCGTCCGCAGTACCGCAAGGTCGCTGCCTACGGTCATTTCGGCAGAGAGGATCTGAACGTTGCATGGGAGCGCACCGACAAGGCAGCTGCCCTTGCTGAGGCTGTCAAGGCGTAAACGAATCGCCGCCCCGCGCCACCAGCCAAGTACCCACAAAGAAATATCTGTAATTTGAAGATAAAGCTGCGTAACCAAGCCGGTCACGCAGCTTTATCTCTTTTTGACGCATATCCTGCTGTCACCCGCGGCAGCAGAAACGCCCTCAGCCTGTGCCGAGAGCGTTGTCCTTGCTATGCAGTTTGCGGCGCTTTCCTCTGCTCCCGCAGGAGCAGTGCCGTAAACACGACCGCCATCAAAATTGTTGGAATAAACTGCAACATGCCGGATCCCAGATCCGCATTGTCCGGGATATTGCCCTGACTGAGCAGCCCCATGATCGTGCTCTGGCTCGCATTGCCCATCGCATGTGCCAGGACTGCCGGCCAGACGGAATCCGTCTTTTTCGTCAGCCACAGATAGAATGCTGCATACCCCGGCATCCAGAGCAGCCGTCCGCCGACCGCTTGCATCGCCTCGGAAAACGTTTCCGCCCCCGCCAGATAGCCTTGCAGATCCGACGGCATATGCCACAGGCTCCAGACTACCCCGCCGATCAGTACCGTGCCGATGATGCCGACGAGCGGTTCGAGCTTCCGGTTCATATAGCCCCGCCAGCCCAGTTCTTCCCCGAGCAGTCCCACGGACATGACAGCGCCCTGTGCTGCCAGCATCAGGATCGAGGTCAGGACATTGGTGAGCGTGAAACCGCCCAGCCAGTCGGCGTGTCCGCTGAGGACAATTGCCGGAAGATCCATCAGCGCCGTGCAGAGGAGCGACAGCGCAAATGCCAGCACATAATACCTGATATTCCCTTTGAGGTGCAGATGCAGCTTCATGTCCCGGAAGCCTTCCTTTGTCACGGCACGGGTGATAAGGCTTGCCAGCGCCGGTGCCGCACAGAACACCTCTGCGGCGAGGAAAAATGCCGTTTCGGAAGCTTGCATCCACTTCATGCAGAAAAACGGCAGCACGGAGGAGGCAGCGATGATCAGCAGATAGATGGCAAGGCGCTTTGTGTTCTCTTGTTTATTTGTCATACTGCTCCACCCCTTTCAGATACAGCCGGCAGGTGATGCGGTAGGAGAGCACATACACCGCCGGGATCGCCGCCAGCATCCCGGCAAGGAGCAGCGAGCTGCTGTAGCCGGTGAAGAGCTTCTTTGCCAGCGCCGTAACGCTGTCCCAGCTGTCCATCAGGAACACCAGCGCCACAGAAATGACGATCGCAATAACGACCATGCCGATCATCTTGATGATGCTGCCCGTCTTGCTGCCGAAGCGGTAGGTGAACGGGATATCGACCGCACGCAGCAATATCTGCACGAATACCAACGGCACTGCGATCCCGCTGATGTCGGCAGCGTCCGTCATCCCCAGATCGGCAGCCACGGCGCAGTACAGCCCGTCCGTCATCTGCATACTCAGCAAGAACAGTAAGATCATCCCGAAGATCATCTCGTACTTCACACGCAGAAAGCCCCGGTAGCCGTCCGGTGCTGCCGTGATCCAGTAGCCCCACAGCTTGCGGTCATCGCCCCGCAGCACCATGATCTGCAAGGCGCCTGCCGCTAAAAAGCCGGCGATCATCCCGCCTATCCGGAGCGAATCAAGATGCTCCGGGTTCTCGCTCCGGAACAGCAGCACTGCGATCACCGGCAGGAAGCCGCAGAGGATCATCGACAGGATGTACCAGCGGTTCTGCTTCCATTCCTTGTAGACCAGTCCCGTCATTACGCCTCTCTCCTCTCATAGGCTTTCCACAGCACGAGGAAGAACGCCGCACAGACCACGGCAAGGCTCCCGGCTGCGATCAGCGTCATGGTACCGGAGCCGAGGAAATTCATCATCTGCATCAGCTGTTCCTGCTGCTCCGGTGTCAGCATTTCGCCGTTATCGACTGTCTGCGGCATGTTATCCATCCAGCCGCCGAATGCAAACCCGCCTGCTCTCGACAAGATCGCAAACACCGCAAACGTGCCGCCGGTGGCGATGAGGATGAATTTCGTCAGATCCTTCCCGGTCTTCGCCAGCGAGACGATCGCCGTATAGACCACGTCGATCAGGAGCGTTGCCGCCGTGATGAGCAGATAGCTGTTCACCGTGTGGCTGATGGTATTACAGCCGGTCAGATGCAGGCACAATGCCGCAAATCCCACCGACAGCAGCCCGAACATGCCGATCCACAGGAGCTTCACCAGCACATCGGCGGTTGCGCTCTGCAAGGGCTTTGCCGGCAGCACTTTCGTATAGCGTTTCCACCCGGAGGCGATGTCGGCTTTCAGGATGCCGTTGTTCGTCCCGGCAAGTACGCCGCCGGTCGCCGCCAATATGAGCGTCAGCAACAACACCACATCGAACGTCTCCTCATCCACAGCCGCCGGATCTACCATTGACCCGAGGAGGAGCGGTATCACCAGCAGCAGCGCCGTCAGCAGAAACAGCACTAACATAATGAGAAAGCGCTTGTTTGTCAGCTTTATTTCCCGATAGATCAGCGATCTGTACAGCATCATCACGACCACTCCTTTTGCGCTCTGTGGACATAGTAGAGCATGATATCATCGAGACTTGCCGGGTCGATGACGCAGTCACGGTATTTATAGCCCGCGTTCTCACGGTCATGCACCATGACCTCTGCGCCGAAATTGTTTGTTCGGATGCTGACGATGTCCTCTGCGTCGATCTCAGTGAGCTTCTCCTTGCCGCATTTGAGGATGCCGTGGCGCTCGATGATCTCGTCCTTGTAGCCCGTCAGCAGGAGCTTTCCCTTGTCGATGAATGTCACCATATCGGCGATCTTTTCAAGGTCGGAGGTGATATGCGAGGACATCAAAATCGAGCGCTCGCCGTTTTGCAGATACTCCATGAAGATGTGCAGGATCTCGTCACGCACCACCGGATCCAGTCCGGTCGTTGCTTCGTCCATAACGAGCAGTTCCGCATTGTGCGACAGCGCACAGGCGATCTGGAGCTTCATTTTCATGCCCTTGGAAAACTGCCCGATCTTCTTCTTCAACGGCAGCTGAAAACGCTCGATATATTGCATATAGGCGGCATTGTCCCACGCCGGGTACATCCCCTCGAAGATACGAGCCATATCCTTGGCGTTGAACACATCGTGGAACGGCAGCTCGTCAAATACCACGGCGATGCGCTTTTTGATCTCTGTCTCGTCCTTCACATGGTCAAGCCCGAGGAGCCGTATCTCGCCCCCGTCAATGTCCGTGATATGCAGCAGGCTGCGGATGGTCGTGGTCTTGCCTGCGCCGTTCTGCCCGATAAAGCCCATGATGCAGCCCTTCGGCACATCAAAGCTGATGTTGTCGAGCGTGAAGCCGTCATAGCGCTTGGTCAAGCCTTTGATCTCGATGGCATTTTCGTAGTCGGTCATGATGATCCCTCCCGTTACTCTGCACCGTTTACCAGATCGAGCAGCTCGTGAAGCTCCTGCATGGTGATGCCGGCTTTCTGCGCCGTATCGCTTGCTTCCATGAGCAAGGCTTCGATGCGTTTGAGCTGCTCCTCCCGATAAAGCTCTAAGTTCTGCGCCTTGACGAAAGAGCCCCTGCCCGTGTAGCTCTCGATAAAGCCGTCACGCTCCAGCTCCTCATAGGCACGCTTGGTCGTCATGAAGCTGATGCGGAGCTCGGTCGCAAGGACACGCATCGAGGGCAGTGCATCACCCTCTTTAAGCTTTCCCTCCAGGATCAGCGTCTTGATCTGGTCGGCGATCTGTAAATAGATCGGTTCGCCGTTGGCATTGCTGATGTTGATATTCATACAGTGTACACTCCTTGTGGGGTTAAGGCTTTCAGGGCATTTGCAACTACCCGGAAAGTCTGAATTGTATAACCTCTATGTATACAATTATAGCACCTGTGTTACACTTTGTCAAGGGGTTTTTGAAAAAATACAAAAAAAACAGGAAGATACCCCGGCTGAAGTATCTTCCTGTCTGGTTGTGATATCCCGCTGAACAGGGCTGTATCCGGCGTTTGCTCCGTTACTGCTTCCAGCGGTTTTTTCTGTCACGTTTGTTCTCATACATGCACTGATCCGCCCGCTGCATCACGTCTGTCACATGATGATCCTCCGCCGGATCGAAGACAGCCAAGCCCCTGGAGAGCTGTACCTCTTCCCACGGTTCCGTAGCAGCGGCATTGATCCACTCCGCTGCTGCGTCAAACTGTTCGAGGAGGGCATCACGGTTCTGATGATCCTCGTTTTTCAGAACAACGGCAAACTCATCTCCGCCCATCCGGAACACGGGGCTGTGCTTGAATACCTCGCAGATGGTATGTGCGGCTTTTTTGATGTAAATATCGCCCTTATCATGTCCATACCGATCATTGATCAGCTTCAGATGGTCGCAGTCAAATACACCGACCGAAAACGCAGTCTCCGTAGAACCGCTGTCGATCTCCTTCTGTATCTCATCGAAGAGATCGGAAAGGGCGGCTTTGTTTTTCACATTCGTGAGTGCGTCAATGAATACCTGCCCGTGCAGTTCGCTGATATGCGTTTTGACATTGCCCGACAGCGTCTTGAACGACCTTGTCAGTCTGCCGATCTCATCCTCCTTGTCATAGGTCAGGACGAAATCGTAATTGCCCTGATCCACCTGTTCTGCTGCCTTGGTGAGCTCTTCGAGCGGCTTGGTGATGCGCCTTGTGCTGAACATCAGGAAAAGACTTGCTGCAACGAGGACAACAACGGCGCCCAGGACGATGTTCAGGATGAGCCCCTGCCAGTCGCCCTGCGTTTCCGAAACGGGGACCGTGACCGTCAGGCGCATCCCGTTGCTCAGCGAGCGCCAGACCGCCTCTTTGACCTCTCCCTGATAGGTATACCGGATCACATTGTTCTCGTCCGCCACATGGAAGGGGATCTCAAATGTGGCATCCGTTTGCGGATCCGCCACATCCAGATGCGGATGATAGAAGAGCTTTCCGTCCGCACCGGTCAGGAAGGCATAGCCGTTATCATAGAGGCGGAGGCTGTTGATCTCCTCTGCCATCGTGGAGTAGTCCACTTCGATGCCGACAACGCCGATGAACTTTCCCTTCCAGTAGACAGGCGCATCGTAGGAGATGACCCGCACATCGAGGTTATCGGTGATATAGGGCGGGAGCCAGATGGGCTTGCCCTCATGCTTCGGGACAGTAAACCATACGAGCCGGGAGGTATCCTCCACATCATACTGGGTGATGTCGGTCACTTCATGCTCCACAAAGCCGTCGCCGGTCAGATCCGTGTACCAGAAGCCCTTCACGTCCGAGGAGACCGAGGGGTCGATGCGGTAATAATAGGTCAGAACGCCCTTGGTCTTGGAAGCCATCATCCCGAAGTATTCCCGGGCTCGCTCCATATGCTCCGCAAACTCCTCGTCGGTGTTCACGTTTTCAAGATCCTCCTCCGCATAGGAGGTGACTTTCAGCACCGTGTTCTGCACGCTGTCGAAATAATAATCAAGGCTCCGCTCTCCCGACAGGCACAGCATCTTGAGCAGTTCATCGGATTTATGGCTCTCCGTTCTGCGGATAAAGACTGCACTGAGCAGCGTGGTGACGGTAAGTGCCACAAGTATGATACAGAGCGTTGTCACAGTGATCCTGGTCCTTAAAGAATTTGCCAATGATCCGGGATTCAGTTTCATAGCTGCCTCCTGTTCTATCGCCGGTGTTCCGGCGATCCGCATCAGTAGGGGGATATGCACATTTCTGTAGATCTCTATACTTGTTTCTATTATAGCAGACTCCCGGTGTAAAATAAAGAGATACCCCGGAAATCGTGATGATTTTTGTGCGAATGTACTGCTTTTGGACAGGTGCGGAATCTTATATTATGCAATAAGACGAATGTTACGGATGTGCCAGTTTGGCAATTGCAATCATTGTCAATACGTGATACAAATATAATAGGTTATTATGTTCATCAGATCTGGTTTGCTTTGTACGATAGGGCATCTCTAAAAGCCTTCCATTTTGCTTTTCGCAGAAAAGAAAAATGGCTTAGGTGTAGGGCACCGCCCCACACCCTGCCTCTAAAAACCATGTTTTTAGAGGTACCCTATCGTCTAAGATCGTTTGGAAGAGGGTAAATTATGACGGACAAACGAAAATACATCGGCGTATGCCTGTCGCAGTCACATACATTTCTGAAAACAGATTTTCTTGCGGAGCTGGATCAGGCTGCACGGGGCGAGGGATACAGTGTTGTTGTGTTCAACTTATTACTGGGCGCAGAACGGCAGGAACATCACAGGCTGTGTGTATCAGCTCATCGCCTACGGCAATTATCTCGAAGCGGAGGCACAGCGCATCACAGAGACCCGGATCCTGGTACGAGATCCGATCCCGAACGCCGTATTCTGCGCCAATGACGGCATGGCGGCGGCTGTCTGCGATACCCTGCAAAAGCATGGGCTCCGTGTGCCGAAGGACGTGATCGTCACGGGCTTTGACGGGACGGAGACTGCCTATCTCTGCAAGCCGCAGCTCACGACCTGTGACAGCGATTATCCGGGGCAGGCTGCTCTGATCCTGGAGCGGATCCGCCGCTTCTATGAGACCGGAGAGAGCGATGCCGTTTATAAGCATCCGTTCCGTCCGGTTCTGGCGGCATCCTGCGGGTGCGCATCTGTGATCAGTGGTCGGCTCATGCTGATGCATGACCGGCAGCAGAGCGAGTGGATGTATAATTTTGAAAACACGCTGTTCTATCAGGTCGATCAGATGCTGATGGAGAAAAAGCTCTATCCCTTCCTGGCGATGCTCGGGGCGTTCATCCTGCCTGATTCTGCGCTGTATCTCAACAAGAGCATTCTGAATATCAATCCCGATACGGAATATCAGGTGGATCATCCCGAGGATGAGCTCATCATGGTGCCGCACTGCAAGCCGGGTGAACAGCCCTCCCTCTGCCAGGTGTATCTGAAGGATATGCCGCTCCCCAACGCCGGCAGCGGCGTGACAGTGCTGAACATCGTACATGCCGGCGAACGGGTGTGCGGGTATTTTGCCGCACATTCGGAGGACATCAGCATGGATTTCCGGCTGATCAAGCGTGTCTCGGATATTCTGAACCTGCTTGCTTCCGGCGTGCTCAGCCATATCTGGCAGCGGCAGCTCGAAGCCAAGCTGGAAAACAATCTGTATACGGATTTCATCGTGGATCTGCCCAATCTGAAAGGTCTGTCACGCTGGTATGATGCCTTTGCTGCCAATGAAGCACATCACAGCCGTGCGATCGCGCTGACCGTCTACGGCATCCCGAACGATTCGACCTGCTATGAGACCTGCGGCATGGCGGTAACGGAGGAGATCGTCTGCACAGTCAGCACGGCACTGCGCAGCGCCTATCCCGATGCCGAGCAGATCGCCCGCATCTCGGAGGATCAGTTCGCCGTGCTGAGCACAGCCGACAGCGAGGAGGCGCTCGATGCGCAGATCCAGCAGGCTTCGGCAGCCTGAACGGGAGCTGCACCGCCAAAGTGGAAAGCGGCGAGATCGACGCAAGTCTGCTTGCTGTCGAGGTGCTGCTGATCGGCAACGAACGCTCCCGCTTTGTAGTGACCGGCGGCAACATCCATCTCGCACAGAACAGCGACCAAGTGCCTGTTTCTCCTGCGGGCACGCCGCTCTGCTTTGCCACACCGGGCAAGGATCATTACGAGGCGACGTTCACCGACGGCGATGCGGAATGGACCTATCGTGCCGACCGGAACGAAGACGGCTACCTCGGCATCTGGATCCTGCTGTGACCCGATATTCTACATAAAAAGCAAAAGCATTTCCTTCTGCAAGACGGAAATGCTTCAGCTTGTCGATAAAGTCAGGTTTAGCGCTTCGAGCGCCCCCTCCGCCGCCATTCGGCTGCATCCGCCTTACGGGCGGCGAGTCCCCTCTGTCCTTCGGACATCTCCCCACCCCGTGGGGAGTCACCCCCGCATACCCATCCGGGCACAGGCGCGGGGGAGGGATTTTTGGCGGCGCTCCGACCGAGGATGAGACAGGATGCTGCACGAAGACGAGTAGTGTCGGGAGTAGATGTGAACCCGACCACCCCTAAAAACCCCGTTTTGTGTCTACGGCACTTTTTAGACAGACAGACGACAGATACCTCTTGAATGGAGGTATCTGTCGTTGTTGTTATGGTACGCTCAGCTTTTTTGAGATCCTATCCAAAATACGCTGCCAGATCCTCCGCCACGAGCTCGCCTTCCTCGCCGACATATTCATACAGCCAGACCGTGCCGTCCTCTTTCAGCACGAAATATCCCCCGGCGCCGTTGCCGGAAAAGGCGATGCCCTCCCCGCCGTAAAGCTCCGAAACAAGCGCTGTCGTATCGGGTATCTCCTGATACGGGTACACGATATAGCCGATCGGGAAGGGCTTTCCGTCATCGACCTTCGGGTGGGTCATCAGCTCCTCGATGCCGTTGCTGCGCTGTAGGATCGCAAGCAGCTCGGCAGGCAGGCGCTGCGCTGCTTCCTCACATTCCTCTTTGCTCAAAGGCGGACAAAGCCGGCAGGTGTCGCCGTATTTCTTCTGGATCAATGCGATATAGTCCATGTTCGTCCTCCTCAGTTATACATCTCCGGAAATTCCTCCAGCCCGATGCCGCCGCTCACGCCGCAGGCATATTTGAACGTCACCATGCTGGCTTCCTCGTGGATGCTGCCCGGGACGATGAAGCCGTCCTCCGCTAAGATCTGCAAGGTCTCGGCTGCCACTGCGCTGCGGGTCGCTGCATTTGCCTGCTTCCACGAATCCGAGGACGTCATGGTGCTGATGACGTCGTTCACATGCTCCATCTGGGAGAGCTCCTTGTTCGAGAAAGGCTCGGTGACGGTCAGTTCGAGTGTGTCGGAACGATGCAGTACGCCGTCCTGCTCGAACTGTGCAACCAGCGCCCATGTCTTCGACTCGGAGACATCCGGGTCGTTGCCGAACTGCGTATCCACGGTGTATTTGTTGCAGTACCAGCCGTCGCCCTGGATGTTGTCGCCGTGCTTCTCGAAGTCATTGTCATCGACCAGCCAGAGCAGATCCGCACCGGTCGCCGCGTCGATGAGCGAGATGCCCTCCGGCTTGCAGTCTGCCGGCGGCACCGCACGCACTACGATCTGCGGGTCGTCCTGCCCGAGGAGGATCTCGTTCTTTTCGAGGGTCAGCTCGATGTCATAGACGATCTTCTGTGCCGGCGGCGCAGGCTCCTGCCCGTTCAGGTCAATGATACGGGTCTGGTTCCACTCCGCAAAGGCATCGTGCCGGTCACGGTCGATGAGATAGCAGTACCAGCCGAGCTCTACCGTGCCGTCGCCGTTGTCCTTCACGGCGATATAGTCATAGGCGATGACCTTGATCTCCGGATCATCCACATACCACCGGGCAAGGAGCTTCTTGTCATGGGTCATGAGGTCGAAGGTCTGCAGGACATGTTCTTCGTCCATCACACCGGAGTACCACATAATGCCCTCCTCATCCTGCCGGAGGTAATTCGGCGAGACGGTCGGGGCTTCATCGAGCTCCGGATAATTGACCATCGTATAGGTGTCGTTCTCGGCAAGGATCTCCATCTGCGCATTGGGCTCGTTCCTGGTGAGCGCCTGTTGCAGGTCGATGTCCGGCGGTGCCAGCCAGAGGTTGAAGCTCTCCGCCGGGGTGCAGTAGCCCTCGATGAACGCCTCGTTGCCGAACTGGCAGTAGAGCCGTTCGAGCGCCATTTCATCGGTGATGCTGTTGAAGTCCGTCGGCATGGATGCGACAGCCACGAGCGCAGGCTCCGTGTCCGTTACGGGCTCCGGGCGCAGCTGTAGGTCATCTGTGGCGGCAGGTGCGGCGGCGTCGATCGCCGGGCGGCTGACCTCCTCGGTCATCATCCCGCAGCCCGTGCAGAGCAGTGCCGGGAGCAGGCAGAATGTCAGTAAGCGTTTCATATGCAGTCCTCCTTTTTCGCCGGTCGGGCGGCTTCTGTTTATGATACGGATAAGGGGCGGGGGATTTATGGGGGGTGATGTGTTTTTGTGGAGTTTTTTTCGCTGCTGTATGGCGGGGATGAGCTTGCTCGAAAGGGAGATGCGCAGAGGGGGGAGCTCGTTTGTCGCCGCTGAGCGGCGAGGAAAGGCATCCTCGGAAGGCGAGGTAGGGGACGCTCTCTCTTGCAGAGCGTCCCCTCTTTCAAAAACAGTCCACTGGACTGTTTTTGAAATTCACCCCTTGCAGAGCGCCCTGCGGCAAGGGGATTTCGCCGTCTGCGGACGGCGACCAAGGGACTCTGTCCCTTGGAACCCTGCAAACTTTTTTTGGAGAAAAAAAGTTTGATCAAAAAAATCAGGTTGGGGTTCGCCGCAGAAATCGCAAACCATTTTACTAAATAACGAGATTGGCGAAGCTGTGTGCTATTCTTTGACACAGCAGATATGCTTCAGACCGTAAAAATCAAGCAGGCGGAGGGCGTCTTCGGTGATGCGCTCGCCGCTCATGACGATGGGGACGGCGGGGGGGCATGGCACCTGCACGGGTCCGCAGATATGTCCTTCAGCGGCGGACAGCGGGAGCGTCTCGCAGGGGGCAAGGGCGGCTTCCCGGAGGGACATCGCCGGCGTGGACGGCTCCGGGAGGGGCGGGGCTTCCGCAGGGGTGCCGGGATCTATGGCATTCAGCAGCTCCCCGAGCCGTGCAAGCTCCTCCTGCGTTGTCATGGGGGAGAGGAGCAGCACGAGGCAGGTCTTATCGGCATATTCGCATTCGACGCCGCTTTGCCGCAGCATTTCGGCAAGCCGGATGCCGTCGGCGGCGATGCTCAGGTGGAAGGGCTCATCGCCGAGGAAGCGGTACTGCGGGAGTTTTGCACGGAGGGCGGCAATTTCCTCTGCCATCTGTCGGACGGCTTCTCTGCCTTCGTTCCGGAGATAGCAGGTGCCGGCTTCGAGGGACTGCATAATGAGATAGGATGGGCTGGTCGAGCCGAAGAGCTGCATATGCTGCTTCATAAACGGCTTCATAGCGGCGTTTTGGCAGTGAAGCCATGCACCGCCGGTCAGAGCGGGGAGCATTTTATGCGCCGAATCGCAGCAATAGTCTGCCCCGAGGGCGATGGGGTGGCGGTTCTCCGGGAGGAAGGCGAGGTGGGCGCCGTGAGCATTGTCCACGAGCAGGGGTGCGCCGAACTGTTTGCAGACGGCGGACAGTGCGGCAATATCCTGCATCCCGCCGAGGTAGTCGGGGCTGGTCACATAGACGCAGGGGCGCTCGCCATTTTGCACGGCATCCTGCAAAGCGGCTGCAAATTTAGCGGGGGGATAGCTGCCGGAGAGGAGGCTGCCGTTTTCCGGGAAGATCCACCGCACCTGTAGTCCGAGGAGGACACAGGCATTCAGGAACGCCCGGTGTACGGTGCGGGCGGCGATGACGGTGCGGCGCTCGGCTCTCATCTGCGCCAGCATCGCCTGGATGCAGAGGGTCGAACCGCCTGCGCTGTAGCAGACGGCGCCGCTGCCATAGAGGACTGCGGTCTGTTCCTCGGCGGCGAGGAGGATGCCGTCCGCCTCGAACAGGCTGTCGGCGCCTTCGATCTCGGTGATGTCGAACGGTGTGACCGCCGAGAGCATCGGGGAGCCGGGGACGGGCTTGCCCTTATGCCCGGGCATGTGGGCTCTTATGGGCTTGTTATGGGCATAATTGCTAAGAAAGCCGGCGATCGGCTGCTCGTTTTCCAACATTTTTTCAAAACCCCCTTGACAAAATCGGAAAATGGGTGTAGAATAGAAATAGAACATAAGTTCTGCTTTGGGTTCTCTCACCTGTGCGGCAGCGTCTTACGATCAGGACGCCGGTCGGGCAGGGAGGGCAGGGACGTGTTCTGGTCGGGCGCAGGTCGGATGCGGGGATCGTGCGGCGAGGGCTGACATCACATTTCCACTCGGGATGTCATGCGGATGCTGTGCGGTGCGATCCACGGAGCGGGGCTGCGGTGGTTTTGCTTTGGATGAGGAACATAGGTTCCCGGCGGTTTTCGCTGTGCAGCAGAGTTTTACGGACAAAACACCGGCTGGGCAGGGGCGGGGGATGTTCCGGATCCGGTTCAGGTCGGTTCGGGGATCGTGCGGCGAGGGCTGACATCACATTTCCACTCGGGATGTCATGCGGATGCTGTGCGGTGCGATCCAAGGGCGGGGCTGCGGTGGTTTTTGCTTTGGATGAGGAACATAGGTTCCGGCGGTTTTCGCTGTGCAGCAGAGTTTTACGGACAAAACACCGGCTGTGCAGGGGGCGGGGGAGGTTCCGGTCTGAGGGCGTTTGGTGGGTGTATCATCTGTCTGCATACAAAAGCGGTTCAGCTGACGCTTTGGGATGCGGGAGATATGGACGAAAGCCGGGTGACGGCTTAGGGCGTGACTGCCCGGAGCGGGTGATCCGGCTGTAACATGGGAACGGGAACATAGTGCCCTGGCGGCTTGCTGTGCGGTGAGCGGGGGGACGGTGTTCTGTTTTTTGGCAAAGAAAAGGAACATATGTTTGTAAAGCAGATAGGAGGGCAGACATGGAAAAGATGATCCAGGAATATGAACAGTGCCGGGTGCTGCTGGAGCGCCGGATGCGGCAGATCGCTGCTGCATTGCAGGATCCGGGTCTGCGCACCAGGGAGCGGGAGGCTTTGGAGCGGCGGCGGGAGCTGCTGATGTATGAGCGGTTCGACCTGCTCCATGCGATCCGGGAGATGAAGGAACATCTGCACAGCGAGGAGGGCACGGATGGCAAGAAGAACAGACCGGGAGGTAAACGAGCTTCTGACAAGAGATATGCTGGGGGTGCAGGGCGGAAACCGGGGGCAGCTCGCTCTTGCAAGAGAGGCGCTGCGGGACGTGCTGCGCAATGAGCTGACCGACCGGCAGCGGCAGATCGTTCTGATGCGCTACTATGAGGAGCAGCGCCCGATCGACATTGCACGGCGGCTGGGTGTGGCGCCATCGACGGTCACACGCTCCCTGCAGCGGTCACGGTGCAGGATCTATCGCTGTATGCGGTTCTATTTTGACTACAGGCGGATGCGCATGGGAGAGGATGACTGATCTCATGCAGAAAACTCCCCAAGCGTGGACTTGGGGAGTTTTGACGGCTCATGCCGTATGGTTGGAGTAGCTGGATTCGAACCAGCGAATGACGGAGTCAAAGTCCGTTGCGTTACCGCTTGGCTATACCCCAGTCTGTATATCAGTATACCATAAATTGCGGCGTTTGTCAAGTTTTTGGAGATGGACATGGGGCGGGGCTGCTGCATATCATGCAGGGAAGGGAAAACTGCATCCGGCTGTATAATCGCCGGGGTGCGGTACCATACTATCAGCGGGAATGGTCATGCTGTTCCGTATCATGCAGATCTCATCAGGCAGAGGTCTGAAAGAAAAGGGAGTGCTTGTATGTCAGTCAAACGTGGTGATATTTACTATGCCGATCTCAGTCCGGTCGTGGGCTCTGAACAGGGTGGTATCCGACCGGTACTTATTGTACAGAATGATGTCGGGAACCGTCACAGCCCTACGGTCATCGCTGCGGCGATCACGAGCCGCCTTGACAAGGCAAAGCTGCCGACGCATATCTCGCTCGATGCAGCGACATGCGGCTTGCAGAAGGACAGTATCGTCCTCCTTGAACAGATCCGGACGATCGACAAGCGGCGGCTCAAGGATAAGATGGGGTCGATCGACAGGGATTCCATGACGAAGGTGGATAATGCGCTTTCGATCAGTTTTGGATTGAGGGCTTGATGAATGTGAGGGGACTGCTTGGAGGAGAGGTGTGCAGAGGGGGAGCTCGTTTGTCGCCGCTGAGCGGCGAGGAAAAGCAGCCTCGGAAGGCAGGGGAGGGGACGCGCTCTTTTGCAGCCGCACCCTCTTTCAAAAACAGTCCACTGGACTGTTTTTGAAATTCACCCCTTGCATTGGCTTTGCATAAGCGACCAGCGGCGCTCGTTCCTCGCTGGCTGTCTGCTTACGCCTTCGGGCTCAGGAGATTTCGCCGTCTGCGGACGGCGACCAAGGGGCTCTGCCCCTTGGATCCCTGCAAACTTTTTTTACGGAAAAAAGTTTGATCAAAAAAACGAGGTTGGGGTCACGTAATGGGGAAAGTTTGATCAAAAAAAACGAGGTTGGGGTTGCGTAATGGGGAAAGTTTGATCAAAAAACGAGGTTGGGGGTTGCGTAATGGGGAAAGTTTGATCATAAAAATCATCTCAGGTTTTGGGGTGGATGCATGAAATGGATGAAGAGCTGCATAGACTGTACCAAACACGTATCGGGAGGTGCGGACATGCAGCGGAGGTTCATGATCTATGCGGCGGTGCTGCTCGTCGGCAGTGTGGGGCTGGTTCGGCTGTCGCCGCTGCTGGGGAGTGCGGCGCCGGAGCGGTTTTCGACGTCTGCGGAGGAGCCTGCGTTCTTTCTCTCGCATGGGTTCGGCGATGCAGAGCCTACAGAGCCGGTGCCGACGGAGACGCTTCCGGCGGTACAGGTACAGGTTTCTGCGGATCCGGGTCCGAAGCCCTATCCGGAGGTATGGGATCTGTCCGGCGGGGCGGTGGAGCGGATGAGCTACGGGCATTATTCCGGGGAGAAATTCTTCGACCTCGACACGGTGGGGCAGGTGCAGAATCTGACATCTGTCACGAATGAGGTATTACAGGCGGAGAGCCGCCGCTTGCCGGAGTTCCGGATCGTAGCAGACGGTACGCCGGAGGTGCTCATCATGCACACGCACACGACGGAGAGCTTTGAGCCCTATGAACGGGATGCCTATGATGCGTCATTCAACTATCGGACGACGGATCCGACCCGGAACATGGTGATGGTGGGGGAGCACATTGCGGCGGGGCTGGAAGCGGCGGGGATCGGTGTTATCCACAGTGATGTCATCCACGATTATCCGTCCTACACGGGCTCGTATGCACGGAGTGCGGAGACGGTCAAGGGCATTCTGGCGCAGTATCCGACCATCAAGGTGGTGCTGGACATTCACCGGGATGCCATCGGCGGGAACGGGATCATCAAGCAGCCGACGGTCACCATTGACGGGCGGAAGTCGGCGCAGGTGATGATCATATCCGGGTGCGATGACGGGACGATGGGGATGCCGGACTATATGCAGAATTTCCGCTTTGCATCGCTCTTGCAGCAGCAGATGGAGACGGACTTTCCGGGGCTGACACGTCCGGTCTTATTTGACTATCGGAAATACAATCAGGATCTCACGACGGGCAGCTTGCTGATCGAGGTGGGGACGCACGGGAACACGATCGAGCAGGCGGGGTATGCGGGGGATCTGATCGGGCAGTCGCTGGCACGGGCACTGTGCAGTCTGAAGGAGGAAACATGAAGGGACGCATCCGGCGGATCTTTGCGGGCATGATGATCCATCTTGTGGTCAGCTTCACGGTGCTGGCGGGTATTCGGGTCTATCAGCAGAGCTACAACACGACGCACCGGGAGCAGATCCGGATGGCGAGCCTGAGTGTGGAACCGTCACGGGCAGAGCTTCGGGTGCTCGGGCGGAGCTGCGTGGTGTCGCTTGATGAGCTGCGGGAGGACAGTATGCTGTACTATGCGGCGTATTTTCTGACGGATGGGGCGGTGCATGGGTGGGTGCTCGCTGTGCATGAGTTCATGGATTTGTTATAATTTATTCACGGAATATTTATAGAATGCCTATTGCAAAAAGTGCATTTTTCTGGTATAATTATAAAAGCTGTGAGAGCGCATACTCTCCGGCAGAAACGTGCCTGTAGTTTAGATGGATAGAATAGAGGACTCCGACTCCTCAGATCGCAGGTTCAAGTCCTGTCAGGCACATCGGTTTTGGAAGCGTTGAGGGGAGCAGTTCTCCCCTTTTCGTTTCTGTAGGGGATATTGCCCTGATCTGGTCAAGGTGCATTTACAACGCGAGTTCTGTAAGGCTTTTGACGATCATTTTTCGGTCAAAGCGAACTCACAACGCGAGTTCTGCGCCATGACCCAAAATGGAACCCCGCCCGCGTCTGTCAGCGGGGACTCCCCATTACATGACTTTTCCGGTCAAGGTGCATTTACAACGCGAGTTCTGCGCCATGACCAAAAATGGAACCCCGCACGCGTCTGCCCGCGGGGACTCCCCGCCGGGATGTAGCTCAGTTTGGTAGAGTGCCTGCTTTGGGAGCAGGATGCCGCAGGTTCGAGTCCTGTCATCCCGACCAGCAGCCGAAGGCTGCGCCAGATGCGCTCCGGGTTTTGGCTCGGGGCGCATTTTTCGTGCCCGCATTGGGGGCGCGGTAATTGCATAATGTATATAGCTATGGCTTAGATACGCGTTTCCGGGGCATCTAAGCCATTTTTGTGCCAACTCGGGGTTCAGGATTCCTGGTCGAGGATGCCGCTCCAGTAGTCGTCGATCAGGCGGTCGGCTTTCCGGCGTTCGGTGTCGAATGCCTCCTTCAGAGTTTTTTACAACCAATTGAAAAGCGAATAGTCCAGAGCGGGGACAAAGAAAATGTTGATCTCATTTCGCTTGGGATCGAAGCCGATGACATAATTGCTGATCGGCTTGTGGATGCTCAGCGTCAGAACATCGAGGATATAATCCAGCACCTGCTGCTTGTTCTCAAAACGCTCCTCCATGCCGCTGACGGTGAAGCGCAGTATGTTCTTCTTGATATTCTCCAGAATGAGTTTTTTCAGCTCCTGTTTGGTCTTGCATTGAAAGACCGGCGCTTCTCCCTGGATCACACAGGGCGGAACTTCATTTCGGTCCCAGAAATGTGCCTTTTCGATCTGATCATCTGTCAGATTGAAATATTCATAGCATTTCTTCTGGGTCGCTTCATAACAGTTGCTATCCCATGTGACATCGACATGACAGCAGCTTGCTTTGCTGAGCGCAACGATATTCCATGCATGACCTGCTTTTTTTTGCTCTTTACCGCCGATCGCCGATGCGGAGACTGTCAGGCAGGGAAGCCCTGCCAGATCGCTCAGGAATTTGAATGCTGCCGAATATCCGGCACAGACTGCTTTTTTGTCCAGCAGTGGCCCTAAGATCGAATAGATCCGGAAGGTCGTCACATTTTCATAATCATATTCATATTTGATATTGGTCATCAGATAATCATGCAGGATCAGTTCGATCTCCGAAAGGGGGGCGTCTTTCGGGATCATGGCAAGTATCTTTTCGGTGACAGCTTTCAGCTGTTTATTGATGTTCCGCATTTCTGCATCCGAAAAACGGTAGGCGATCTCCACCTTGAGCTCTTCACCCATTATCCACATTTTACAGTTTGCCTGATCCAGATAGTAATACTCCGGGTAATCCAGATGAATGACCCGGTATACCTTGTTGATCGAATCCTTTCCCGTTCCTGCAAGTGAAACCTGAAACTCTTTCTTTCTGTGCTTCAGTGCATCTACAAATGCATCACAGATCCTTTTTTCAGGTGATGACAGCTTGTATAAATAATAATATTTGTTACTATTCAAAATAAGAGGGAGCAGTATGGTTTATACTGCTCCCATTCCCTCCTATCCAAAGAATGTATATTTTGTGCGGCTGATCGTAGGATGGACAGAGCCGGTCTGCCATGGCAGCCGCATCGGGATCATGAGCGCAGATCCGTTTTCTTACGACCGACGGATAAACGATCGGAAGAAAACTATGTGCTGCGCACGTCGGTTTTCGGCTTTGCTGCACAAGCCCCGTCTCATGCATTTCTGTGCGGGGGATCATTGAATGAAGGACTATAAAGGGATGATATCATCTTCCCATTTGACACCACGGGCACGACGGCATATTTCTGCTGTATTGATGCTTCGGGTTAACGGGGCAGCTTTTCACTTCCTCGGAGAACTTTTTCAAGGCGAAATACCAGTCACTTGCGCTTGGACGAACCGTTGGAGCAGACATGTATTTTCCATCACCGCTTTGGCGGCTCAGTTTGCTCACGTTTTCACCTGTCACAACAAAGGCACGTTCAAACAGATCCTGGAGCTCGCTTGAGATCACATCATAAGGCGGTGCATATTTCGGCGGCTGGAAGTGCAGGATCCGCTTGATCATTTCCGGCGCTTTGGAATAGACATATCTGTCTTTTTTGATGTTTTCTGCCCACGAGATATCCGTCTTGCTGACGCTGATGCTCGATGTTTTGTTGGCGGGATTGATCATCAGACCATAGGGATGGGCGCCGTTCATCAGAAGCTGGAAAATATGGATCGCCAGACCGAACAGGTCACTTTCCTGATTGAATGACGGCTGCGGCAGGCTGTCCAGCTGTGCATTCTGGGCGATGACATATTCGTGCAGTTCCTTCGGAAGATATTCAGGTCTGCCGACTACTGCCGGCATATAATCAACGACCTTTCGTCCTCTTACTTCCTTGGTACACTGCAGATGGAACGAGTCTGCATCTACCAGATACACGGTCCCCTTTTTGGTGCTGACCATGATATTCTTTGCATTGAAATCGCCAACGACACAATGCAGCTTATTGTGCATGATATTGACGGCAACACACAGGTTCTTGGCAATGATGATCTTTTCTGCAAAAGAAAAATCACTTTTTGCCTTTTGGCTCTCAGAATAAGCACAATCAAGCGTTTCGTGACCGTTGATCTTCTGCATGATATAACCGCGGAAATGTCCGGAGGCGTCTATCAATGCGGCTTGCGGCCAAGTGATCTGTGCGGAGACTGCTTTGCGGAGATCAGCAGGGATGCTTTCGTATCTTTCTGCCATGTATGTGATCTTTTTTTCCAGCGCTTTCATTTTAGGTGCAGGAGTATTGTCGTGCAGCAGCTTTGCGACTTTGTCCGGATGTCCCTGAATATTACAGATGTCACCTTCTCCGCCTCGTGCCAGAACATTTTGCAAATCAATATAATAACTGTTTTTTCCGTAATGATCTTTAAAAAGCGCCATATGGTATGCCCCCATTTCTATAGATTATTCAGACTGCGGTGCAGCTGGAGAGGAACTTTCCGTGTCAGCAGCTGCATCGGCAGAGGCAGATGTGTTTTCGGTCTCTGATCCGCTGGTCTTTTCAGCATCTGCCGCTGCTTCGTTCTCCGGTGCAGGATCGGTTACAGCAGTATTTGTTTCGGTATTCACATCCTGACCGATGATCGGAACATCAAGCTGTTCGGCATTGGTTTCCTGCCGGATATGTTCAGCCGCAGCGACCTCTTCACGATTCGGCTGAGTAAGCACCGTTTCAGCCGGAGCAGGCTGCTCCGGAACAGCTGTGGGTTTTTCCGGAGCTGTAGCGGTTTTTTTCGGAGCCGTTTCGGTGCTTTCCGGATCTGCTGCAGGCTTTTCCGGAGCTGGTGCGGGTTTTTCCGGAGCTGGTGCGGGTTTTTCCGGAGCTGGTGCGGGCTTTTCCGGAGCTGGTGCGGGCTTTTCCGGAGCTGGTGCGGGTTTTTCCGGAGCTGGTGCGGGCTTTTCCGGCGCTGCTGTGGGTATTTCCGGAGCGGTCCCATGTGTGCCCGTCTCAGGTTGGAGTATGGTTTTCACTGCGTCAAGGAGCGATCCCAACGGACCATGAGGCTTTTTATCGGACGGTGCAGGATCGGGTTTCGGCTCAGGCTTAGGTGCGGGTGCGCTGGTGGGTGCGCCTGTGGATGTGCCGGCGGGTGCGCTGGCGGTCGGAACGGTTGGATCCTTCGGCGGATACTTCTTGTTATATTCGACGGCTTCTTCCGGTGTAAGCGGATAGTACTGATCCAGATACGCGATAAGCGTGGTACTCTTCAGGTCTACTTTATCCGGATCCTCAAGAATGCTCTGCTCCAGCTTGTGACGTCTGAAAACAGTGTCTACGGACTGCTTGTTCGGGTACAGCCGCTCGATCTGGTCTGCCCAGATCCTGACCCAGTTCGGCTTCTCATAGCGTTCGATCGGGTCTTCGTTGATGATGACAGCGGTGTTGACCAGAATGCCCATTGTGATATCATCGGTGATCTTACAGATCGGACTTTGCAGGTAGACCAAGGAGCCCTTCATCACCTTTTTCAGCGTTTCAAACGCTTCGTCATATGTCATATCATAGGCATCTACAAACATAAATGTATTTGCGAGCGGTACGTCGATCGTGCATTTTTCATTCCGCAGCAGCGGAGATACGATCTTGTCACGAATGCCGTCTGTAAAGGCTGCTACTACGGCGATCTCATCTTCATAAACACCAAATGCCCATGTTGCGTTGCCGTTGCGCAGTGGAATGACGCTGCTGGCTTCCTCGCCCTCCTGGACGGTCGTGATCTCGGCATAATCACCATCGGCATTCAAGACAAAGATGCCGCCGTCGCCGCAGTGCCCGAAATACAGTTTGGAGGAGCCGTTGAAAATGACGATATCAAGGGTCGTATCATAATATGAAAGCTCATCGCCGTTCTCTTCTGCGATCCGCACGATCTCACGCATGGCACAGTTGAACGAGGTGCGGAGCAGGGCGAGGATCGCTTTGTCATCGCCGTCTATCGGAAATGCCTTGACACAAAGATCGGACGCTACTTCTACAGCAGTTTTGGAGCCGATGTCCGATTTTGGCGCGGATCCGACTCCATCGGCAATTGCCATGACAGTCCAGTCGCCTTTGATCTGTTTTACAACACTTGCATCCTGGCAGACCGTACCGGTCACCTTATGCGATCTTCCCTGAAGGGAATAACATGAACCTAAAACCATATGCTCATTCCTTTCTGTTACGGATTTTAGAAAAGCCGCAAAAACGCTGTCGTCTGAAGCAGTTTCTGCGGCTCATCTTTGTCAAACTTATGGGGACCTCTAAAACGTTAAGAAAGCAATAGATCCGTCGTGGAGTGCTTTGACGTTAGTAAAATGGCTGGTTATGGACTTTTGACGCCCGTGTACTGAACTGTGGAGAGATCAGTACAGACTTACGGGTACCATTGGTTAGAAAAATCTGAAATCTAAATTAGAACAAGGTATTGCTATGTATAATGGCAGAAGGAGCTTTTTGAATGCATCTTCAAGCTCATTTACACTGATGAGCTGCTTGTCCTTGCAAAGGGTATCCATTTCCTCCATATAGAAATTGTGCATACCGCAGATGATAAGGTGCATTCTGGTATTGCCGTTCTCATCCTTATCCACATATCTTGCAAGAAGCTTCTTGCAGCCTTCTTTCATATCGTCGTCTCCCGCAGGCAGTCCGTCTGTCACCATGAGAATGACCGGCTTCAAGCAAGCAACGCCTTCATTCATCATTGCATTTCTTCTCTTGCGTGCAGCGTTAACGGCAACTGTCAGTGCGGAATATGCCGCAGCCTGACCGGTCGCTTCAAGCGAGCTGAAGTCGTCACTGATTGCAGTCAGCGGTGCAAAATCCTTCAGGATCCTGACCTTGGAATCATACGTGATCACGCAAAAATCGACCTTTTCCTTGTCTACATCTGAGATCTGATCTGTATTTACACACTTCTGGGCAAAGCGCCTGAGCAGTTCGATCCTGGGTTCACCAGTCTTGCTGTCCTGGATCCCCATGGTAGCGGAGCAGTCAAGGACCAGGACAATGATCACGTGTTCGCCCTGGCATATCCATTTCTTTCCTTCCTCTACGATCTCGATGTCTTCCTGCATGATCGGCAGGTCTTCTGCCATATCACTCACATCACCGAACATGTCCTTGAATGATACCTTTGCCAAAATACATCCTCCAATGCTTTGTTACAATTCACATCATTACTGACTGCACTGTGATACGACTACGATACTAAAATGCCTGTTTCCGGGGCAAAGCCCCAGAAACAGCATGCTGATCCCTGAATGGATCGGTACGGATCAGAGATCCCTTGTGATATCAGAACTGCATCAGCCAAGCTGGATGGCAGTACCCTGGCTGCTCGGCATAAGGAGTTTGCTGTTGGCGGCCTTGAACGCAAGGGTGATCTCAGAGTCGTGTACAGTCGAGCTGGATACGGCAGCGAGACTTGCGGTCATCATCTTGAATGCATCGTCAAGCGCACTTGCATCCTGCAGTCCGATGAGCTGCTTGTCCCTGCAGAGCGCATTCATTTCCTTCATATCGCACTGATCCATACCGCAGATGATAAGACGCATTCTGACCTTGCCGTTCTCATCCTTATCCACATATCTTTCGAGGACCTTCTTGCAGCCTTCTCTCATATTGTTGTCACCCTCGGGCCTTCCGTCTGTTACCAGGAAGATGATCGGCTTGAAGCAGGCAACGCCTTCATTCAGCATTTCGTTTCTTCTCTTGCGGGCTGCGTTAACGGCTACTGTCAGTGCGGAATAGGTCGCAGTCAGACCGCTTGCTTCAAGCGAGCTGAAGTCATCGCTGATCGCAGTCATCGGTGCAAAATCCTTCAGGATCCTTACATCAGTATCATACGTGATCACGCAAAGCTCAACCTTTTCCTTGTCTACGTCTGCGATCAGATTCGTATTGACAAATTGCTGAGCATAACGCTTGACCAATTCGATCCTGGGTTCACCAGTCTCGCTGTCCTTGATGCTCATGGAACCGGAGCAGTCAAGAACCAGAACGATGATCGGGTGCTCACCCTGGCTGTTCCACTTCTGCCCTTCCTCTACGATCTCGATGTCTTCCTGCATGATCGGCATGCTTTCTGCCACATCATTCACATCACCGAACATGTCCTCAAATGTTACCGTTGCCATAATTGATCCTCCAATGCTATTATTTTTTTACACCACATCATTTCTGACGGTACCATGACACGGTCATGGCAAAGGTCAGGTGCGGTGCAGGGTAAAGAGCAGTTTCGTGTTTTAAATCGGCTCTTTACTTATCACATTATAACATATTTGTCACGTTGTGTCAATACTTATTTCGACATTTTTACATATAATTTTACAAGAAGTGGTACAGCGTGGGAATACAGGGCTTTCTGGATCCTTATAGGATGATCATCGAATGACAGCGGATCACATCCGAAAATGAAAATGGCTTAGATACGAGAGCGGGTCGTATCTAAGCCATTTTTGTAGCGGCTACTCGGATCCGGGGGCGGGCGAGTGCCTGCTGGGAGCTGTCGTTTTGTTGTCTGATGAGGCGATGTCAGCGTTGCCTTATTGTGCCAGTCCCTTGGTCAGGAACTCGGTATAGCGGGCGACGATGGTGTCCTTCTTGGCACGGGGGAGCTTGTAGGAGCTGCCGTCGGACAGGATCATATCGGAACCGCTGAGGCGCTCGATGTATGCCGGATTGACGAGCAGACCACGGCGCACTTCAATAAACTTGTTGCCGAACAGCTCTGCGGCATCCTTGAAATTGATATGTACCCGGGTGCTCTTCTTGCTCTGTTGGTGGATGACAGTGTAATGCAGGTCGCTTTCGAGCTTGATGACCTTTTCATGATAGAATACATGGATCTCCTTGCCGACATTCAGCACGACCGGCGGTGTCTCCGGCTTGTTGATCCGCATGTTGACACGGGCAAATGCCTTGACGATCTCGGTCTCGGAGCAGGGCTTCACCAGATAATCCGCTGCCTGTACCTTGAAGGCATCAACTGCATGGTCAAGGCTTGTTGTCACAAAAATGATCTGGGTATCCGGGGAATACTTCTTGACAGCCTGTGCTGTGTCCATGCCGCTTTCGTTATTGAGATAGATATCCTGAAATACAAGTGCGTAGTATACACCGCTCTTGATGCTCTCGATCAGCTTTGTACCGGAATCGAACCAGACTGTTTCGAGGTCGTCGGTGATGTCCATCAGCGAGAAACGGATCTTTTCCGCATCTGCCCGTGTGTCATCGCAAATTGCTACCAGCATATGATTACCTCCTTTTGTTCAGTGGCGTTTGCCGTTCTTATGCTTTTATTATAGCATAAAAATCAGAGAAAAACCAGAATGTGCATGAATTGTCTGCTTTTTTGCATGGGTTTTTGGGGGGAAGCGTGGGAGAATGTCGTGCGTTGTTTCTTTCTGTCTTCATTATAGCATAAAATGAGAGGAAATGCCATACTGTGCACCAAATGTTTTTGAATTTGCATGAAACGTACAGTGAGGGGGCGACGGGCAGGTTTGTCGATAAAGCCGGGTCTCGTGCTATGCTGCCCCCCTCCGCCGCCGTTCGGCGGCACCTCCCCCAGAGGGGGAGGGAGATGGAGGATGCTGCGCACCCTCAGACCCGCTTTTGTGAACCGTAGCGGCACCGCATTGCCTGAACGAGGCAGCGCTTGCAAGCCTGCCGGCGGTCTGCTATCCCACAGGGGGAGGGAGTAGAGGGGGCTGGCGCACCTTAAAACCGACTTGTAGAATGACAGGTTCTGCATCCACTATTAGGAATTGGCATTCCTATGATCATTTTTTTCTTGACGGGAAAGGGGATCTGTGATACAATAATATAGGAACAGCCGCCTTTGTGGATGGCTGGAATCGGCTGGCAAAGGAGGTCGCTATGACTGACAATCCCCCTTATCATTTATGGGAATCTATGCTCTATGATGTGCTGCGGACGCTCCCGCATATGCTCCTGGTGCTGTATGCCTACAGAGGGCATTGGCGGTTCGGCAAAACATTCACCATCGTCATGACGGCGCTCCTATGGATCGTCCAGATGATCCTCCCGCAGGTCGGCGATTATATGCCGGGTGCCAACATGACCGCCATCGACATCATCGAGATCGTCATTTACCTTGTGTTTATCTTCGTCATGCTGAAAGAGCATGTCGGGAAGCTGGTGTTTACCGTTCTGGCGCTCAGCAATATGGGCAATATCATGCTGTATGGCGGAAAGTGTATCGAGGGGCTGCTGTTCCCGGAGCTGGCGCAGCTGCGGCTGCATTATACCTATGCGCTGTGCAGTCTGCCTGTGCTGTTCCTCGAACTGACGTTCGCTTACTTCCTGATCTTCCAGAACATCTGCTCGCACGATGATTTGCCGGATGATGCCTATAGGGTCAAGATCCAGGGCTATCTGTGGCGCTACCTCTGGCTCGTGCCGGCGGTGTTTTCGCTGATCTGGTTCCAGAGCCTTTACGGTTCCGATAAATCTACGCTGGAGGAACGGCTGAATCCGCTCAATTCGCTGTATCTGTTTGCGGTGACGGCGGGGTCGATGCTGATCTACCGCATCATTGTACAATTGGCGGCGCTGTATGAAAAGAATTTCACCTTGCTGGCGGAGAACCATTCTCTTTCCATCCAGCGGCTGCAATATGACAGCCTGAACGAGCGGCTCGACAATATGCGCCGTACAAGGCATGATCTGCGGCATCATGCGGCGCTGCTCAAAGAGATCCGGGACAGCGGGGACATTACGGCGCTTGACGACCTGATCACGATGTATACCGAGCAGAACCGCCTGGATCAGCCGCTTGTCCGCTGTGAAAACGAGACGGTCAATGTGGTGCTGGCGCTGTATTCGGAGACGGCTTGCCAGAATGACATTGCATTTACGGTCAGGGCGGACATTCCGGAGGCGATCTTTGCCGACAAGAAGGACCTGGCGGTGCTGTTCGGCAATATCCTTGAAAATGCCGCCGATGCCTGCAAGGAGGTGGAGGGCAGCCGGTTCATCGACCTTACGGCTGCCTATACCGAGATGCCGAGCGGGAAACATTGCCTGTCGATCATCGTGAAAAACAGCTGCGGGGCGGTCTCCCGTGACGAGAAAGGCGATTTCCATTCGACCAAGCATCCCGGAGACGGCATCGGCATCAGCTCTGTGAAACGGATCACGGAGAAGTATGCCGGTTCCTGCTCCTTCCTCCCGGAGGATGGGGTGTTTACGGTCTCTGTGATACTGTATGGATGATCCATAAAAGATGCCCTTGTGCCAGGATGGCATAAGGGCATTTTTGCGCATATGGGAGGTTTTTTATATTGAAATAGCATGAACGGCAGGACAGCCAGACACTGTCCTGCCGTTTTTTTGTTTCTGGAACGGATCGTTCCTCAGAGACCGCTTCGGGTCTTGCTTCGAGCGCCGTGGGGCGGGGGAGATGCATCTCCACTAAGGAGGAAAACAATAAGAACGAGAACGTTTCAATCGCCGCGAGGCGCGTGAGGTGCAACACCCAGAAACTGCTCAGACAGATATCAGAGGAGCAGCTGTTTCAATCGCCGTGGGGCGGGGGAGGTGCGACCGTAAGCACCTTTCGGTTGCAAAATACCGGGAGATGATTCAATCGCCGTGGGGCGTGTGAGTTGCAACCGTAAAAAGATTGCGAAACTCATGTCGATGATGTTTCAATCGCCGTGAGGCGTGTGAGTTGCAACCTGTAAGTGTTGGATTAACTATTCTTTCAAAAGAAAGTTTCAATCGCCGTGAGGCGTGTGAGATGCATCAGCAAAATCGCATCAAATATGCAAATCGTATAACGTCACTGCTGTGCATTGTGACAGCTGCCGCCGCTGCATCTGCTTTTAGTATAGCACAGCTTGCACAAAAAGTCAAGGGGTAATGCAGAATTTTTTGGAAACGGACGGCGCAGACCTCCTGAAAGCATGACTATCATCGAAGAAAAAACAGGGGCAAAAATGCCGTTTTTCCCATGCCTGCGACGGTGCGAACCGGGCGGCGATGCTCTGTATATTGTTACATTTTTATGAACAAGGAGGTCTGAGGGGCATCAGACCTCCTGTTCGATGCGGTCATCGTTTCTTGCCGTAGAAGCCTCCCTGCGGCGCTCCGCTCTTCACGAAGCCCGGAAGCGAGTGATCCGGCTTGCTGACCGGGGGCAGCGTGTACTTCGCCGACCAGGCAAAGCTCTTGCCGCCTTCGCCCATCTCACGGTTGGCTTTGAACCACTGGTGCGATGCTGCGGCGTTGTCGCCCTTGCCGCCGCCGATCGCCTTCGGGTAGCTGATCCGTCTGCCCTTGGCATAGTCATCATCGAGCGTGTGGACATTGAGGATCTTCAACAGATCCTGCACGCCCTTGTCGGCTTTATTGAACGGCATCTCCGCAAATGCGGCAGGATCCGACATCTCGATCCGGTAGCCGTCACTGTCAAATCTGCGGATGCCGATCTCCTCCACGGTGATCTTCACATCGCCCAGACCGAGCGGCTTGCCGTGCCCGAGCTTGTACTGCATGGGGGAATCCGGCGTGTTCTCGCCGAGCGTGAGCGCCCAGACAAGCGCATGGAGCTGCTCGGGCGTGATGCGCTCGAAATAGATCTCGAACCGGAACTGCGCACCCGGCTGGCAGAGCTCCATCGAGCTGTTGCGCTTGGTGCGATCCTTGGTGCTGTAGTCGGTTTCTTTCAGCTCGGGGGCATGGAAGTAGAACTTTCTGCCGTTGAGAGCGACATCCACGAGCTTGCGGTAGGGGGCGTTCGTCTTGCGGTCATAGCCGGATGTCATGGATTCATAGGTCCAGTATAGGGCGGGCTGACCGGTCTTCGGGTCTTTCGGACGCACGGTGTAGAACTCGACCGAGGTCGTTTTGGGAGAGGCGAGCTCTTTGAGCGTGACGAGCGACGGGGTCATCCTGACCGTGCCGCTGACAGCGGAGGCATCCGTGAAGCGGAGCTGTCCGGCGAATGCGGCGATCTCCTTGCTCTGTGTCAGTGTCCCGAACAGGGCACATGCGGGGCAGAGCTGACCGTCCGAGCGCTTGGAGCAGGAACGGTGGGTGCCGAGCAGGTCGTCGAGCTTTTTGGCATAGACGGTTCTGCCGAGCTGGGACGGGCAGAGGTAGATATTGCTGTTGCCGAGCCCGTCCTTGACGGTCTCGTAAAACAGCGGGTACAGCTTGCCCTCCGGGTCGGTCTTTTTGATGGTGAGCTGTTCGATCAGCTTGGCGGCGATCTTGTCATTGCCGGCATTTTCCTTGTAGATGTCAATGTTCGCCAGATAGTCGCTGACGGCAGCGTCAAGCCGCTTGCAGGGGACTTCTGCGCCCTTGGTGAACACGTAGGTGAAGACATCGTTCGGATCGAGATGGAATTTCCGGGCGAGGTTCGGGTTTTTCCATTTGCGGATGACCTCGTCCTTGCCGGGTTTCAGATCATAGGTGATGCGCTCCATCTCTGCCTGATAGAGATGCCATACGCCGTCCTTCTTTTGCAGGATGCCGGGGCGGCGGGGGGCTGTGTGTCTCGAAGACAGGATGTTGTTATTGTTGACGGACAGACAGCTGTTGCTGAGTGTCTCGAAGACGCTGCGGACTGCGCCGCGGAGCTGGCTGCCGGGGATGGCAGGCTCTCCGTTCAGACGGAAGAACGGAAAGCTCTTGTGCTTGATGCCGTCCTCCTGCATGTGCTCGGTATCCGGCAGTGCAAGGGGCGTTTTCACGCTCAGGAGACAGGAGATCTTGCCGGTCAGGTCGCCGTACCGGCGCTCCTGGCGCACAACGTCGCCGCCGAGCGCTGCGAAGGTATAGGGATTGATGAAGCTCATCCCGGTGTCTACCTCCCAGTTCTGATTCTGCTGCGGTCTTCCGCCGCCGGAGCTGCCCTGGGGGCGCCGCTGTCCGCCGCCATACCAGTTCTGATTTGCCATCGCCTTACACTCCCTTCCTGAATCCGACCAGACGGAAGTCTGTCACCTGCACGATGCCGTCTTCGTCATAGTCGAGATAATTCCGCAGCTGCACGGTTTCGAGCCCTTCTTCCGGCAGTGTGTAATGTCCGCCGCCGGTGGTGGTATAGGCTGTGCCCTGCGTTTCCTTTTTGTCGATGTCGAGGCAGTGGCTCTCATCGAATATGCGGTTCTCATACTTGCCCAGGAAGGCATCCGGTTCGCCGGCGAGCGCTGTCCTGAACGCTTCATCATCAATGACACGCCAGAGGAAGGCGTCACCGCTGCGGCGGGCACGGAACTCCCGCTCCTCGCAGAAGATGCGCACCTCCTGCAAATGCGCCAGATCGCTGCCGTCAAACTGCCCTGCACAGGCAAAACGGTTCGTCCAGACGGCATAGGCATTTGTCCTGTCCGACTGATACTCTGCGATGCACTGCATCAGCTCCGCTTCCGGCACGGTGCCGTGTGCGGTAATATATTCCTTGCTCATATCACACCTCCAGAAGCGCTGCGACATGCTCGGGGGCGAGCATGTTCGTCCGATCCTCGCCGTTGACCGTGATCTGCTCGATGGAGAAGATCCCTCTGCCGACCGATGTCAGACCGCCGAGCGCCAGAAAACCGTTATGCAGATCGAGGAGCACTGCGCTGAGTGCGGTGCGCTCTGCGGCGGACGGGGCATCGCCGTTGGCATCCGGCAGGAGCGTGATCGTCAGACCGGTCTCGCCGCTGTAGCAGGTGCTCTCGGTGTAGAGGGCGGTGTCCTTGGTCGCACTGCTGAAACGGTCGATGGAGTTCCGGGTCATCTCCTTGCAGGTGGCGCCGGTGATCTGCGACTCCGAGAAGCAGATGCGGGAACGCTGGGTCTCCTGCGTTCTTTCCTTTACATAGCCGAACAGTGCATCGGTCTGCGATTCATCCGTGAACAGCCGGAACCGCTCCCGGAATGCGCCTGCCCACGAGGTGCCGGGGATGACGGGGGTGCCGTTCTGCATGGTCATCTGCTTGAAATCCGGCAGGGGATGGCTGAGGTCGGGGGCGACATCGGTGGAGTAGGTGCGGATGGAAAGCCCGCTCTGCTGGCGGAGCTTCAGGTCGATGCGCAGGCAGTTCTGCGGGATGGTATCGACGGACAGGGGCACAGCGTTCTCCCAGCAGGCGTCATGCATCAGGTCGAAGCCGAGCCATGCATCGAGCCCGGCGGGATCCTCCAGCGCAAAGCTGATCCGGCGGACATCGGTGATCTCGGTCACGCCATAGCCACGGGAGGTCTTGTGACCGAACCGCAGAACGCCGCTCTGCATCGCACACAGGAGCTCTTCGACGGCTTCGGTATACTGCGAATGGAACTGATCCAGTTCGAGATAGGTGACGAAAACAGCACCGCTCTCGATGACTTCCATGTCGAATTTTGCGCCCTTGGCAGCGACCTTGTCTTTCAGCTTGACGCTGTCACGGATGTTGTCGGAGCAGGCACCGGTCAGCTCGGCATCGTAGAAGATGAGCGCACTGGGCGTGGTCTCGCCCTTGATGGTGCCGAAGAGCTCATTCCGGAGCGCCGGCTTTTTGTCATAGTAATGCCGGAACACGCCGGCGATGGAGGAGGCGGGGATGTAGGGTCTGCCGTTCTTGCGGCGGATCACGTCGTGGTCGGACTTGCGGTCCTCGCCGCTTCCGACAGAGATCGACGAGGCTGCACGGAATGTGATCCTGTAGTAGATGTGGTTCATGCCTGCTCCTCCTTTCTGGAATCCTCACGCTTCTTGCGGTATTTCAGCACGGTCATGATCGTCAGCAGATAGTCCTTCTGCTGCGCCCATGTCTCGTAGGTCTCGGGCTCGGATCGTTTGAGCAGATCCAGTGCGACGGCTTTCTTGGTCTTGGACTTGATGCTGTCGATGCGGGTGCCGAGGTCGCTGCGGTCGGACGACTGCTTGATCATCAGCGTCACTCTGCCGATGAAGGCGGCTGTCCATTTGCCGAGCTGCTTTGCATAGTCCCTGGCAAAATCAACGGCTGCACGCTTGCGGTCATCCGCCTTGTCGAGCTCCGAGAAGAAGCGCCGGATGGCAGCGTCCTCGGCTGTCGCAGGCTGGGGGGCGGACAGGACGTTCTGCGTGCTGTCCAGGAGCTTGTCTGCCGGGAAGATCCTGACCTGTCCGAGTCCGGCATTCTGCTGCTCGCCGATGTACATGACCTCGGGCAGTGTGCGGGCGGACTCTTCCTTCACGATCAGGATGCTGCCTGCTGCGATGGCACGGATGTGCGCCTTCTGCAAGCCGGTCACGGTCAGGAAGCCCTTGAGGACGGTGTATTTCAGGGTGCTGTAGGGGTCGATCTCACCGGTGATGCCGAGCGCCTTGCAGAGGGCTGCGGCGGTGACATCATAGTTGCCGTATTCGTCCGTCAGGATGACATCCGAGGTGAGGGCATAGACCGTGTAGTGTCCTGCGGGGATCTGCACCTCGCCGGTCTGTTCCTCTCCGAGATGCACGGCGACAAGACTGCACTGGGAATACTGCGCCGTCTTGCTCCGTCCGAAGCGGAGCGGGGATGTCCGGAGCAGCTCTGTCAGAATGCGCATCTGTGCGCCGGGTGCCGAGATCGTGCCACGGAGGAGCTGCCCCTCTGTCAGGCAGTTCTGGGTGTAGAGACCGCCGTCGCCGTCATGGTCACAGGCATTGTGATAGACACGCTGGCGGCTGGCATTGCGGACTTCGAGCTGCTTGCTGACATAGCCGGTCTTGATGGGCTTGAGGATCCTGCCCTCGTGCTTCTCTTTTTCGAGCATGTTGAGCGTCTCGCCGGCATCCTTCGGATCCTTGGACTTGCCGAGATACTGCGGGACGGGGATGTATAGCTCCAGGGCGTCATTTGTGATATTCAGGTCGGAGAAGCGGACATCGCTGTTCAGGAACAATGCTTCAAAGGCGGCATCGGCGGGGTGCGTTTTCAGGTAGGCACCTGCGAGCACGCCGATGACCTGCTGTCCGCTGACATGATCCTGTGTTTCGTCCGGTGCCTTGCCGGGGAGCATCAGCGGCTCCTCGAGACGGACGGCATAGGTCAGGGTGTAGCGCTTTGTATCATCAAGGCTCTCCGCTGCGGGGGCGCTGCCTGCTGCTTCGGCTTCCCGGAGGGTGCATGTCACGGCACCGAAGCCACGGTTCCGCTTGTAGCCGATGTGGCGGAGCGCCTTGCAGATGCGTTTCAGCTCCGGGACATATGCTTCGCCGATCTCCACATCTGCCACAAAGCGGAGCGGCTCCGGATCCTCGGCGCTGCTCCACGGGGCGGCGGCGCTGACGGCACGAATGAAGCGCAGCGTGTTTTCCTTGACGGCGCTGTTTTCATCGAGTGCCGTGGCGGCGATGGTATCGGCAAACAGCTCCGTGACCTGCTGGGGCGGGAGCTCCTTTGCTGCCGTCAGGACGGCATCATAGCAGGAGAGCTTTGCGTTGCTGATGTGCAGAGAGCCGGGGGCGGCTGCACCTCTCGTGCCGAAGATCGCTGCGATCTGGGCGGAGCCGATGTAGCTTGCCGCCTGTTTCAGACAGCCCTTGATCCGGCGTGCCGGAAGGTAGGGGATGCCGTGCTGATCGGTCACGATGTCGGTATCAATGACGGAGGCAAAGCCGTCGCCGTCTGCTGCACAGAGTGCAGACTGTAATGTGATAACGAGCTGATACATCATGCATCCTCCTTTTCTGCCCAGAGATCAAATACGATCGACGCATCATAGAGCTGCTCTTTCAGCCCGGGGGTCTGCGCTCTGACAAGACCCGTGAAGGCGCCGTCTGTGTCACGGCCGCAGATGCGCTCCAGCTCGAACTGATAGGCGCCGTCGCCACGGACGATGGTCTCACCGATCGACTTGACATTGCTTCTGCCGATGCAGCGCTTTCCGAGGATCTGCATCAGGTCACGGAAGGCTGCGAAATCCTCCACGGTGTACGGGCGGGCAGTGTAGCGCTGCTCCTGCTCCTCACGCAGGACATCGAGCTCGTTCGTGATGCCTGCATGACAATAGTGGAAGTCGATATAGCTGACCTCGCTGCCGCTGCTGCGGGTCTTCTTCTTGCCGGATTCACAGCACGCTTCTGCGATCTGATAGACATCGGCAAAGGGCGCATGGCTGTGGAAAATGGCGATGCCTGCACAGGAGGCGTTCCGGATCCCCGGCACGAGCGGCTCGGTCTTGCCGAGGGCTTCAAAATATGCCTCTACGATGTCCGCTGCGTCCGATGCACGGCACACGAGCGTGATCTCGTCGCCGTCACTGATGATGCAGCGGTATTTGTGCGGCTTGCTCTTCGGCTTGCCGGCGTCACGTTCATTCAGCTTCGCCAGACGCTCCTCGATCGCACGGAGCGGCGCATCGACAAAGCATTCCCTTGTGCGTACCGAAAAATCACGGAGGACCTTCACGGACTCTGTATAATCCGTCAGCCCTTCGGTACATTTCTTGATCTTGTTGCCCATGTCATTGCCATCAATATAGATGACGGCGAGCATACTGTCGGTGCCCTTGTCCTTGACAAGCTCATCGAGCCAGTCGGTGCTGCATTCCTGCTCATGCTTGGTATAATACCGCTGCTTTTTGAGGGATTCCATCGTCCATTCGCTCTTCTGGTCGAGCTTTTCACGGGAGCAGATGGGCAGATACGTCTGGCGGTCGATCATCGTGAACGGGAGCACATTGCACGGGGCGGAATAGGTGCCGAGATTCTTGGCGCGGGTCTTGGCACGGTAGAGCTCGGTGCGGTCTTTGCAGAAATCATCGGTCGTCTCTGTCCATGCAGCAATGACGCTGACAGAATACGTCCGCCGCAGCAGCATGTTCGAGAAAATGCGGTTGACCCGGACAAAGGTCTCCTTGTCCTTATACAGGACATAGAGATTGCCGCCACCCTCGTAGATCACAACGCCGTCATAGCCGGCTTGCTTGAATTCCTCCTTGACAAAGGGCTTGCCTGCTTTGAGATCCTCTTTCCAGCTGTTCAGGATGCGGATGCCGTGGCTTTCGACCTCGGTCAGCATCCAGCGGTACACGCTGGCAAGGATCAGGGACGCTCCGCTGATCTCTCGGATGCGGTTTGTCCGGTAGATATACTCCTGCTTGCTTCGGCAGTCGTAAAGTGCTGTTATCATGTCTGCACCTCCTTGTAGATCGACCGATCGTGAGACCGGACGTAGGCTCTCGCCTTTATCGCTATTATACAACTGTATTGCTATACAGTCAATAATAATCAGTTGAATTCACGATGAATGGCAAGGCTTTGTAGCATGTGACAATTATGACAATTGCTTTTTGTCGATTTGGCTGCGCCGATGCAGACAAAAAAGCACGCCCGGACAGGCGTGCTCTCGTCAGGTATGCGGTTTCAAGCGCCTTGCGGCGTGGGTGGTGCAACACAAATGAAAAGAAAACATAAAGCATTTAGCTTCCAATCGCCGCGAGGCGCGGGAGATGCATCTCAGAGAAAATAAGACTATAAACATGCGTTAGGGAGTTTCAATCGCCGTGAGGCGCGTGAGATGCATCAGCAAAATCGCATCAAATATGCGTATCATATAACGTCGCTGCTGTGCATTCTGACAGCTGCCGCCGCTGCATCTGTTCTTAGTATAGCACAGCTTGCACAAAAAGTCAAGGGGTAATGCAGAATTTTTTGGAAACGGACGGCGCAGACCTCCTGAAAACATGACTATCATCGAAGAAAAAACAGGGGCGAAAATGCCGCTTTTCCCATGCCTGCGACGGTGCGAACCGGGCGTGGGACGTTCTGAAATGTTACATTTTTATGAACATCCGCATCCGTATCCATTGTATCCATCAAAGGGCATCTCTAAAAAGCCGCTGAATACTATGTTTTTAGAGGTGCCCGAAAAGCGCTCCTCTTCCACGGCTGCGGAGGAGGAGCTGTTTTTACAGGCTTTGCAGGAAGAAGCCGCCCATGCCCATGCCTGTCCTGCCGCCTGTCCCGCTGAATGCGGCGTAGAGCATGACCTTCCGGAGCAGGTCGGCGGCGGCTGGTTCCTCCGGGAGGGTGACATCGGCATAGCCAGCCATGCCGGGGATGGTCAGCCCGCTGATATGATACGGGTACTCCCGCAGCTCCCAGCTGCCGAAGCGGCATTTGCCGAAGGCGGCACGGAAGTCCTCCATGCTGATGGTCTCGTTCTCAAACTGCTCCATGCGGCGGAGCACGGAATGAAAATGCATCGGGAGATCCGGGAAGCCGGTCTCCTTTCCGGCACGTTTGAAGCCGGACGGGGTCAGGAACAGCATCCGGAAGCGCCGTCCCTGCACGGTCTCCAGCAGCGCCGGGAGGGTCGTCTGCATCTGCTCGCCGGGGGTCACGGGGAATCTTCCGACGCCGGGGATGGGGAACGTCCGGAGCCGCATCGCCGCTTCGATCATCACATCGCCCGCTTCACACAGCGAGGAGATGCGTGCCGTGATCGTATGCCCGTCCGCATCGGGGACGCAGTACAGCGAGAACGGATGTGAGCCGGTCTGGTGGAAGCGCTCGGCATCGGCGGATGTGACGTTGTGGAGCAGACAGCCGTGCAGCTTCACGGCGACCTCGGAACGGACTGCTTCGAGGTCGGGGATGGTGAAGGAAAAAGCGTATTGTCTGAGCATAGGTGCCTCCTGTGGCTTTGTGTGCGTTTACTGGATCTGATACATCTGTTTCATGCGCTGGGCTTCGTTCGCTGCAAAGCCGAACTGTGCATAGAACGGCATTTTGTCCGGCATCGCACAGAGCTCCACAAAGACGCTCGTGCCGGTGATGCCGTTGGCATTGACGAAGGCGAGCAGCTCTTCGATGAGCAGCCGCCCGAGCCCCTGCTTCTGGTATTCCGGTCTGACGACGACATCCTTGATGTAGTAGCAGAGCCCCATGTCGCCGATCATTCTCGCCATAGCGATGACCTGCTCCCCGTCATAGACAGAGACACGGAACAGCGTGTGCTCCATCGCAAGGCGGGTCTGTTCGGGGGTGGGCGCCTGTCCCCAGACACTTTCCCAGAGGGAGATAAATTCCTCGGCGGTCAGTGCGTTGCGGCGGATGGTATAGTTCTGCATCATATCACCTCTCCTGGAACAGTTCGATCTCCTCGCCGAGCGGTCCGGTGCAGAATGCCATCCGGATCGGATAGACGGGCTCGGAGGGGATGTCTATATCATTCGGCTCGATAAAGACCTCATACCCGGCAGCTCTGATCTTTGCGGCAAGTGTATCTGCATCGTCGGTCAGCAGCGCAAAATGCCGGACGGCGCCCTTGACCGGGATGCCTTCGCCGTTGCAGAAGATCTCGACATACCCGTTTCCGGTGTCGAGCAGGATGCCCTCCTGCCATTCACGGAACACGGTCAGTCCGAGGGTGTTGCAGTAGAACCCCTTCGCCTTCTGGTAGGCTTCTTGGGTGCTGCATTTCATGGAAATGTGGTGGATGCCTTTGATCATAGCTGCCTCCTGTGATGGGATGTCAGGACGCCTGTTCAGCGTGCTGAGGCGGAGCACCATCGGACGTGTAAGCATGACCGCTGCGGGTCTTTTCATGGTGCGGAATGGTACTATTGTAGCACAAGGGAGGGGAAATGTCAAGTGGATGTATACAGCACTTCTCTGACCTGTTGCCCGCCGATGGTGCTTTCCAGACGGTCATCTGCACAGCGGAAGCCGTTCTTTTCATAGAAGGCTCTGGCGCGGGCATTCTCCTCCAGCACCCACAGCAGGATCTGACGATAGCCAAGGTTTTGCAGCTCATCCACGCATCGCCGGAAGAGCTGCCTGCCATAGCCCTTGCCGATGTAATCCGGGAGGAAGTAGATCGAAACGATCTCGCCGTAGTCGCTGTAGCGTTCCCAGCGTGAACGGCAATAGCTGGCGGTGCCGATCATGCGGTCATTTTCGAGCATGACAAGGTGATGCATCCCCTCCTTGCCGAGGTGTCTGACCCAGCGCCCGGGCGGGATGCTGTCGAGAAAGTCCTGCGGGATGATGCCCTGATAGGCATATTTCCAGCTTTGTTCATAGATATGGCTGACCGTGATCGGGTCGTCGGTCTCGTTGAGGAAGCGGATCTCCATGCGGGGTGCTCCTTTCGTTTTTTCTACTGCTATGATACCACAAAACGGCGGGGAAGTCAATGCCTGCGCTCCTTCTTGACATCTGTCCCCGGATATGCTATACTCAAACTATATCATACTGATATATAACACTATCAAGGAGAGGGAAAATGAACGTTGTAAAAAAGATCTTGAAGGGCATCGCCGTGGCGCTGTGCGTGCTGCTGATCGTGCTGATCTTAGCCGTGGCGGGGCTGTTCATCTATCACCGGATCATGATCCCGAAAAACAGGGCGTTCTTGCAGGAGAACGGCTTCTGCGAGCTGGCATCCGCGGGGGACTATTCCCTCAATGTACAGAAGACAGGCAATGCGGACGGCAAGCACCGGATCATCGTGCTTTCGGGTGCGGGCCCCTGCTACCGCTTTTTCATGAAGGACTTTGCGGGGCAGTTCCAGGCGGACAACGAGGTGATCTTCCTCTCCCGTCCGGGCTATGACGGCAGCGATGACACCAAGGAAGCCATGACGGTGGAACGGGTCGTGGAAAGCTACCGCACGGCGCTCGAAAATGCCGGCGTGGAAAAGCCCTACCTCCTGATGCCGCATTCGCTCGGCAGCCTGTATGCCTCCTACTGGGTGAGCAAGTACCCTGACGAGATCGAGGCGGTGGCGAATCTGGACGGCACCTATCCGGCACCGGTCGCAGATCCGCAGCCGCAGGGCGGGAAGGATATGTTCTACTACCTTGCCAATCTCGGTGTGGGGGATGTGGCGTTCCATGCCTTTATCCCGAAGGATCCGAACCTCTCTGCCGAGGAGCAGCGGGCTTTTGACATCATGTATATCGCAACGATCGCTTCGGATGCGCTCTGTTCCGAAGGGGAGAATATCGACGTCAACAAAAATGCCGCATGGGAGGCGCTCACGCCGAATGACGTCCCGAAGATGTATCTGTCCTTCCGGGATGCCTACCGCACGGCGGAGGAGGTACAGGCGTACTTCGACAGCTGTGGCTACAAGGAAGAGCTCATCGCTTACTATGCCGAAGATTTCACCGGAAATGAGGCAGAACGTGAGGGCTATGCCTGTCAGAAATACCTTGACGAGATGGAGAAGAACCGGACGAACGAGCTGGAGCCGTTTGCCGAAAAGCTCGGGAACTGCGAGATCCGCTATCTCCCCGGCAGCCATTTCCTGTATGAGGAAAAGCCGGAGGAATGCGCTGCGATCGTGCAGGCGTTCATTGACGGGCTGGACAGCTGAATGACAAAGCACTCTGTTGCGGCGGGGTGCTTTTTATATAAAAATCCGGTGCGCCCCATAAATCTCTGCCCTCCCGTTCGTATCATAGATAACAAGTGATCCGGGAAAGGATGGGCGCTATGAAAACGAGTATCACAAAAAGCATCGCAATGGCACTTGCTGCCGCATTTCTGCTCACGGGCTGCGGGGAGAGGGCTGAGACTCTGCCGGAGATCCGGACGGTCGCTGCCGTGCCGCCGATCGTGTTCATCGAGCGGATCGACAATTCCTATCTGCTCGGCGATATGTCCCCCGGGGAGATCGGGGCGCAGAAGCCGGTCGTCATGTCGCTCCGGTTCTATGACTGCGAGGGGGCTCTCTACACCTGCGTGGACGAGGACGTGAATGCGATGGACAACGGCACGCTTGCCGCTGCGTATGAAGCCGGGGCGCTGACGGGGAAGCTGCACTATGTCTCCACCTGCGATACGGCAGATCTTGCGGCGCAGTACCGGCGTCTGGTGCCGCTGTATCAGGAGGGGAGGTTCACATTTGAGGAGCCGATGGAGCTGCCCGCCGTGGAAGCCGGGACGAGTGCATGGTACGGCTATTACTATGACAAAGCGGGGGCGCTCACATACATGTGCATCCAGAAAAACAAGTGCATGACGAACATTTACACCGACAATGACACGGTCAATGAGGTGTGCGACTGGCTCAATGAAACGTCCCGGAAGAAGTGACGGGTTTCCCCCACCCCCAACCCCCTCCCCCCAGGGAGGGGGCTTTTTTTCGCAGGGGGCTGCGCCCCCTGCACCTGCTTTTTAGGATGTGCCTACTATTGACGTTTTGGCGATCCTGTGGTATAATAGGGATGTTGGATAGAAACAGATACAACACCATACCACGGGAGGATGTAGCTTGATGAAAAACAGAGCCTTATTCAGGACAGCAGCGGCATGTCTTGCCTGCCTGACGGCATTCAGCGTCACGGCAGTGCTGCCGCATACGGCACAGGTGCCAGCTGTGACGCTCTGCGCTTCGGCAGCGGAGGGCGAGCCGTACACCGAGGGCACTGCCGGTGTGCTGACCTATCGGAAATACAATGACTATGCGCTGATCGCTGCCTGTGATCCGGAGGCAGAGACTGCCGAGATCCCGGCGGAGATCGGCGGTGTGCCTGTCCGGGAGATCGGGGCGGATGCCTTCCGGGGCTGTGCTGTCAGCGAAGTGACGATCCCGGATTCGGTCACGTCCATCGGGACACGGGCATTTTTCGACTGCCAGAACCTGACGAGAGCGGAGATCCCGGATTCGGTATATCTGCTCGATGCACAGGCATTTGCCAACTGTGCAGCGCTGAAAGAAGCGGTGCTTTCGGAGGGGCTGAAAACCATCGGCACGGAGGCATTTGCCGGGACAGCGCTGCAGAAGGTCACGGTACCGTCTACTGTGACACATTTCGGGCAGGGCATCTTTGACGGCACACCCTGGTGGGAGGCGCTGGTCGAGGAGGAGCCGCTCGTTATCTTCAACAACATCGTGCTGGACGGACGGAACTGCGAGGGGGGTGTGGCCATCCCCGACGGCGTGACCGAGATCGGCACCTATGCCTTCGAATGCAGCGGCATCACATCCGTTGTGATCCCGGACAGCGTGGAGGAGATCGGGATGGATGCGTTCTCCTACTGCGAGAGCCTGACTGCTGCAACGATCCCCGATCATATCACCGAGCTGCCGATCGGCATGTTCTGCGGCTGCATCAGCCTGACATCCGTGAAGCTGCCGGCGGAGGTGGTGAACCTGCGGTCGAGCGTGTTCTCCGGCTGTACATCGCTCGAAGAGGTCATTTTCCCCGATCATCAGGTGGATGTCTACAGCAGCGTCTTTTCCGGGACGCCGTGGCTTGAAGCGAAGCGTGCCGAGGATCCGCTCGTCATCGTGAACGGCACGCTCATCGACGGGCGCACCTGCAAGGGCGATGTGGTGATCCCGGACGATGTGACGATCATTGCTTCCCGGGCGTTCTATTCTGACCCGGACATCACCTCCGTTGTGGTGCCGGCGGGTGTGGAGAACATCTGGGATTCGACGTTCGAGAGCTGCGGCAAGCTCAAGTCTGTCGAGCTGCGGGGCGTTTCCTACATCGCACGGAATGCCTTCAACGAATGCACAGCGCTGAAAAAACTGATGCTCTCCGGCAATCTGGAGACCGTCAGCGAGGATGCCTTCCACGGGATCACCGGGCGTATCCCGCTCACCTACGGCGGCACCAGGGAGCAGTGGGGGAAGATCAGCATCGCTTCGGGCAATTCGCTGCTGCGTCTGGCGATCGTCAACTGCGGCGAGGCGGGCGATGTGGACGGCGATGCAAAGCTCAGTGTCACGGATGTGGTGGCGCTTCAGAAATGGCTGCTCGCTGTGCCGGATGCACGGATCATTGCATGGAACAGAGCCGATCTCAATGGGGATGGCGTACTGGATACGTTCGATCTGGCGCTGATGAAGCGGGAGCTGCTTGCAAAGGAATAAAGACGATGTCCCTCCGGGTGTGGATCCCGGAGGGACTGTTTTTTCAATTCACCCCTTGCGGAGCGCCCTCCGGCAAGGGGATTTCGCTCACTGCGGTGAGCGACCAGAGGGCTTTGCCCTCTGGACTCCCACAAACTTTTTTTAGAGAAAAAAAGTTTGATCAAAAAACCAGGTTGGCTTCGCCATAATAGCATGGGTTTTTGGCAGACTGAATGACTTCCTGTTTTTAAAACTGATTAAGATTCTTTTAAGACTCCGGTGTTACACTGTATGCAGAAGATGATGATAATGGTAGATCTGTCCGGTGCGGGGTGCTGCGCCAACAGAGCGTACCGGACAGACCGACCGCCCTCTTTTTGAATGAGGTGATCGTATGAAACTGCATACATGGATCAAGCGAATGATCGCAGCGGCTGCGGCATGTGCGATGCTGGCGCCTGCCTGTGCGCTCCTGCCTGCGGGGGCGGAAACGGTGCCGGATTTCTCCGGGATCGGCGCTGTCGGCTGCCTGACGGCGGCACAGAGCAGCGCTGCTGCCGAGAGCATTTACAAGGCACTGACGAACCATGCGGATATGGCAGCGCTCTCCACCTCCACCGGTCAGATCGTGAAAGCCGGCACGGAAGAGATGGACTCGCTCATGCAGGTGTTTGCCACGGTGGTCGGCGGCTATGATGCCGGCGTCCTCACCAACAAGAATTCCATCAGCCTGAAAATGGCATACAGCCCCCGGAAGGGGAATTACATCAGCGGCATCGTGATCTACTATCTCGTGGACGATGCCGCCTACACCAAGACCTATAACAGCATGATCCGTCAGCTCGATGCCATCTCTGCGCAGGTGGATCCGGCATGGTCGGATGTGGAGAAGGCGCTGTATCTGCATGAATACATCGCTGTCCACTATGACTATGACATGGCATATGATGACTATCCGACCGAGGATGAGGAGTACCTCTGCCACACGGTCTACGGCATGTTCGAGCGTGGCAAGGCGGTCTGCGAAGCCTATGCATGGCTGTACAACCTGCTGCTCCGGCGGGAGGGGATCGACTCCTACATGGTATGCAGCACGGAGCTGGGGCATGCGTGGAACCTGGTGGAGCTGGACGGCGAATGGGCGCATGTGGACATCACCTGGGACGACTGCTACCAGGAGCACTGCGGCGTGGTGCTGCATGACAGCTTCCTGAAAAGCAGCGACGCCATGCGGAACAGTAAGCATTCCGGCGATGACTGGGAGATCAGCACGGGCAAGCCGGTCTCGGAGATGAACGTCACCGACCGCTACAACAGCGGCTTCTGGAATAACAGCCGTGCTGCGATCTGCCGCTATCAGGATCAGTGGCTGACCATCAAGCAGGATGAAAAGGCATCGGCGGTGGGCTGGTTCTATCTCTATGACTATGATCCGGCGACGGTCACAGCCGACTGCACGGAGATGCTCTCGCTGACGCTGTACTGGAATGTGATCGGCGCTTCGACCTATTACACGGGGACATTCATCTCGGCGGATGCCTGCGGTGATGTGCTGTATTATTCCACGCCGGAGTCCATCATGGCATACTATGACGGCGAGGTCTACTGGCAGCTCGATCTGACGGACGAGCAGCTTGCCGGGAACCGGATCTATGGCATGTACATCGATGGCGATACCCTGTATTATGCGCTGTCTGCATCGCCCTCGGGTGCGGTGACACGGTGCAGCGTGAAGCTCTCCGATCTGCCGGGGATCACGGCGCCTGCGACAGAAGAACCGACCGAGCCGGAGCCTGCGACGGAACCTACAGAGGCACCGACGGAGCCTGAAACGGAATCGGCTACAGAGCCTACGGAACCGGAGACGGAGTCCACGGAAGCCCCGACGGAAGCGCCCACAGAGCCGGAGACCGAGCCTGCAACAGAGCCCACGGAAGCGCCTACAGAGCCGGAAACTGAGCCAGTGACACAGCCTACAGAAGCGCCCACAGAGCCCGTAACGGAGCCGCCGACCGAAGCGCCTACAGAGCAGGAGCAGGGCGATCTGGACGGGGACGGCGAGATCACGGTGACGGATGTGATCTTCCTCCAGCGGTATCTGCTGTGCCTGACACCGCTGACGCCCGAGGAGGCTGCATGTGCCGACCTCATGCCGGACGGGACGATAGACGTCTTTGATCTTGGCATTCTCAAGCGGATGCTCCTTGCCAGCCAGAGCTGAACCCTCTTCATATACACACAGATCCCCTCCCATGCCGGGAGGG